>DATLLX010000287.1:0-2204 GCA_035537595.1 Gaiellales bacterium | reverse complement strand
CACAGTATGCAGCTCCGCCGGCCGCAGGTATGGCCCCATCCCCTCCGCCACGCTCACGCGCCCGGTCTCCGCCGCGAACGTGCCCAGGGTCAGCCGGTCGACCAGCAGGCGAGAGCTGCAGGGCAGGTTGGCGTCGACCCAGCTGGTGACGTGCTCGGCACGCTGACCGTTCTGCTGCCAGCCGTGCCGGGCCGGGGCGCCGGCGTACGCGGCGGTGGCCGCGGTGGCCAGCACCGCCACCGCGCAGACGATGGCCGGGAGGCCGGCACGCATGCGCGACAGCAGCCCGACCGCCTGCTCCAGGCAGCCGAGCACCAGCAGCAGCGCGAGCAGGCACACGTAGTCGTACAGCCGGTGCGGGCCGAAGGTGCCGGGGATGTACGTGGAGTAGCGGTAGGAGAACAGCATTGCGATCCCCAGCAGCATGGCCGCCAGCAGCACCACGAACACCCCCAGCGGGCGCAGCTCGTCTCGGAAGCGGAACAGCATCACCAGCGCGATCGCGATCGCGAGCAGCGGCACCCCCCACAGCGCGAGGTCGGAGGCGGGGCGGGTGATCGCGCTCGCCACCAGGCCGCGGGTGAGGCTGGCGGGAGCGATGTACCAGTGCCCGCCGGCGGTCGCGCGATCGACGACGTGGCCGGTGAACAGCGACGCGGTGGGATCGACGTTGGGCGGGAACGAGCTGTAGCGGTTCGAGCCGCCGGCACCCTGGAACCCGACGTCGCCGCCGGACAGTCCCAGGCTGGCGCCCCAGATCAGGACGGCCACGCCCACGATGGCAAGCCCGCGCAGCACCACGGCCCGGCGCTCGCCGACCACGAGCAGCAGCGCGGCCGCGTAGCAGGCGAGGCCGAGCATCAGCACGAACGCCGGGATGCCGTGGCTGCCGGCAGCAACCGCGAACAGCACGCCCGAGACCACCGGGTCGGCCCAGCCGCTGCGCCGGCGCAGCGCGCGCACGCCGAGCATCAGCGCGCAGACCGCCGCCATCCGGCCGGTGTTCTCGGCGGTGTACACGTCCAGGTCGCGGTGCAGCTCGTTGTCGACCAGCACCAGCACCAGCAGCGGCAGCAGCGCCGCGGTGTAGCGCAGGCCCAGCTCCCGGCCCAGCGCCCACAACCCACAGGCGAGGCCGACGGCGACCAGCCACAGCAGGGCGCCCATGGCCGGTAGCGGCGACGCCCCGATCAGGTAGCTCATCCCGGCCTGGTAGCTGTTCAGGATCACCTTGCTGACGGTCGGTGTGTAGGTCGCACCCCACTGCAGCGTCTGGTGGGGAACGCGGCCGGCGTCGGCGATCTCGATCCCGTCCTGCCAGTAGCGCCACGGCCCGAACATGCTGAAGTTGAGCAGCGGCGAGAAGCGCAGGCGCATCAGCGCGAACAGCAGCATCGCGGCCAGGCCGGAGCCCGTCAGCCAAGGCTCGGCGACCAGCTCATCGCGCAGCGCCGCGGCGTGGGCGCGCAGGCCGTCGCGGCGGATGGCGTAGCCCCACAGGACCGCGGTCACGGCCGCGAGCAGACCCACGTAGGTGACCGCGTTCAGCACGTGCAGGATCTCGAGCACGACGCCGGTCAGCGCCGCGGCGGCGTACCCGAGGCCGAAACAGAGCGCCAGGCGGGTGGGGATTCCGGCCTGTCCGGGGCGATGCAGAGCCATGCTGGCTCCCGCGCCCGGAACCACCATGACCAGCAGGGCGATGATGATGGCGCCGGCGTTCAAACGGCCAGAAGTGTACTTGGGCGCTCGCTATGCTGGCCGCATGACGTACTCGATCGTCGCCCGCGACGGCGACGGGCGGATGGGCGTTGCGGTGCAGACCTGCGTGATGGGAGTCGGCGCGATCTGCCCCTGGGGACGCGCGGGCGTGGGAGTGGTCGCGACCCAGGCTTTCAGCCTGGCGGGATACGGCCCGCGGCTGCTCGACCGGCTGGCCGCAGGTGAGTCGCCGGCCGCCTCGGCGGCGCGCATCGCGCCCAGAAGGCGACGCGGTAGTGGTCCGTCTGAGACCACGAAGGCGTCGCGCATGGCCTCCGGCACGCCGGGGGCCGCCATCATGTTTGCCTGGCAGCTGAAACCGTCGCCCTGGACGTCGCCCGCGAACGCGATCGTGTCGGATCCAGTGAACGCCGCGGTGACCCCGTCGGCGGCCAGCACCGCCACCTGCCGCTGATCTCGCCGCTCGTCGGCTGCCGCCAGCG
>DATLLX010000286.1:0-4740 GCA_035537595.1 Gaiellales bacterium | reverse complement strand
GTGCCACCGCTGCAGGAGGCGAGCAGGAGCATCAGTGGGAGCACGGCGGCCGTCAGCCTTCGCATTGCAACCAGTATCCGAGGGCCCCGTGCGGCGGGCAACCCTTCGAGTACCCCGCTGCTCGGGGCGCTCGCGGATCAGGACACCGTCAGCAGGGCGACGGCGACGGCGGCGCTGGCAAGTCCGATCCACTGTGCGCGGCCCAGACGCTCGTCGAGCAGCAGGCGGGCGAGGGCCACGGTTCCTGCCGGGTAGAGCGCCGTGATCAGGGCGACGATGGCGAGGCTGCCGCGGTGCGATGCGAACAGGAAGAACAGGTTCGCCAGGGCATCGACGCCGCCGGCAAGCGCTGCCAGGGCGACGCGCGGGCGGGTCGGGTCGATGGCCCGGCGGAAGGTCAGGAAGGCGGCGAGCACCACGCCGCCACTGACGACGCGCCCGGCCAGCAGGGGTGTGACGCCGCTGCCGGTCGGGCTCTGGTGGAGCGCGATCAGCTGCAGTGCGATCGCCGCACCGGCGCCGAGGGCGAGCAGAAGCGCACCCCGGCTGACCAGGGCGGCGCCGGGCTCGGACGTGGTGCTGACGAGGAAGATCGCGGCGGTGGCGAGCCCGGCGCCAACCAGAGCGGTGACGCCGAGGCGCTCACCCTGGAGCACGCCAACGAGCACCGGCAGGAACGCCGAGACCACGGCGGTGACAGGCGACACCACGCTCATGGGGCCGATCGCGAGGCTCTGGTAGAGCAGGACGAACGCGGCTGCCGATCCCACGCCCGATACGGCACCCCAGACGATCGCCGCGGTCGACCACCGGCCGCCCAGAAGCGGCAGCAGCGCGAGCTCCACCAGCAGGCTGATGGGTGCACTGATCGCCACGACGCGGAGCACATGGGCTCGGCGGGTTGCCACTCCGCCGGCGAAGTCGGCGATGCTGTAAGCGGCTGCGCTGGCAAGTGCGAGTAGGATGGCCATCTGGATCCGGCCCGGCGCCGACACGTCGGACGTTCATGATGCTGCACTGTAAAGTACATGATCATGTCCTACGAGATCGAGACCCGGCCGCGCCGGCACGATGGGCTCGTGCCAGGCCCTGACGCGGTCGCCGAAGCTCTCGCCGCGAACGTCCGCCGTCTGCGTACCGCGCACGGGCTGACGCTCGAGGCTCTCGCCGCTCGCGCGGAGGTCAGTCGTGGAATGCTGATCCAGATCGAGCAGCGCCGCGTCAACCCCAGCCTGGGCACGGTCGTGCGGATCGCCGATGCCCTCGATGTGGGTGTCCAGCAACTGGTCGACCTCGGCGGCGATCGGCGAATGCGCCTTGTCGGCGCCGAGGAGCCGGTCGAGCTCTGGCGCTCGCCCGGGGGCGGCAGCGGCCGCTTGATCGTCGGCAGCGACGGCCGCGAGCACGTCGAGGCGTGGGACTGGACGCTTCGACCCGGAGACGAACATGTGGCGGAGGCGCATCCGGCCGGTGCGCGCGAGATCGTCTACGTCCTGGACGGCCGCCTCACCGTGGCCGCCGGCGAGCAGGAGGCCACGGCCGCCCCCGGCGAGGCGATCGTGTTCGACGCCGACGTCGACCACGCCTATCGGAATGCGGGCGACCAGGATGTGCGAGCGCTGATGGTCGTCGTGACGCCGGGTTCGGGGCGAGCGGGCGGCCGCCCGGTACGCGAGCCCGACCACAAGCGACCCTGACCTGCGACTCGCGTTCCGGCCCGTAGCCGGGGTCGGTAAACGAGCCGGACCTGCGCTCCGCCAGTGATGCCCCCGGCATGACTCGAACATGCGACACGCGGTTTAGGAAACCGCTGCTCTATCCCCTGAGCTACGGGGGCGGGATACAGGCCCGCATCCTAGGAGACTCCGGGGCTGGTGCGGTCGCACGACCGTGGCGGAGTCCCGCGCGTCCGGACGACGACTGCGGGAACCGAAGCGCGCTCGCCGCCGTCAGAGCAGCATGAGCTCTCCACGTGTTCTCATTCCGTTGCTGCTGGTGCCGTTCGCGCTGGCCGGATGCGGAGCGGCGACATCGGCCGGCGAGAGCTCTTCGGGCGCGACGCCGAGCGGTATCTCGCATCCCACCGGCCCCGATGACGTGGTGATCCAGGTGACCTCCGACGGAGGCTATGTGCCGCTCGAGGTCACCCTGCGCGCGGTGCCGCAGTTCACGCTGTACGGCGACGGCACCGTGATCGTGCCGGGCCCCATGGTCATGAAGTACCCCGGGCCGGCGATCTACCCGCTGCGCACGTTCACGCTGTCCGAGCCCGAGGTGCAGGCGCTGCTCACCGCCGCGAAGGACGCGGGCCTGCTCGACGCGGCGGCACCCGACTACGGCGACATGGGTTCGGTCGGGGTGTCCGACCAGGCAACCACCACGCTGCTGCTGAACGCCGATGGCGGCAGCGTCAGGCGTGCCGCCTACGCCCTCACGTTCGAGAGCAGCGGCAGCCGGCTCACCGAGTCGCAAGCCCGGGCGCGGCGTGCGCTGGCCGGCTTCATCAATGACCTCCCGATGCCATCCACAGATGCGGCCTACACGCCCGCCCGGCTTGCCGTGTATGTGGCGCCGATCCAGGGCGATCCCGAGATGGGCGCAAGGCCCGCTGTCTGGCCACTCGAGTCTGACCTGGCGACCGCCGGCACGAAGCTGCCGAGTTGGCCCGACCACCGGTGCATCGCCGTCGACGGTGAGGATGCGCGGACGTTGCTGGCGGCGCTGAGCACGGCCGACGAGCTGACGCAATGGTTACCGCGGGAAAACACTGACGCCGCGTACCGGCTGGTGGCTCGGCCGCTCCTGCCCGGCGAGGTCGCCTGCTAGCCTCGGCCGGGTGAACGACGCCGGGCCGGAAGCCTCGACGCAGCAGCCGCGCGCGGGGCGGCGATTCTCGTGGAGGCGCGCGCTGGGAGTGATCGCGGCGCTGGTGGTGGTGGTCGCGGTGTTCGCCAACTTCCTGCCGCGGATCGCCGACTACACCGATGTGCTCGATGTCGTTCGCGAGCTGTCGACCCTCCAACTGCTGCTGCTGGCCGTGGTCGGCGTGATCAACATCGTCACCTTCCCACCGCCCTGGATGGCGGCCCTTCCCGGACTGTCCTTCCGCCAAGGGCTGGTGCTGACGCAGACCTCGACCGCGCTCTCCAGCGCAGTGCCGGGCGGCGACGCGGTCGGCATCGGGGTGTCCTTCGCGATGCTCCGCCAGTGGCGGTTCGACAGCCAGGCGGTGACCACCGCGGTCGTCCTGACCGGGCTCTGGAACCAGCTGATCAACGTCTGCCTGCCGCTGGTCGCCCTGGCGCTGCTGACGCTGGGCGGCGAGGACCAGCCGCTGCTGCGCAGCGCCGGGTTGATCGGCGTCGTCGTGCTGCTGGTGGTGGTCGTCGGGATCGTGGCGGTGATGCGCGGAGAGGGTTCGACGCGGAGGCTGGGCGAGCGCGCCCAGCAGGCGGCCGGCTGGGCGCTGCGGCTGGCGCGGCGGGAGCCGGCCGCCGGCTGGGGCGCGGCATTCGTCCACTTCCGGCGCGAGACGATCAACGTGCTGGCCCGGCGCTGGGCGTGGCTGACGCTGGCCAGCCTGGCCGGGCACCTGAGCGTGTTCGCCGTGCTGATCGCCTGCCTGCGGGTCTGCGACGTCACGTCGGCGGAGGTGAACTGGATCGAGGCGCTCGCCGCATGGGGGCTGGTGCGCCTGCTCACCGCCGTCCCCATCACGCCCGGCGGCCTGGGCGTGGTCGAGCTGGGCCTGACCGGCGCGCTGATCGGGTTCGGCGGCCACGACGCGGAGGTGGTGGCCGCGGTGCTGCTCTACCGGGCGATCACCTACCTGCCCCCGATCGTGCTCGGCGCGCTGTTCGGGCTGACCTGGCGAAGGCACCGCCTGGCCGACGCCGCGACCTGACCGGCTGCCAGCCGGTACGCTTGCCCGCGATGACCGACCCCTCCCTGCGCGACGAGGCCGCCGGCCTGCTCCGCGACCTGATCCGCGTCGACACCTCGAATCCGCCCGGGCGGGAGACACCGGCCGCCATGGTGCTCAGGGACTACCTGGAGGCGAACGGGATCGCCTGCGAGCTGGTCGCCCGTGATCCCGAGCGGGCCAACCTGATCGCCCGGATCCCGGGCAGCGGCGAGGGGCCGTCGCTGACCCTGCTCGGCCACACCGACGTCGTCCCCGCCGACGCCGAGGACTGGCAGAACCCGCCGTTCGACGGCCACCTCGATGAGGACGGCTACCTGTGGGGCCGCGGCTCGGTCGACATGAAGAACGAGACGGTGACCAGGGCGGTGACGATGGCGGCGCTGGCACGGGAGGGCTTCCAGCCCCGCGGCGACTTGCTGTTCGTGGCCGAGTGCGACGAGGAGGCCGGCTCCGACCCTCCCGTCGGTCTGATGTGGCTGGTGAAGGAGCGGCCCGACATCCGCACCGACTTCGCCATCAACGAGGGCGGCGGCGACCGCGTGCAGCTGGCCGACGGCCGGATCGTGGTGCCGATCAACATCGGCGAGAAGGCCACCCTGCCGGCGCTGGTCACCGCCCTGGGCGAGGCCGGGCACGCGTCCACACCGACCGCCGGCGCCAACGCGGTTCCCCGCCTGGCCACCCTGATCAAGCGGCTGGCCGGTCACCGCACGGCCCGCCACCGGCTGCCCGAGACGGTGGCCATGCTGGAGGCGTTGGTCGGCAGCGTGGACGGCGACCTGGACGCTGCCATCCAGCGGGCCACGGCACTGCAC
>DATLLX010000285.1:0-10798 GCA_035537595.1 Gaiellales bacterium | reverse complement strand
AACCACACGTCCGAGACTCCACCCATCCCGACTGCGGGCAAGTACGGGTTCGCCACGTCTCGGGACCGGCCACCTTCCGTACCCTCGGGAAACCCGCTCCCAGATTGGCAGGGGAGGGTTCGGCCAAATGACCGGCGGTCGCTCGGCCAAATGACCAACCGTTGCGCGGACAATCACAGACGGCCCAGACGCGACCCCGCCCGGCCCCGGCTGTGAAGCCGCCCGCGAACGAGCGACGGGCGGCCCGGGTGCGCGTCGTGCGCGTCCGAACCGCCCGTGGGTAGTGCGTTCGCCTAGAGCGAGGTGCCGCTGGTGGAGCCCATGGTGCCCGTGGTGCCGGGCGCCATGGTCGTCTGCGCGTCCGGGGAGGCGGTGGTCGTCGGCATGGTGTCCTTGACCTCCTCGCCGTGGCGCTTGGCGCTGTCCTTGGCCGCGTCGGTGGCGGACTTGACGGCCTCGCCGGCGGCGTCGACGGTGTCAGTGGCCACCTGGCGGCCGTGCTCGATCAGGTCTTCGCCGATGGTGCGAGCCTGATCCTTGACGCGGCCGGCGACCGGAGCGATCCGCTCCTCCTCGGCCCTGCTGGTGGGCAGCAGCGCTCCGGCGATCACGCCGGCGGCGGCCGCACCTGCGACCATTGCGAGCGGGTTTCTCTCGGCCATGTTGGCGCCCTTTCTGACTCCGGATCCGAGCCGCTCGGTGGCCCGCGACGGGGCCGCCGAGACGACGTCCTTCGCAGAGCTCACGCCGGATCGGAGCGACTCCGTCTTGTCCGCCGCGTAGCCCTTCGCGCGGCCGGGGACGTCGACCTTGGTGGCCAGCGCCTCGACGTCGTCGCCGACCCGTTCCCTGGTTGCCTCTATCTCGCGTTCGATTTCGCGTGGCTCTTTGCCCACTGAACGTCCTCCTTCACAGATTCAACAGTCTTCTCCGGCACCGGCGGCCCGGCCTCGGCGATGCGGCGCCGGCCCATCAGCTGGAGCAGATAGGCCACGGCGCCGAACCCGACAGCGACGATCAGCGCGGCCAGCCAGGCGTCCATGGCCTCGGCAAGCAGCAGCACCAGGAACGCGGTGAACGCCCCCAGGGCGGCCATCGCCGCGCCGCCGGCGCCGCCCAGCAGGCCGGCGCCCTGACCCATGCCACGGGCCTTGGTGGTCATCTCGGCCTTGGCCAGCTCGAGTTCCTTGTGCACCAGCTCGCTCACGTCGCGGGAGAGATCCTTGGCGATCTCGCCGAACGACCTGTCGGTCTGGGTTGTTCCGTTGTCAGCCATTGCGCGCTCCTGTCAGCTCGCTCGTGCGCATCGCCGGCGCCGGCTCATCCCACGACGTGGTGCTCGACGCGTAGCCCCCACCGGCCTCCACCATCGGGTAGCGCGACGCGGTGCGCGACTCGCCCGACGCCTTGATCACCCGGGCCGCCACCAGGCCGGCCGCGAAGGCGATGGCCGCGGCGGCCGCCGGCTGCCGGCGAATGAACGTGTCAACCTCGTGCAGCAGCTCGTCACCGCTGGACTGGGAGATGCGATCGCCCAGCCGCTGCACCTGGGCGCCGATCCGCTCCGCCGCCTGGGCGGGCGCATCGTTGCCGTCGCTGCGCAGCCGCTGCGAGGTGTCGCTCAGCGCCTCGCCCAGCGAGCGGATCTGACCGCCGACACGAGCAGCGTTGCGATCGACCTGCTCAGCAACCTTGTCCTGGGCCTTGCCGGCCCCGACGCCAACGATCTCCTGGGCCTTCTCGGCGCCCTCGGCGGCCGCCGTCCTGGCCTTGTCCTTGACACCTGTCCCTGTGTCCTCGTTCATCGTGTCCCCCTTGTTGTTACCGGATCCCTTGCGTCACCTCCCTGTTCCCGAGCGTCACCGGGCGCAAACTGACCGTGGCCGGCCGCCGGCGCGATCGCCCGCTTCTCGATCTCCGCCGTCACCTCGGCGCCCAGCAGCAGCGCCAGCGCCGACAGCCACAGCCAGGTCAGCATCACGATCACCCCGGCCAGTGAGCCCCAGGCCTTGTTGTAGGAGGCGAAGGTCGAGGAGTAGATCGCGAAGCCCACCGAGGCCAGGATCCAGATCACGACAGCGACCGCGGTGCCGGGCGTGACCAGCACGAACCTCGGATGCTCGGTGTTGGGGCCGATCCACAGGACGACGGCGAAGGCGGCGCTCAGGCCGACCAGCAGGATCGGCCACTGCGCCACCCACCACAGCCAGCCGGTGAGCGCCTCGACGCCCAGCGACCGGCCCACCCAGTCCGAGATCACCGGGCCCAGGATCAGCAGGCCGCCGACCAGCGCCACCCCGGCGATCAGGGCGACGACGATCGCCAGCGAGGTCAGCCGGAGGCGGACGAACCCGCGCGTCTCCTCCCGCTCGAAGGCCGTGTTCAATGCCCAGATCAGCGTCATCACCGCACCCGACACGCCCCACAGCGCGACCAGGACGCCGATCACGAGCATCACCACGCTGCTGCTGCTGTTGTTCACCTGGCGGGTCAGGCTGTCTCCCACCAGCCGGATCGCCTCGGGCGGCAGCACCCCCGACAGCCGGTCGAGCAGGCTCTGCACGGTGCCGGCGTCGGCGGCCAGGGTGAACACGCTGAGCGCCACCAGCAGGGCGGCCGGAATGGCGATGAACGCGTTGTAGGCGACCGCCTGGGCGAGGTTGGGCAGGTGGTCCTGCTGGGTCTGCTTGAAGACCTCCCTGACCACCGCCCGGTAGTCACCGAAAGACATGCCGCGGAGCGACTCGCTGACCCACCGCGAATGCCGCGCCGGCTGGTGTCCCTCGGTTCCCATGCGCGATTCGGGTTACCCCTGGCCAAACGGCCGGAAACCCGCCGCCGGCTACTGTACCTCGACCGCTCGGAGCGACTCGGTCTCGGCATCGATGCGGGCCGCGCGAACGTCGAGCAGCTCCTTGCCGATCGCCTGTGCCGCTCCCGCGATGGGGATCGCGACCAGCGCCCCCACCAGCCCCAGCAGGGCGGCCCCGCTGAGCACCGCCAGCATGGCCACCAGTGGCGACAGCTGCACCGTCCGCCCGTATACCAGCGGCTGCAGCAGGTGGTTCTCGATCTGCTGGTAGACCACGATCACGGCCAGCATCACCAGCGCCTCGCTGGTGCCGGTGGTGGCCAGCGTGGCCAGGATCACGATCGCCGAACCGATGGTGGCGCCGACCAGCGGGATCAGATCGAACACCGCCAGAAGCATCGCCAGGGCGATCGCGTAGGGCACCGACAGCACCATCAGCGAGACCAGGGTGACCAGGAAGGCGACCACCGAGATCAGTAGGTTGCCGGCCACGTACCCGCCGACGCTGCGGTGTACGGCCTGGCCGACCGCGGTCGCCCGCTCGCGCGTCTCCGGCCGCATCTGGCGTAGCGCGAGCTCGCAGATCCGGGGCAGGTCGAGCAGCAGGAACAGGGTCAGGAACAGCACCGTGACCACAGCCAGCACGCCGTTCAGGACGGCGCCGGCCGTGCCGAAGGCGAGCCCGGGGGCCGCCCCGGCGTGCGACTTGACCTGGGCGACGATGTCGAAGCGGCGGTCGAGCTCGGCCAGCGGGCCGGTACGGGCGAGCCGTTCGAGATCGCCGGGGCCGTGCTTGGAGATCTCATCCAGCTGCGTGATCAGCGGCATCATCAGCGCCCCGATCACGACCAGCAGGCCGAGCGCGAACAGCCCGAACACGATCAGCACCGCCGCCGGCCGCGCCATCCGCCGCTCCAGCCGCGACACCGCGGGATCGAGGGCGATGGCCAGGAACAGAGCCGTGGCCGTCCAGACGACCACATCCCGTAGCGTGGCCAGCAGGTTGACGGCCAGCCCGAAGATGATCAGCGCGACCACCGCGCGGACCAGCGTGCGGGTTGGGAACTCGACGATCGTGCGCCGCACCGGCGTGGGGTCGGGTGCCGGGCCGCCGCGCAACCTCGTCGTCCCCGTCGATGAGGTGGTGGGATGATGCATTTCCCATCGCGGGACCTACCCCTGCGGGCACCCGCAGAAACTGTGGCGCTGTCTGTTTGGACATCGCCGGAAAGGGGAAGCGCTCAGGTGATGTCAGGATTGGCTCTGGATGTGACCAGCGAGGAGAGCGCCGGCGAGCTGCGCATCCAGTGCAGCGGCGAGGTGCTCTACGCGAGCTGCGGACAGCTTCATCAGGAGCTGCAGCGCTGGGAGGAGCAGGCGATCCGCAGCCTGGTTGTCGACTGCCGGTCGGTGCGCTACCTGGACTCGACCGGCATCGCCGGCCTGAACCGCGCCGCCCGCTTCGCGGCCGCCCACGGCTGGTCGTTCACGCTTCGGCCGTCGGTCGACGTGGAACGGGTGCTGCGGATGGCCGGCCGCGCCGACCTGATCGCCTAGCGCTGAGGCGTGCCGCGGCTGCCCGGCGCGGGAGCACCGGGCAGCCGGATGTCATCGCATCCTCAGCGGGTGACGGTGTCGGCGTCCCAGCCGACCGCGCCTGCGCGGTCGATGCGCCGGTGGTATGCCTCGCCGGCCTTGCCGCCCAGCAGCGCGGCGACCAGGGTTCCGAGCGCGGCGGCGGCCAGCGTGATCGCACCGCCGGTGGTCAGCGAGCCCTCGTCGATCGGGATGTGAGGCAGGTCGAGACGGCCGAGGACGTTGTACTCCGAGCCGAACAGGGCGCCGGCGGCCGCCAGGGCAGCGGTTGCCACAACGCCGATGATCCAGACGCCGAACCCGTTGCCGGCGCCGCTGAACCGGGCCATCCGGCCGGCCACGTAGCCGCCGGCGAAGTAGGCGATGCAGAGCAGCACCACCAGCGCGACGCCGGCCCCGATCGTGATCGGCGCGGCGTTGTCGACGCCGGTGGCACGCGGGTTGTTGTCGCTTAGTGCCAGCGCGGCGCCGCCGGCCGCAAGCAGCGCGACCAGGATCACCGCCAGCCCCATCGCCGAGAGCCAGCCGAAGAAGGCGGCTCCGAATTTGAACCCGCCGAATCGCCGCTCCTGAAGATCAACGTCCGTGGTGCGGGCGGGGACGACGTCCCGCTCGACGTGGTCGTCGGCGTACGTGGCGTCGCGGTCGACGGCCCGGTTGCTCTCGACGGTGTCGCCCGTGCGTGGATCGGTCGTCCGAACGACGGTCGGTTCCTCCGCCGGATCGGTCGTGGTACTCCTGATATTGGGCATGATGATGCCTCCCCTGTGGCCCGCCGGCTGTGTCGATCCGGCGGGTTTTGGTGGAACGATCACCCGGTGGGCTACCCGCTGGGCGGCGCGGGCTAACGCCGGCTGTGGATCAGCCGCCGGCCCCGTTCCCGCAGCGAAAGCGCTGCACGCGCAGCATTTGCCCCGCATGCGCCGTGCACTCCGCCGCCCGGATGTGCACTGGCGGAGGCCAGATACAGGCCGGGTACCGGCGTCGCCGCCCGCCGCAGCCCGGCGGCCGGCCGGAACACCAGCTGCTGGTGCAGCTGGGCGGTGCCGCCGTTGATGGCGCCGCCGACCAGATTGCGGTCGGCCAGCTCCATCGTCCGCGGCGTGAACACGTGCCTGCCGACGATCAGCGCCCGGAACCCGGGCGCCAGCCGCTCGATCCGCTCCTCGACCCGCTCGGCCATCGCCTGTTCGTCGGCCTCGTCCCAGCGTCCGGTCAGCCGGCCCCGCTCGTCGCCGTCGATCTGCTGGGGAACATGGGTGTACGCCCAGGCGGTCTCGGCTCCCCGGGGCTGGCGGTTGGGGTCGATCATGGAGTACTGGCCCATCACCAGGAAGGGGTCGGCGGGCACCGCATGCGTGGCCGCCACCGCCGCCGACCGGGTCAGCTCGTCCATGCTTTCGGCCACATGGATCACCGGCGCCCGGCGGGCGTCGGCCGCCGCCCAGGGAATCGGCGCGCTCAGCGCCCAGTCCACCTTGACCGTGCTCGAGTCGTACTGGAACCGCTCCAGCCGGCGCAGCAGGGACGCCGGCACGTGGCGTGGATCGAGCAGCCTGCCGTAGAGCTGAGGCGCCCCGACGTCGGCCAGCACGGCCCGGCGGGCGCCGATCCGATCGCCATCTGCGGTGCGCACGCCCGCCGCTCGGCCGTCCCTGACCTCGATCGCCTCCACCGGCCTGCCCGACAGCACCACCCCGCCGCGCTGACGCAGCCTGCGGATCATAGCCTCGGAGAGAGCGCCGGCGCCGCCCTCGGGCACCGGGAAGCCGACCGACCGGGCCAGCCCGACCAGCGTCCACCCGAACACCGCGCTGCCCGGCGTCTCCGGCGCGAAGTCGGCGTGCAGGGCGTTGCCCGCCAGCAGCCGGGCCGCCCGCGGGCCGAGCCCGAACTCCTCGGTCATCCGCCGCAGCGGCAGAGCGGTGAAGCGGGCGAAGTCGAGCGCCTCCGAGAGGCCCAGCCGGCGGACGCCGCGGAGCGTCGCCCGAACCGGTGGGAACGGCTCGGTCAGGCCCTGCATGAACGCTCCTCCCGCCTCGTCCCACAACCGGATCATCCGCGTCCAGCCGTCGCGGTCGCCGGGGTCGAGCGACGCCAGCGTCTCCTCGAACGTCCCCAGCACCGGACAGCTGCCGTCCTCGGCCGGATGGGCCAACACCAGCGGCCCCCGCAGCCAGCGAAGCCCGTACTGCTCGAGCTGGAGACCGCGGATCACCCTGGAGGCCGCCGCCAGCGGATAGAAGCTCGAGAACAGGTCGTGGCGGTACCCGGGCACCGTGATCTCGCCGGTTCGCACGGCCCCGCCCGGCTGGCCCGCGGCCTCGACCACCACCACCTCCCACCCACGGTCGGCGAGCAGGTTGGCGGCGACCAGGCCGTTGGGGCCCGACCCGATGACGACGGCGTCAGCGTCCATCGGCTGACGATTCCCCGGCCGGGGCGGCTGACAAACAGCCGGCCGGTTTGGCGGGCCTTCCGGCCGGGCATCTCATGGGGTCATGTCCGCAAACATCCGATTCATGCCGTTTCCCCCAGAGGAAATCTTCGCGATTCTCGCAGATGCCGACCGCTACGCGGACTGGGTGGTCGGCGCCAAGGCCTCGGCGGAGACCGATCCGCGCTGGCCTGAGCCGGGCAGCATCTTCCATCACCAGCAGGGCGTCGGCCCAGTGCACGTCACCGACACGACGACGGTCACGCACGTCGAGCCGCCATTGCGGATCGAGATGGAGGCGCGCGTCCGGCCGATGGTGGTGGCGCACGTGTCGTTGACGATCGCGCCGGCGGCGGGCGGCAGCCTGGTGCGGATGCAGGAGACGATTGCCGGCGGCATGGCGAAGCCGTTCGCCGCGCTGCTCGACCCGCTGGTGCATCGCCGAAACGCGCGCGGGCTGCGCCGGCTGGAGATGCTGGCGGCCGAGATCTCCGCCACGCCGGTGGGCTCCGCGGCCTGATACGCGGTCAGGACGCGTCGGCGGCGAAGCAGTCCACCGCCGCCCGTGCAACCTCGGGATCGAACTGCGACCCGGCGCAGGTCTGGATCTCCTCCAGCGCCTCATCGGCGGTGATCAGTTCGGCCCACACCCGGTGCCTGCGCATGGCGTCCCAGGCCTCGCAGACGTGCAGGATGCGCGCCGCCCGCGGGATCTGCTCGCCCCGAAGCCCCAGCGGATATCCGCCGCCGTCCCAGCGCTCGTGATGGGCGCGCACGGCGTCCACAACCTGCACGTTCATGCCCGCCTCCGACAGCGCCTCGGCGCCCAGCTCGGCGTGGCTCCGCATGGCCTCGCGCTCGGACTCCGAGAAGGCGACCGCCCGCTCGGCCAGGCCGGCCGGCAGGAAGCACTCGCCGATATCGTGGAACCGGGCCGCGGTCAGCAGCTCTCCACGCTCCTCGTCCTCGAGGGCCAGATGGTCGGCCAGCCGGCCGGCCAGACCGATCATCCGATCGGCGTGCTCGGCAGCCGCCGGCTGGTTCGCGGACAGCACCATCCACAGCCCTTGCGCGGCCTCCGGGACGCGCCCGCTCTGTGCCGTGTCGGTCACGGCAGCCGTAGATGCCCACGTCCGATCGCGCGCAAACGGTTCCGCTCCCCGGCCGGCGGGTATGACACCGCCATGACTGACGACCCGCGCAAGGAACAGCCGGACACTCCGACCGCCCACCCCGGTGGCGGCGGAACCCATCGGCCGGACCAGGAACCCGCACCCGAGCCGGACGGCGAGACGCTCGCCCCCGACGTCGACGACGACTGACCGCAGCTGTCAGCGGCGGCGGCCGGCCACGCGGCGGCCGCGGAGCCGCCTGCCCGTGGCCAGCAGTTGCTCGCGGTTCCTCCAGGCGTAGCGCCCAGCGGCGAGCAGCATGCCGTTTCGCATCAGTCGTCGGAACATGAACCGCGGGATACCCTGGCCGCGCCCGCGGGAAACGGCTGGCCTAGACTCGCTGGTGTGACCGCATGGACGGATCCCGCCTGGCGGGCCGAGGCAGAGCGGTGGATCCGCGGACGGGCCGAAGAGCTCGGGCGCAGCCTGACAGGCCCGATCGCCCAGCCGCACATCCAGCCGTGGGCGACGGTGATGCGTGCGCCGACGGCCGACGGCGACCTCTGGTTCAAGGCCACCCTGCCGGTGATGGCGCACGAGGCGGGCGTGGTCAGGGTGCTGGCAGCCCGCCGGCCTGACCTCGTCCCCCCGCTGCTGGCCGGCGACCCCGATCGCGGCTGGATGTTGATGGACGACGCCGGCGAGCGGCTGCGGGCGATCGTGGAGCGCGAGCGCGACCTCGGCCGGTGGGAGCAGATCCTGCCCCTCTATGGCGAGCTGCAGGCGGACGCCGCCGCGGACGCCGGCCGGCTGGCCGCGCTCGGCGCACCGGCCCGCCCGCTCGCCCTGCTGCGCGGCCAGTACGACTCGCTGCTGGCCCGCGCCGACTGGCTGGCGGACGATGAGCGCGACCGGCTTCGCGGGCTCTCACCCCGCGTGGCCGAGCTGTGCGCGCAGCTGGCGGCGTCGGGCATCCCCGACTCGATCCAGCACGACGACCTCCACGACGGCCAGGTCTTCGTCCGCGACGGCCGCTACCTGTTCATGGACTGGGGCGACGCCTGCGTCTCCCATCCCTTCTTCACCATGTCGGTGACGCTCGAGGGCGTGCTCGGCTGGGGCCTCGACGACATCGAGGGATCGCAGGACATCACCCCCTTCGCAGACGCCTACCTGCGGCCGTTCGAGCGTTACGCCGGGGCCGCCGCGCTGCGCGAGGCGCTGGTGGTCGCGCTCCGGCTGGGCTGGATCTGCCGCGCCCTCAACACCGAGATGTGCATCTCGAGCTACGGCATCGACCACCAGCCCGCGGAGCGCGACCGCGCCGCCGTTCACCTGCGGATGTTCGCCGACGGACTGAGCCCGTCGTGATGTTTCGGCACGCCGGGGAGATGCGATGGGTGAGATGCAGGCACGCAGAGCAAGGACGGCGCTGGTTGTGGCAGCGGTCGCGGTCATGTCGGGTACGACAGCCGGCCCGGCCGTCGCCAAGGGGGTATCGAAGCTGCAGGCGTGCGGAGCTTCCGACTGCCGGGAGACGACCGATCAGCAGACGCTGCGGCTGCTGACCAACATCGGCGACCCGCGGCCGGCTCCCCCACCCCGGCAGCGAGCACAGTGGTACCGGCTGGTCATGACTGTGACCTGGGATACCGGGCCAGGCAAGCAGGGGCACGACAGCTGGAGGATGCGGTACTACCCGGCCGCCGGGATGGTCCGCGACCATCGAGTTTGGGTGAAGCTGCCGGCGGCCACCATCGCGAAGTTCAACGACCTGACGCGCGATGTGGTCGCCCGCGGGGCTGCGCCCTCCGCTCCGGACGGCTCACCGGCCGACGTGATCGAGCCCGCCGCGGCGGCGCCGTCCGGCGGCGGCGTCGGCATGGCTGCGGCTGCCGGCGCGCTCACCGCCGCAGTGATCGGTGGAACGCTGATCCTGCATCGCCGCGGCCGCCGGGCCGCTCAGCTGGGCAGCCGCTCCTCGTAGGGAACCTGATGGCCTGGGCGGAACAGCGGGGTCTGACCCCGTTGTTCCGCCCGGCAATGCGCTGGAGAGGACTTGAACCTCCACGGCCCATTCGGGCCACAAGGCCCTCAACCTTGCGCGTCTACCAATTCCGCCACCAGCGCAGGCAGCAGCCGCACTTTACCCCAGCGGGACTGCGTGACGGCCGGGTCTAGAGGACGAAGCCGAGCGCGATGCCGTTGAGCGCGAACAGCACCGCGACGACGACCGTCAGCCGGGTCAGGTTCCGCTCCATCACGGCCGTGCCGCCGAACTGGCTCTGGCCGGGATTGAACATGCCCGAGAGGCCGGTGTCCTTGCCCGAATGCATGAGCACGAGGACGATCAGGATCGCCGCCAGCAGCATCTGGGCCAGGGAAAGGACGAAGTCGATCACGCGGTTCAGTCTACCAGCACGGCCCCCGCCGGCCCGTCCTCGAGCCGGCCGACAACGGCCCATCCGAGCTCGGCCGCGCGCTCGTGCGGCAGGGCGGCGAGCAGCCCCCCGCTGGTCTGCGCGTCGCAGGCCAGCAACCGGTCTGACTCGTCCAGCCGATCGGCGAAGCGGGTGTATGACCCCGCCAGCTCGAGGTTCGTACGGGTGCCGCCGGGCACGAATCCCTGGCCGATGAGACTGCGGACACCGGGCAGCTCCGGAACGTCACCGAGCGTGATGCGGGCGGCCAGGC
Source organism: Gaiellales bacterium (assembly GCA_035537595.1). Classification (GTDB taxonomy): domain Bacteria; phylum Actinomycetota; class Thermoleophilia; order Gaiellales; family JAICJC01; genus DATLLX01. The sequence goes on along the minus strand of DATLLX010000285.1, from coordinate 147 downwards.
CGGACGCGGCGGCCAGCTCGCGGACATGGCCGACCAGGCCGAAGCCGGTCACGTCGGTGACGGCATGCGGGCGGAGCGGGCGAAGCGCATCGGCGGCGGCGGCGTTGAGCGTGGTCATCGACCGGACGGCCGCGTCCACCACGTCCC
>DATLLX010000284.1:0-5297 GCA_035537595.1 Gaiellales bacterium | reverse complement strand
GTTGAGCGGGCAGCGCAAGTATCCGGTGATCGAGTTCGAGGACGGCAGCGTCTACCGCGAAGAGTCGAAGGAAATGGCCGAGCGGATCCGCTCGGGCCGGCTGTTCGAGCAGATTCCCTGACCGCCCCGGTGCCGGCGGCTGACCGTTTGCCGCGACCGTCGTTCGGGCACCTCCCAGCCCGTAGCGACGTCGACGGAAAGGGGCACACTGCGGTGGCGGAACTGACCAACATGGAGACCAAGCTGGGCGAGGTCATGGGGCTGGCGATGGCGGCTCAGACAGCGACCGACAAGGTGCGCAAACTGCTCGAGGACGACCAGCAACAGCTGGCCGGCATGCTCGAGCGGATGAACGCCGAGGCGGCCGAGACCGAGCGCCGGTGCATGAGCATCGTCGACACCCTCGAGGGCAAGAAGACCGCCATCGGCGAGGAGGCTCGCGCCACCAAGCAGAAGGGCGCCGAGATGCTCAAGATCTACCTCGACGCTGACGCTGACGCTCTCGACGGCTTCGAGTTCCTGACCATGGCGGAGGCGGGCGAGGTCGGCCACTGGGAGGTGCTGAAGACGATGAACCTGCACGGCGGCGACGAGCGCGTCTCCGAGCTGTGCGAGTGGGCGCTTCCCATCCAGCAGAGGCACTTCTCGCAGGTCACCGAGACCTCGCGCGAGCTCGCTGCGCACGAGGAACCGGTCGAGGTCGCCTCGTAGTCTCCGGACGATGACGGTCCTCCCCCGGGCGGCGGGGGAGGGGCCCGTCTAGGCGCCGTGCGACCGCCGCCGGCCGCCGGCAGGGGTGTGCTGTTTCCCGAGGTCGAGCGCGACGGCGAGGATCAGCGCGCCGGCCCACCAGTTGACGGGGTCGGCCTGCAGCGGCGCATGGTCGCCGATGTTGTTGGCCACCAGCCAGACGACGAACCAGATCAGGGTCACGGTGCCTCCATCGATCGGGGAGGCCAGCATCTCCGGGCGCCGGCCGATGGCCATCGGGGAACTCCCGTAACCGGCCACGGCAAAGCCGCCTCGGGCTCGATGCCCGCGGCCGCCCGGCGATCACAACTCGGGCAGAGCGTCCCCGGCCGATCAAGGCGACGGGCGTTCGAAGACGGGAGCGACGGGACTCGAACCCGCGACCTCCGGCGTGACAGGCCGGCGTTCTAACCAGCTGAACTACGCCCCCGCGTGCCCCTGCGGGGCGACCGGCGGAGTATAGCCAGCACGCCGCCGCCGAGGCCGTGGTGGGCGAAAGATGGCCGCCGACAGGCGGGCGGCGTAACGTACTGCCCGTGCGCGGCTACCTGCCCATCGAAGAGCACGGGGTGATCGGCGATCTGCACACCGTCGCCCTGGTCGGCACCGACGGCACGATCGACTGGTACTGCCCCGGCCGGTTCGACGCGCCGAGCATGTTCGCCGCCATCCTCGACGCCGGCCGCGGGGGGCACTTCCGGATCTGCCCGGCCCGCGACGGGCACAACGTCAAGCAGCTCTACCTGCCCGACACGAACGTCCTGATCACGCGGTTCCTGACCGCCGACGGCGTCGGCGAGGTGCAGGACTTCATGCCGATCCACCGTGATCCGCACCATGCCAAGCGGCTGGTCCGCCGGGTGATCGCGGTGCGCGGCCAGATGGACTTCGTGCTGGCATGCGAGCCGCGGTTCGACTACGGGCGGGTGGAGCACACCATCGACCTGCACGAGCACGGCGCGGTGTTCCGGCCGGAGTCCCAGCCGCACCAGATGCTTCGCTCGGCGATCCCGCTCACGACCACCGAGCGCGGCGTCTGCGGATCGTTCACCCTGCACAGCGGCGACAGCTGCAGCTTCGTGCTGGAGCATGCCGCGAACGGGCAGCGGCCCCACGCCGTCAGCGAGGAGGAGTCTGACGACGGCTTCCATCGCACCGTCCGCTACTGGCGGGGGTGGCTGGCCCGTTCGAAGTACCGTGGCCGCTGGCGGGAGGTGGTCAATCGCTCCGCGCTGACCCTGAAGCTGCTCACCTACCGGCCGACCGGTGCGATCGTCGCCGCCCCCACCACCAGCCTGCCCGAGGAGATCGGGGGCCGCCGCAACTGGGACTATCGCTACACCTGGATCCGCGACGGCGCCTTCTCGCTGTATGCGCTGCTGCGCCTCGGCTTCACCGAGGAGGCCGCCGCGTTCATGACCTGGCTGGCCGATCGCTTCCGGGAGGGCGAGGGCCTGGGCGAGGGCCCGCTGCAGATCATGTACGGCATCGACGGCCGGGCCGAGCTCGAGGAGTTCGAGATCGGGGCGTTCGAGGGCTACCGCGGGTCGGGCCCGGTGCGGGTCGGCAACGGCGCCGCCACCCAGCTCCAGCTCGACATCTACGGCGAGCTGATCGACTCGGTCTACCTGTACAACAAGTACGGCGAGCCGATCCCCTACGACGCCTGGATGTCGCTGACCGGGGTGATCGACTGGCTGTGCGAGAACTGGGACCAGCCGGACGAGGGCATCTGGGAGACCCGGGGCGGCCGCCAGAACTTCACCTACTCGCGGCTGATGTGCTGGGTCGCCTTCGAGCGGGCGATCCGGATCGCCCGCCAGCGGGGACTGCCCGGCGACCTGGTGCGCTGGCTGGAGGTGCGCGATCGGATCACCGGTCAGATCATGGAGCAGGGCTGGAACTCGGAGCGCAGGGCGTTCGTGCAGCATTACGGATCCGACGTGCTCGACGCCTCGCTGCTGCTGATGCCGATGGTCAAGTTCATCGCGCCCAAGGATCCTCGCTGGCTGTCGACGTTGGATGCGATCAGCCGCGAGCTGGTCGCCGACAGCCTGGTCTACCGGTACAACGTCAAGGCCTCGCCGGACGGCGTGGACGGTGACGAGGGCACGTTCTCGATCTGCTCGTTCTGGTACGTGGAGGCGCTGGCGCGGGCCGGCTACCTCGACGAGGCCCGGCTGGCCTTCGAGAAGATGCTCACCTACGCCAACCACCTCGGTCTGTACTCGGAGGAGATCGGCCCCTCGGGCGAGGCGCTGGGAAACTTCCCGCAGGCGTTCACCCACCTGGCGCTGATCTCCGCCGCGGTCAACCTCGACTTCCAGCTCGGCTGACCGTCGCCTCCGACGACCGGCGGCGATCGGCCGGCCGGTAGACTTGGTCGTTCCGGGCGGTTAGCTCAGCTGGGAGAGCACCTGCCTTACAAGCAGGGGGTCGCGTGTTCGAGCCACGCACCGCCCATCGCTTCATTTCTTGACGGGAGTAGGTGGTCAGCCGGGCCTGCGGGCGAGGACGAGTTCGGTGTCGCCGGGCCAGTCCCAGAAGGTTCCCTCGGGCGACCGTGATCTGAGCAGCTCCCGCATCTCGGTGGCGAAGTCCTCGACACGGTCGCCGAACAGGTGCGGCGCCGAGAAGGACATCGAGAAGTAGCCGGAGAGCACGCTCTCGCTGGTGCGGACGAGGTCGGGGATACCGGGCACGAAGGTCACCTGCGGCATACCGAACCTGGTGCGGACAAGGACGTCCTCGAAACGCCGGGCCGTCCGAACCGGCGCGGTGGCCTGACCGGCGCGCTTTGTCGTTCCGAGGTACTTCTCCACCAGCGCCTTGATCTCTGCATGCGGGATCGGCGGCGGCCCGGGAGCGGGCGGCACGGGCCGGCCCTCGACCGTATGCACGATCAGGGCTAGCGCGCCGCCTGGCGCCAACATCTCGTACACCGCATCTGCGACCTGGGTTCGTCCGTCCAGTGGAGGGACTGGCCGAAGGTGACCAGCCGGTAGGGGCCGGGCGCCGCGGCAGGAAGGTCTTCGGCCAGGGCCTGCACCCAGCGGATGTTGGTGATGCCTCGCTCGTTGGCAACGCGGCGCCCTTCGGCGAGCATTGCCGGGTCGGGGTCGAGGCCGACCGCGTCCGTGAACAGGTGGGCGAGCCGGACGGTGAGGATCCCGGGGCCGCAGCCGGCGTCGAGCAGCCTCCCACCCCCGTCGAGATCGAGCTCCTCGGTGAGAACGGCCTCGAGCCGTGGCGAGTAGGGCGGCCGGCCGGGCCGGTAGTGGGCTGCAGCGCCCTGATAGATCGTGTCGTCGTACGGCACCACCGCAGGATGTCACCAGACCTGTCCCGGACGCGTATCAACGCCGGCTGTCAGCCACGGCCGTAGATCACCCGAACCAGCACCAGCGAGACGGCGACGCTGGTCCCCCAGCAGATCAACATGACAGCAAAGTGCATCCGCGCCTCTTCCTGGACGAAGCCGTTGATAACTGGGCCAGCCGGAGCCGTGAGAGTGCGTCGGCCTCAGTTCCGTTGCAGTTTCCCGGCTCCGACTGGGTCATCCACGTCGTGCCCGTAACTGGGAAAGCTAAACGGTCGCCCGGTCAGTCGTACTCGACCTGATCGAAGTACCGGATCGCCCGCCGGCCGATCGGAACCCTGCTGCGAAGGGCGCGGAGCTGTTCGGGCTGCGTCGTTCCCAGGGCAAGGCCGGCGGCCAGCGCCGGTGGGTTGATGCCGGGGGCGTAGACGATGGTCGAGACCCGGGGGTTGATCTCCATCAGACGGCCGCCCTTGAACTGCACCGAGAGGAAGTACTCGCTGTCAAGCGCCTCGGCGAGGGTCTGGGAGTGCGCCTCGAACTCGGGGCGGTCGATCAGCGTGAAGTCCATCGCCAGTCCGGCACGCAGCGCGTCACGCGTCCTCGTCATCGGGAGCAGCAGCTCGCCCCGCCAGCAGATCGCATCCACCGTCTCCTCCGGCCCGTCGAGGTACTCCTGGACGATGTACGCCGGAAAGGGGCCCTCGGAGAGGATGTCGGTGACGCTCTCCAGCGTCTCCGGCGCGTGCTCACCGGGTCGGGGGTTGAGCAGCCAATCCCGGCGGCTCACCGACGGCATGAGCACCCGCATCCCACGTGACCCCTTGGCCTGGGAGGGCTTGATCACGACCCGGCGCTGCGGGTATCCGAGGTCTCGCGCGGCGGCGGCGAGCGCGTCGGCGTCAGTCACCTCGACCGTCTCCGGGTGCGGCACCCGGAGCTCTTTGGCGAGCCGGAAGGTGGCCGCCTTGTCGGACGCGCACTCGACCCCCTCGAACGGCCCCGCGATCACCGGGACCGGGAAGTCGTCGCGCGCGCGTGCCCAGGCGATGATCTCGGAGGACGACGTCGGGAAGACCACGTCGGCCGCCAGCTCGGCGGTCACCTCGCGCATCCGGGGGATGAACGCCGGATCGTCACCGAAGGGCACGACTTCGAAGGCGTCGCAGATGCGGCCGGCGATCGAGCGCGGATTCGCGTCGGTGCCCACAACCGCGTAGCCATCCTC
>DATLLX010000283.1:0-21040 GCA_035537595.1 Gaiellales bacterium | reverse complement strand
GAGGAGATCGCCAAGGCCGCCGAGCTGTCTGAGGACGCGGTGGCCGAGACACTGGGCCTGGCCCGGAAGACCGTGTCGCTGCACGAGCCGGTCGGCGAGGACGGCGACTCCGAGCTGGGCGACATGATCGCCGACCCGGATGCCGGAAACCCCGAGGAGCTGGCCGAGGCGCACCTGCGCCACGAGAAGCTCCGCGAGGGGCTGAGCCGGCTGGGCGAGCGCAAGCGGCTGATCCTCGAGCTGCGGTTCGGCCTCGACGGCAACGATCCCCGCAACCTCGAGGAGATCGGCCGGATCGTCGGCCTGACCCGCGAGCGCGTCCGTCAGCTGGAGGCGGAGGCGCTGCGCGAGCTGGCCGCCTCGGCCGACATGCAGCCGCTCCGCGCGGCCTAGACGTTCTCGCACACCAACCGTTCGGCTCGGGCCTCCGTCAGGGGGCCCGGGTCGTTTAATGTGCGGTTCCCACGCACGAAGGAGGCGACATGCAGGAGCAGACCCGGGCCGAGGTGGACGTGCTGTCGGTGGAGCTGCAGCCGATCGGGCCCAAGCCGGGAGCCACCGACGGCGAGCCGTTCGAGTCGGCGCTCTCGCTGTACGACGACGGGACGGTGTCGGCGGGAGTCTGGGAGTGCACCCCCGGGGCGTTCCCGTCGGAGAAGTCCGGCATCTCGGAGTTCATGCATTTCGTGGCCGGTGAGGCGACGATCACCGACGAGGACGGGACGGAGCACGAGATCGGGGCCGGTGTGGCGATGATGTTCCCGGACGGCTGGCGCGGCACCTGGCAGGTGCGGCAGACGGTGCGAAAGACCTACACGATCGTGCGCACCGCGCAGACGTGAAGGACAGGCCGCCGTGGCCTGTCCTTCACGTTGAAGAGCGGATCACGCTGCGAGCAGGTCGTCAGCCGCCACGTCCAGGCCGAGCCGGCCGGCGTGGTAGAACGGGTGCTCGTAGACGTCCATGGGATCGTTCTCGCCCACCGGCACCTCGAGGATCTCGAACCGGCTGGGATCGTCGACCAGCACGGCCAGCGTCTCGGTCGAGGGGTACCAGACCAGCCGCACGTCGATGCCGTCGGATGATCGCTGACACAGCTCGCGGGCGGGCTGCTCGAACAGGTCTGTGACCAGGGAATCCATGATGTCCTCCGTTGAAGAGTCCGTTGAGGGGGTCTCGAACATGGGAGGAACTGTTCCACTCGCCGGGTGCAGCCAACAGGAGGCAGGCAGGTGTCGTGGGTGGGGGAAACCCCCACACCGCATGTGCGCGCCTGCGAACTAGTGCACGTGGGGTACGACGTGCTTCCAGGCCACCGAATCGACCCGCGCCAGGACGCGGGCGATCACGTCGGGCTCCACGCCGGTGCGCTGCGCGGCCTGCTCGGACGAGAGCTCGAGATCCATGGTGGCGACCAGCGTCAGATCGGCGTCGCGGTAGGTGAAGCCCAGCTCGTCCTCATCGGTCTGGCCGCCCCACAGCCCCGCAGTCGGATGCTTGGTGATCATCCGCTCGGGCAGGCCCAGCGCCCGCGCGGCCGCCCGCACCTCGGTCTTGTAGAGGTCGGTGATCGGCTCGATGTCGGAGGCGGCGTCGCCGAACCGGGTGAAGTACCCGAGGTAGTTCTCGGTGCGGTTCTCGGTGCCCACCACCAGCCCTCCCCGCTCCTGGGCCAGGTCGTAGATCAGGATCATCCGGCTGCGGGCGCTGGCGTTGCCGAAGCGCAGCTCGGAGTCGGTCACCGTCGGCCGAGCGGCGGCGATGCCCTCCAGCACCGGCTCGATCGACACCGTCAGCAGGTTCTCCGTCGGCAGGCCGACCGCGTCGGCGGTCTCCTCGGCGTCGTCCAGGTGCACCTGCTCGGTGTGGCGGCTGGGCAGCCTGATGGCGACCACGTTGGGCGCCCCCATCGCGCGCACCGCGAGCGCCAGCGAGACCGCCGAGTCGATGCCGCCGGACAGGCCGACGACGGCCACCTTGCGACCGGCGCCCTCGATGATCTCGCGCATCCAGGCCACCTTGCGCTCCAGCAACGGATGCAGCGCCGCCTCGTCGCGCAGCAGCTGCACGCGGTCGAGCCGGCCGCCGGCCGCCCGCACCTCGGCGAGCGCCCGCCGGCCGTCGCCCGGCTCGAGCTCGACGGCCGCCGCGGCGTCGGCGAGCACGGTGGTCTCGAAGCCCTCCGCCAGCGCGTCCAGCGCGGTTGCCCGCACGCAGTAGTCGGTGGCGATGCCCGCCACCTCGACCCGGTCCACGCCCTGCTCGCGCAGCCAGCCCGCCAGCCCGGTGCCGTCGAATGCCGAGTAGCCCTCGTTGGCCCGCTCGGTGCCCGTGTCCTGCACGCGCTGGATGGGCAGCGACGCCACCGACGGGTGCAGCTCGGCGCCCGCTGTCCCGGCCACGCAGTGGGCCGGCCAGGGGCCGCCCTGCTCGATGAAGGATCGGTGGTCGGGCGGGTGCATGTCGCGCGTGGCCACCACCAGGTCGGCCCGCTCGGCGGCCTCCGCGATGGCCGGGCCCAGCTCGTCGCCGCCGGTCACGGCCAGCGCACCGCCGGGGCAGAAGTCGTTCTGCACGTCGACCACGATCAGTGCGGTCTTCCGGTCGGTCATGCCAGACGCTCCTTGAGGGCTCGTAGCTTCGGGGAGAGGCGCGGCTGACGCGTGCTGGGACCGGTCAGCCGGCGCATGTCCGACGGTAGCGCGGCCCGCTCGGAGGCGGCGCGGTCCCTGATCGCCTCCAGCGAGGGGGCCCCGGACACCCGCTGGCCGCCCCTCAGCACCGGCTGCAGCAGCTGCACACCGGGCAGCGCCTCATCGACCAGCCCCAGCGTGTCCCCGTCGCAGTCGCGGAACACCTGGTGGCGGCCGGGCAGCGTCGTCTTCCGGCCTGCGACCTTCATCACCGGCTGCCCGGCGCTCTCGACCAGCTTGTAGATGCTGCCCAGCGCCGGCACGTCGTAGCTCGTCACCAGCCGGGTACCGACGCCGAACCCGTCGATCGGCGCGCCCTCCGCCAGCAGCTCCTCGATCACCCACTCGTCGAGGTCGCCGGAGACCAGGATCCGGGTCGCGTCCAGGCCGCCCTCGTCCAGGATCCGGCGGACGTCGCGCGACAGCATGCCGACGTCGCCGGAGTCGAGCCGCACGGCCTCCGGGGTGATGCCGGTGGCTCGGGCCGCCTCCACCACCCGCTGCGCCCCGACCAGCGTGTCGTAGGTGTCGATCAGCAGCGTGACTGGGCCGGGATGGTCGCGCAGGACCGCCCGGTAGGCGTCGACCTCGTTGTGGAAGCTCATGATGTAGCTGTGGGCGATGGTGCCCACGGTGGGGATCCCCCACAAAGCGCCGGCGGCCACGGTGGCGGTGCCCGCACAGCCGCCGATGTAGGCCGACCGCGCGGCCATCAGCCCGGCGTCCGGGCCATGCGCCCGGCGGAAGCCGAAGTCGACCGCCGGCCGGCCCTGCGCCGCCTCCACCACGCGGGCGGCCTTGCTGGCGATCAGCGTCGAGAAGTTGATCAGGTTCAGCACCATCGACTCGACCAGCTGGCAGATCAGCCGCCGGCCCTCGACCCGCAGCAGCGGCTCCATCGCGTGCACGGCCGTGCCCTCGGGGACGGCGTCCAGGTCGGCGTCGAACCGCTCGCCGGACAGCCGCTCGCAGAGCAGCGCCGTGCACGTGCCGCTGTCGCGCAGGTAGCGCAGGTCGGCGTCGGTGAAGGCCAGGTTCCGCATGTAGTCGACCGCCTGCTCGAGGCCGACGGCGATCAGATAGCCGCGGTCGGCCGGCAGCTCGCGGACGAACAGCTCGAACGCCACCCGGTCGTCGGCGACGCCCTGCGCCAGGTACGACTCCGCCATCGTCAGCTGGTAGCGGTCGGTCAGAAGCGCCGCCGATGCCCCGGCCAGCGTCATGTCGCCCTCCGGTAGCGGGCGCTCTCGGCCAGGATCAGCGGCTCCCGCTCGGCGAACCGGTAGAGCGCGGCCGGCCGGCCGCCGGTCGGCCGCTCGCCGTCCTCGGCCAGCACCCCCCAGCCCAGCGCGATGCGGCGGAAGTTGTTGGGCTCGAACGCCCGGCCCAGGCCGGCCTCGTAGACCCGCCGCAGCTCGGTCATCGTGAACCGGTCGGGCAGGAGGCTCCAGGCCACGTTCTGGTACTCGAGCTTGTGGGCCAGCCGCCGGCGGGCATAGCGAACGATGGTGTCGTGGTCGAAGGCCAGCACCGGGCCGCCCTCGATCTCCGCCAGCAGCGGCTCCAGCGGCCGCCAGGCGGCCTCCCGGCGATCCGACCCCGGGCGCAGCGTGACCCGGCCGGCGTCGACCAGGGCCAGGTAGCAGCAGGAGATGACCCGGCCCCGAGGGTCGCGGTCGAACTCGGAGAAGGTGGCCAGCTGCTCCATGAACACGTCCTGTACCCCGGCCTCCTCGAGCAGGTGGCGCTCGGCGGCCTGCTCCAGCGTCTCGTCGGGGAGGATGCCGCCGCCGGGCAGCGACCAGTAGCTCTCGTAGGGCTCGTACTTGCGCCGCACCAGCAGCACCTGCATGGCCCCGTCCAGGTAGGCGAAGGCGGCGACGTCTGCCGCCACCTTGGGGCCGGCGCTTTCCTGGCGGTCGCCGGCCACGTCACCTGCTGGGAGAGATGAGGACGGTGCGCACGCTGGTGTAGAAGTCGCGGGCGGCCCGGCCCTGCTCGCGGGGGCCGATCCCCGACGCCTTCTCGCCGCCGAACGGCGCCCAGTAGTCGACGCCCGACGTCTGCTGGTTCACGCGCACCAGACCGGTCTTGAGATCGCGGGTCAGCTCCAGCGCCCGGTCGAGGTCGCGGGTGAAGATGGCGGTCGAGAGGCCCTGCCGGACGCCGTCGGCGATCTCCGCCGCCTGGCCGGCGTCGGCGGCCCGCAGCATCGCGCAGACCGGCGCGAACACCTCCTCCTGGGCCAGCTCGGCACCCGGGTCGTCGACCTCGACCAGCGTCGGCTCCATGTACCAGCCGCCGTCGCCGATCGGCTCGCCGCCGCGCAGCAGCCGGCCGCCGGACGCGGTCGCCCGGCCGACGGCCGCCAGCGCGGCGTCGCGAGCCGCCTGCTCGATCAGCGGCCCCACCTGGCAGCCGGGATCGGTGGGATCCTCGACCGGCATCGCGTCGACCGCGGCCACCAGCGCCTCCCGCAGCTGGTCGTAGATCCCGGCCTCGCAGATCACGCGGCCGGTGGCGGTGCACTTCTGGCCGGCGTAGCTCATGGCCGCCGGGGCGATCATGCCGGCCGCCGCCTCGATGTCGGCGTCGGCCAGCACGATGGAGGCGTTCTGGCCGCCCATCTCGCACTGGGCGGCGGCACCCCGACGGGTCAGCTCGACCGCCACCTCCCGGCCGACCGCCGTCGAGCCGGTGAAGCTGAGCGCCCGTACGGCGGGGTGGGCAACCAGCGCAGCGCCGATGTCGCTCTCGCCGTGCACCACCTCGAGCACGCCGTCCGGCAGCAGGCCGGCGAACAGCGACCGCAGCTGCTCGGCGCAGGCCGGCGAGTGCTCGGACGGCTTCAGCACGCAGGCGTTGCCGTAGGCCAGCGCCGGGGCCAGCTTCCACAGCGGGATCGCCAGCGGGAAGTTCCAGGGGGTGATCAGCCCGACCACGCCCCGCGCCGCCCGCCGGGTGAACAGCAGCGAGCGGCCGTCGGCGGGCGGCAGGCTGTCGCCCTCGGGGTCGAGGGTGAGGCCGGCGTTGAAGCGCAGGATGGCCGCCGAGCGGGCCACCTCGCCGCGGGCCTCGGCGATCGGCTTTCCCACCTCGCGGCAGACCAGGTCGGCCAGCTCGCCGGCCGCCTGCTCGATCCGGTCGGCCGCCAGCCGCAGCGCCTCGCCGCGCTGCGGGGCCGGGGTGCGTCCCCAGGCCGCCGAGGCCTCCTGCGCCCGGCTGACAGCACGGTCGAGGTCGATGCCCCCGGCCGGCGTCAGGCGCAGCACCTCGTCGTCTGGCCGCGCCGGGTTGCGGCTGATCAGCTGGTGCGCGGCGACGCCCATGGCGACGGGGCTAGCTGACGTAGATGACGAGGGCCAGCAGCAGCAGGCAGATCGCGACGGTGAAGAGCACCCACCATGCTGACGTCGAATCGTTTGTCACGCGTCCTCCGTTCGCCATTTCGCGGCCAGTCTACCCGCTGGGCGACTAGGATCGGCGCGTCCACGAACGGAGGTCGCGATGGGATACAGCATGGTGCAGATCGGCGACATCGAGCCGGCCGGGCCGGGCGGCGTCGTCCGCTTCCTGCGCCGCGAGATCGGCGCCCAGGCGTTCGGTGTCAACTGGTTCGAGCTGCCGCCGAATGCCGAGGGCCGCGGCCACGACGAGTCGCAGACCGGCCAGGAGGAGGTCAACATCATCATCCGCGGCTCGGGCACCTACATGGTCGGCGACGAGCAGCTGGAGGTGCGCGAGGGCACGGCGCTGCGCTTCGACCCGGAGACGTTCAGGATGCCGAAGGCCGGCCCCGATGGGCTGACGATGATCGCGATCGGTGCGCCGCCGGGCTCCTACCAGCCTCACGGGCCGTTTTGAGGCTCCGGTCGCCGGTGGGAGCGGCCGACGACCGGGGTTCGCTGCGAGGCCGCTGGTCTCCCTCCCGCGTTATCCGAGCAGGACGATCACGTCGCGAGACAACGTGCCGTCGGAGTTGAGGTTGTGGACGCTGACGTGACCCTCGGCGCCGTCGAACACGCCGGTGCCGCCGGTGATCGAGATGATGCTGGCGGTCGCCGTGAACGACGTCTGGCCTGCGAACTCGAGCCTCCCGCCGTTCAGCCGGGCGGTGCCCACGCAGTGAACCACTGTCTGCGTCTGAAGGACGCAGAAGCCGCGGTTGGAGCCGACCTGCTGGGTCTGGTCGGCGTTCCAGAACTGGCTGCCGAAGAAGAACTCGTCGCCCGGGGTCGGCCCCGGCTGGCCGAGGTCGAGGAACCGCTGCGACGTGGTCTTCTCGATCACCACGATCCTGCGGGCGCCGCCCTCGCCGGAAGCTGAGGCGAACGAGGCGCCGCCGATCGCGATCGCGACCAGCGCGCCGACGCCGGCCGTCAAAAGCAGTTTGCGTAGCATGAGAATCCCCCTGATTCGTCGGATGCTCCCAAACGGCCTCGCGGCACCGACGCTACTCCCGTTCCGTGCGACCGGTCAAGCGGGCACGCAGGCGGCCACAGGCCGAGCAGGCAGAAGCCGAGCACGATCCCCACGTCGGCGGCGGCGAACGGGTACCGGCCGCCCGAGGGGAAGGCCCGCTGGAGCACCGCTCCGGCGACCAACGCCAGAGCGATCCCGGCGGCCAGCCGCCGCTGGCTGACCAGCCGCCGCCGCACCCCCGGCCGGCCGAACAGCGCGGCGGCCAGCAGGGTGGCCAACAGCAGCCTGGCCAGCGGCGAGAAGGCGACGCTGGCGGCGGCGGCCACGGCGGCGGTGCCCCGCCTGCCGGCCCCCGCCCGCTCGATGGCGACGCAGGCAGCCGCCAGCCCGGCGGCGAACGGAAACAGCCCCGAGCTCATCAGCATGAGGGTGGTCACCGGCACCAGCGCCACGGCCGGCCAGCGTGCCGCACCGCCCCACTCCCGCCGCATCACCGCGGCGGAGAGGCCGCAGATCAGCGCGGCCGAGGCGATCGCCACCGCGGCCACTCCGACCACCGACGCCAGCGGGTAGTAGAGCAGGCTGTGGGAGACGAACTGGTACCTCCCCGCGTACCAGTAGTTCGACCACAGCTCGAAGCCGCGCTGCCCGTAGACCGCGGTCTGTAACAGGTGCGCAGCGGCATCAATTCCCTAGCGGCCCGGCGGCGAACCAGGCCCCCGTGGCGAGCGTCGCCCCGATCGCACAGCCCCCAGCCAGCCGATCGATGGATCGCATGTCTGCTATATAGCATGTTTGCGCTACGAAGGGAAGGGCGCGTCAGCCGGGCAGTAGCACCGCGATGCGCGCGGCGGACGCGGCGGCGACGGTCGCGGCGGGCGGTGGCGGTGTACCCGAGGCCGGGGTGACGGACGGTCGGGCAGGATCGCCCCGACCAGCGCCCTGCCGATCCCATCCACCGGGCCGGGATCGTGCACCAGCAGGCAGAGGCCGAGCACCAGCGCCATCGACAGCGCCGCCACCTCGACCGATGCCTGCCCCCGCCGCATGCCTGCAGGCTACGAACGATCGGGTGACGGATGGCCGCGGATGGGCGCCGGATCCGTGCCGGATGTCAGACGGCGACGCGCAGGGCGTCGACCGCGGACAGCGCCACCGCGGTGATCACGGGCAGCAGCGCCGCAGGCACCAACAGGAACACGACCACGAGCAGGATCCGGGGGCCGGCCTCGGCGGCCCGCTCGGCCACTGCGTGCCCGCGCTCGCGGCGGGCGGTCTCGGCCGCCATCCGCAGCTCGCCGGCCACCGGCACCCCTAGCCTGTCAGCTCGCCCCAGCGCCGCGGCCAGGCGTTGCACCGTCGGCGCCCCGGTGCGGGCGGAGAGCTGCCGCAGCTCGTCGGTGCGGCGGCCGCCGAGCGCCATGGAGGCGGCCAGCCGCCGAAGCTCAGCGCGCAGTGGCTCGGCCGCCACCGCGCCGGCGCCGTCGAGCGCGGCGCCGACCGTCGCTCCCGCCGAGACGGAGACGGCCACCAGGTCGAGCACGAGCGGAGCCTGATCCTCGATCTGCGCCGCGCGCCGGCGGGCGCGGCTGTGCAGCCAGAGCTCCGGGTGAAGCCATCCGAGCACGGCGACCACCGGCACCGCCGCGGCCACCACCAGCCGTGGGGAGAGCAGCACCGCCGCCAGTCCGGCGCCGCCGAAGACCGCCACCGCGCCGCGCCGAAGCGCGGGCAGATCCGCCACCACCACGTGCTCGACGCCGGCCCGGGCGAGGTCGCCCGCAGCTGCCGCCTGCGGTGGATCGGGGAGCGCCCCCAGCGGCGCGAGCCGGCGACCGACGGCGACGAACAGCCGGGGCACCGGGTCAGGCGCGCCCGTTCGGCGCAAGCGCGGGCGCCCATCTGGCCGTGCTGCCAGCGCAACCAGCGCGGCGGAGAGCAGCAGCGCGGCGTTCACCGGGCGATCCGGGCGATGCGCCTGATCGCCAGGTGAGCCGCAGCCGTGAGCCCGGCCGAGACGGCGAGCGCTGCCCAGCCGACCGGCGAGGCGATCAACCCCGACAGCGCCGGGCGGTCGACCAGGTAGAGCGCGGCCAGCCCGGCAGCGGGCAGCCAGCTGACCATCCGCGCGGTGGCCCGTGCCTGCGCGGTGGCGACCGTCGCTGCGCGACGCTGGGCGCGTCGCTCCAGCAGCGTGGCGCTCATCCGGTCGAGCACCTGCGCCAGGTCACCGCCGACCCGAGCCTGGAGCGCCACGGCTGCGGCGATCAGCCTCACCTCGTCGCCGCTGCCGAGGGCCAGGATCGCCTCCGTCGCAGGCTCTCCGAGCGCGACCGCTGCGGAGGCGGCGGCCATCCGCGATCCCAGAGGCTGGGGCAGGTCGAGCGCACATCCATCGATGGCCTGGGCAAGCGAACGGCCGGCGCGAACATGTGCGGCCAACTCGGCCGCCGCCAGCGGAAGCTGATCGTCCAGCCGCCGGGCCAGCCGCCGGTCGGCGAGTCGCGACAGCCCGGCGAGAACCGCCGCCGGCGGCGCGGGACGGATTTCGGGCCGGGCGAGCGCTGCCGCCAACGCCGCGGCCGCGATCAGCTCCGGCCGCACCGTTCGTCCCCGAGCTGGTGGATCAGCAGCTCGTCGAGCGGCCGGAGCCGGCCCACCCGCCGGTCGGCCCCCTGGATGTCGCGCAGTCTGCGGGCGCCGCCGCTCTCGCGGACGAGGTGCACCACCACGTCGACCGCCGCCGTCACCTGCTCGCGAACAGCGGAGTGAGGGATGCCCGTCCCGGCCATCATGGCCATGGTCTCGATCCGCCGGATGGCATCGACCGGCGAGCTGGCATGCACGGTGGTCAGCGATCCGTCGTGGCCGGTGTTCAGCGCCTGCAGCATGTCCAGCGCCTCGCCGCCCCGCACCTCGCCCACGACGATCCGGTCGGGCCGCATCCTCAGCGCATTCCGCACCAGCGCGCGGACGGTCACCTCTCCCCTGCCCTCCACGTTGGCGGGCCGCGATTCGAGCCGGGCGACGTTTGGCTGCGGTAACCGCAGCTCCGCGGCGTCCTCGACGGTGACGATCCGCTCGCGGGCGTCGATCAGCCCTGCCAGCGCGTTCAGCAGCGTCGTCTTGCCCGTTCCCGTGCCGCCGGAGACGACGATGTTGAGGCGGGATGCGATCGACGCTTCCAGTAGCGCCGCATGCGTCTCGGAGAGGCTCCCCAGCCCGACCAGCCGGCCAAGCGACAGCCCGTCTCGGGCAAACTTTCGCACCGTCAGCAGCGGGCCGTCGACGGCCAGGGGCGGCAGCACGGCATTCACCCGGCTGCCGTCGGGCAGGCGAGCGTCGACCATCGGGCTCGACTCGTCGATCCGGCGGCCCACCCCACCGACGATCCGCTCAATCACATGGCGGAGGTGCAGCTCGTCGTCGAATGCCGCCCGCTCCTCGTGCAGAACACCGTCCCGCTCCGCCCAGACGCGGCCGGGGCCGTTCACGATCACCTCGGTCACCTCGGGATCGTGGAGCAGGGGGTCGAGCGGGCCGAGGCCGACGGCGTCGTCAACCACGGCCTGCACCAGCTGATCGAGCTCGCCGGGGGCCAGCGGAAGCCGGTCGTGGCGCACCAGCTCGAGTGTTGCGGCCTCAACCGCCAGCCGCAGCTCCAGCGGCGATCCGGGACGGCGCAGGATCCGCTCCCGGACACGGTCGCGGTAGCCGGCGATCAGCGGTGCGAGATCGCTCATGCCGATTCCAGCCGGTGGCCGATGCGCTTGATGTCGGGCCAGGCTCCCCGCCTGCGGACGTTGATCCGGGCGTCGTTGGCGAACTCGGAGCCGAAGCGCTCGTCGAAGCGGACAACCCCGGCAACGCGGGCGCCGGTGGCGCGCTCGATCTCCTTCGGGCTCATCTCCGCCCGCCCGCTCCAGCGGTTGACGACGACGCCGATCGCCTGGTCGGGCACGCCCAGCCCGACCAGCCGGGTGACCAGCTGGGCGGCGGCGCCCGCAGCCAGCCGGTCGGGTGTCGTCACGACCAGCACATCGTCGGCGCAGACAACCGCTGCAGTGGTGGCGGAGCCGGCTGCGATGCCCAGGTCGGCCACCGTCCAGCCGCCGGCGACCCGGCATTCACGAGTCAGCGCGGGCGCCAGCCCGGCAGGCAGTAGAGCTGCAAGATCCGGTGAGGATACCCCCGGCAGGACACGAACCCCCAGCGGATGCGAGACGGCCACCGCGTCCACCGCGTCGACGGTCAGGCCATTTCCCAGCCGGGCGAGATCGGCCAGCGACCGGTCGCCGGGGCAGCCCAGATGGCCGGCGAGATCACCGCCAGGGCCCAGGTCGATCAGGATCGCCCGCAGCACGACCGCGGCTGCCAGCGCGATCAGCGTCGTCCCCACACCGCCCTTGGCTCCGCACACCCCGACGACCCGGCCGCCCGCGCCGCGCTCCGGCATGCCCTGCCGGCCAGGCCACGCGATCGCCCGCGCCGTCATGCCCAGTTGCTCGGGATCGGGCGGCAGGCCTAGCACGCCGCGTGCGCCCACGGCCATCGCGTCGCGAACGACGCCGGCTCCCGGCTCGCGGGCCAGCAGCAGCACCGGCGGCGGCGCCGCCGAGCCGTTCAAATCGCGGACGATGCCCAGGCTGCGAACGGTCGGCTGGTCGGCCACCAGCAGCACGTCGCAAGCGGGCCGCAGACCGGCCAGGGCGCGCAGTGGGTCGATCGTCCCCGCAACCACGATGCCATGGGCCTGCTCGATCGCGCCCTCCACGTCAGCGGCCAGGCCCGCATCGGAGCACACCACCAGGCAGCGCACGGGCCGGAGCGATTCCGTCATCCCGCTCCGCAGTGCATGACCAGGCGCAGCGCTCCGACGGCCTCGGCCGCGATCACGTCACGCACGGCATCCGAGGGCACACGGAGCGTCGCCGATGCCTCTCCGCTTCCGGCGGACGCGGCGACCACCAGCACGTCGCGGAGCACGGGGGAAGTGGTCGAACGCGGCCCGGGGGAGGTGACGTAGAGATCGGCGACCCCGCCGCCGGCGGCGCCGGCCGGCACGCCGGCCAGCCCGTCCAGTCGGATGGCCACCTCTCGAGTGGTCGCCCGGGAGCCCGCCGCCACCAGTCCGGTCGAGAGCGGAGTCCCCGCCGGCAGGTCGATCGCGGCCGGCCGGCCGACGACGGCAGCCGGGTCGGTGATCTGCGCCTGGGCCAGAGCGTTGGCCGGCAAGCGGATGAGGCCGAGGTCGGCGGCGGTTATACGCCGGCCCGCTGGAACCGCTCGCACCAGCACCACCGACTGCCCCATCGGCAGCTGCGGCGCCGGCCGCTCGCCACCGGGATCGACGACCCCGGCCAGGGCCAGGATCAGTGCTCCGAGCATCATCAGCCGCCGGCGGCGGCGGCCGTTCACGCGTCCCACTCCGGCGAGCAGCGCTCGCAGGCGACGCCGAGCACCGGCAGGTGGCACCACCCGCATCGCGGCGCCGCCGCCAGCTGCTCCCGCAGCCCGGGCAGATCACGTGCCGGCACCCGGGGCGCGACGACGACGTCGACCGCCCAGCGGGCTCCGATCGATGCGGACTCGAGCGCCTCGCCGACCCGGCCGCCGCGGGCGCCGGCCGCCCGCCAGCGAGTGAATGCGGCGGCGACCCACCGCGGGTGCCCGGTGCCGGAGATCGCCACCAGGCAGACCGCATTACGGCGGCCCGCGCTCTTCACAAGACGGTCGCCCTCGTCGGCGGCGCAGGCCGTCTCCGTCCAGCGTCCGGCCACCAGCTTGGCCGCCCGCCGGGGCCAACGACGGCGCCCCGGCAGCAGCGCCGACGTGGAGCTGGCGGCCACCCACTGCACCGTCCGCCGATCGATCTCGGAGACCAGGGCCCGCAGCTCGTCCACGTGCCAGCCGGCGGCGGCGGCAGCGCTCGACGCGACGGCTGCCAGATAGCGGGCGCCGATACCGATCGGCGAAACCGGCAGGCGCATGTCGATCGATTGACCGGCCGCCGACGTGGCCACCAGCGCCGCCGGCTGCCCGGCGGTTCCCCCGATCAGCGCGACCGATACCGGCACCGCCAGCTCGGCCTCGGCACCAGCCGATCGGAGCGGCTGTCCCGCCGCCATCAGACCTTCGTCCATGCCGGCAAGCGGACGCAGAATGTGGTGCCCTCCCCCACACGGCTCTCCACGGCGATCGAACCCCCGTGCGCCTCGGTCAGCTCCCGGGCGATCGCGAGCCCCAGCCCCGCCCCCGGTTCCGACCGTTCCGGAGCCTGGAAGAACTCCTCGAAGATGTGCGGCAGATCGCGTTCGGCGATACCGCGGCCGCAGTCGGCAACGGACACCACAAGCTGGCTGCCATCCTGTTCGCCGAGCACCCTCACGCGGCTGCCGGCCGGCGCGTATTTGATTCCGTTGGTCAGCAGATTCGCAAAGATCTGGCGCACCCGGTTCTCGTCGCCCATCACGCGGGCGCCGTCGCAGGCCCACTCCACCTCGATCGCAACATCGCGGTCGCGGGCCACCGGGCGCAGCCGGTCGGCCACCTCGTGGACGCATTCGTGGAGCGGGAACAGCTGGGAGGAGATTCGCAGCTCGCCGGCCTGCGCGCGCGACAGCTCGAGCAGGTCCTCGACCAGGTAGGCCAGCCGCTCGCACTCGCCGTTGATGACGTCGAGCTTGGCGGCAGCTGCGCTGTCCGGCTGTGCCCGCTGAAGCGTGTAGGCATAGCCTTTGATGACCGTGATCGGGGTGCGCAGCTCGTGCGACACCCGGCCGATGAAACTGGCGCGGGCGTGCTCCTCGCGGGCCAGCCGCCCGCTCAGCTCGGCGACCAGCTCGGCCAGCGGCTCGAGCTCGGGGGCCGACATTCGGACGGGCGCGGCCGGCTCGCCCCGGCCCACCCGATCGGCGTAGGCGGTGAGGTCGGCCAGCGCCAGCCGCAGCCGCCGCGCCCTGGCCGCCACCAGGCCACCGGCCAGCGGCCCGGCGACGGCGGCCACCTCCCACGGGGGCAGCACACCCTCCGCGACGACCGGCAGCTGCGCCGCCGCTCCGACCATCAGCACGGCGCCGGCCGCCATTCGAAGTTCGAGCGGGAGCGTCATTACTCGGGCCGGTGGAGGCGGTAGCCCACGCCCCAGACGTTGACGATCCAGGGGTGGTCAGAGTGCGCGGCCAGCTTCTGGCGCAGACGGCTGGCATGCGAATCCAGCGTCCGCGTCCGGCCCTGGCTGCGGAACTCCCACACGGTCTCGAGCAGCTCCTTCTTCGAGAACACCCGATCGGGGTCGGCGGCCAGTGTCGCCAGGAGCTGGTACTCCTTGGTCGAGAGCGCCACTGAGTGACCGGCCACCGTCACCTCGCGGGCGAGCGTGTTCACCGTCAGGTCGGCGACCCGCAGCACGTGGCTCTCGTTGACCCGGCGCACGCGTGTGAGCAGGCCCGACATGCGCGCCAGCAGCTCCGGGTAGTGAAACGGCTTGGTCACGTAGTCGTCGGCTCCTCTGGACAGGCCACGGACCCGGTCGGTGTGCTCCGCCTTGGCGGACAACATGATCACGGGCGTGTGCGGATCCCACGGGGTGTTGACGTCGTCACCGTCCCGCAGCGTGCGGCACAGGTCGAAGCCGCTCATGTCGGGCAGGACGACATCCAGCAGCACAAGGTCGGGCCGGCAGCGGCCCAGCACCTCGAGTGCCTCGGCCCCGCTGGCGGCGGTCAGCACGGTGTAGTCGTCCGCTCGCAGGTTCTCGGCCAGGAAGTCGACGATGCGAGGTTCGTCGTCGATCACGAGCACGGTTGATTCGGCCATCGACTGGCTCCTTGGAGTCAATGCCGCCGCACGTGCCGGTGCGAGAGGGGTGCTCGCAAGGCAGCGGCGGGCTGGGGTCAGTTGTTCGTGCCCGGCCGCCTGAGCACGATCCTCATCCTAACGAAGAACGTGTCGGGTTGGAAGGCTTGTAACAGGGTTTGTTGCAGTTGTGGGCCAAATCCTTCGGTATCACGCGGTATCCGGCTGATGCACAATGGCC
The DNA here is from genome assembly GCA_035537595.1 of Gaiellales bacterium. Classification (GTDB taxonomy): domain Bacteria; phylum Actinomycetota; class Thermoleophilia; order Gaiellales; family JAICJC01; genus DATLLX01. Next base: position 5,887 of record DATLLX010000283.1, on the reverse strand, counting down.
GCATGCGGGTCTTGGGAGTGGCTTTCGTCGGAACGGCGACCGGATCGCGAGCCGAGATGTCCGCCTTCGTCGAGGACGTGCTGGGGCTGCCGAGGGTCGAGGTGGCCGGGGTCGAGGCCGACCTGTTCTCGCTCGCCGGCGGCGCCCGGTTCGCGGTCTCGTCGCCCGGCGGCATGGGCGACACCGGGCGCACGATCGGGTTCCTGGTCGACGACCTGGACGGCGCGCTTCAGGAGCTGCGGGCCGCCGGCATCGAGGTGGACGGCCAGGTGGGCGAGAACGCCGAGCACCGCTACGCCCACTTCCGGGCACCCGACGGCCGGCTCTACGAGCTGATCGAGCGGCGCCCGGCGGCGCCAGGCTAGCGCTCGATCACGAGGTGGTCGCCGACCTGGACGCCGGCCCGGTCGATCGCCCCGGCAGGCAACTCGAGGGCGACCTTCGCGCCCCGGCACCAGGCCATCCGCCAGGGCTTGATGGCGTGGGTCAGCTTCAGCACCCGGCCGTCGGCGGACGCCCAGACGACGTCGATCGGGAATCGCATGAACCACATGTGGATCGAGCCGGTGGGCTGGATCCACAGGCCCTGGTCAGCTTCCAGGCCGGACCGGCCCAGGAGCCCCTTCGTGCGCGTCCACATGGTGGTCGCCAGCTCCCCGCGCTCGCACACCACCGGCCCCCGCTCGAGCGTGATCCGGGCCACCTAGACTGCCTCCCCGTGACCGCGGAGACGCAGTACAACTCCGGCGACGACGTGGTGGTCGAGTTCCTCGAGTACCGCTACAGCTTCTCGCGCACCGACTTCACGCAGCGGGTGGTGGCGGCCGCCGTCCGGCTGGAGCTGATCGAGCACCGCGACGTCACCGCCGAGGAGGCGGCCGACCTGGCGGCGCTGGCCGCCGACGGCGAGCTTCGGAAGCCATGCAGCCCGCTCGGCCGGTACCTGCGACGGCGGGCGGCGGCGCTGGAATCGCTGCATTCCGAGCCGCTGGTGTACTGGCTGCGAAAGCTCGTGTTCCGGGGGGCGTGGCTGGATCACCGGGTCAAGGCTGGGCTGCTGGACGTGAGCTTCGACGAGAAGACCGGGGCCTTCGGCTACCGGATGCCCACCGACCAGGCACCGCTGCTGGAGCTGGCATCGGTGCCGTCATGGTCGCGACTGCGGTTCACCGGCTAGGGACGAAGACCAGCATATGCGGGCCGACCTGGAGCCGGTCGCCCTCCTCGAGCAGCCGCTGCTCGATCCGCTCGCCGTTGACGAAGGTGCCGTTGAGGCTGCCCTCGTCCTCCAGCACCACCCCGATCGGCTCGATCCGAACGGTGGCGTGGCGGGCGGACACGGTGGGGCCGGCGAGCACGATGTCGTTCTCGTCGTGGCGGCCGACCCGGGTGATCCGCCCGGTCAGCGGATAGACCTGCTGCTCGCCCAGCCGCGGGCGCCACACGAGCTGCGGATGCTCGGCCTTCTCGGGCGGGGGCAGCTCGTCGATGGTCGGCGTCGGATCGATGATGCGGGTGTAGCTGACGTCCTCTTCGTGCGCATGCATGGGCTGCTCCCTCCGGAAGGTGACTCGACATTACCAGCGCCCCCGGACGAGGGTAGACTGACCTCGATGGACCACGAGCAGACGCCGATGGAGGACGCGGAGGCACAGCTCTACCGGCGCATCCAGGAGCTTCGCGCGCGGGCTCGCGGCCTGGCCGAGGAGGCCCAGCCGGCGTCCGGCGAGGAGCGGCCGGATGAGCCGCAGCCGGCCGGGGATGCACTATCCCAGGCCGCGGAGGCGCGGCCGGCGATGCCCGACCTGCGAACCATCCTGGCCCGCGCCGAGAGCCACGTCGAGCAGCTGCGGTCGACCGCCGCCACGCTCGAGCGGCGGCTGCCGGCCGACGTTGAGCGGGCGGTCGAGCGGGCGATGGCCCAGCATGGCGACGAGCGCCGGCTGACCGAGCTGCGGCACGCGATGGCGGCGCTGTCGCGCCAGATCGAACAGGTCAACCGCGATCTGCTGGCCGAGCGGCTGGGCCGTGTCGAGGACCTGGAGCTGGTCGTCGACCTGATCTCGACCGGCATGGCGGAGATGCGCAGGGACTCGGCCACGCTGGCCGCCCTCGTCGACCGCGTCGGCGGCGGCGTCGACACCGTGCTCGACAAGCTCGATCAGCCGCTGCAGGTGACGGTGGAGCGGCCGTCGCACACGGGCGTGCGCGACCTGTTCACGCCCACCGATGCGCCCACTGGTCCCAGACCTGTGGATTAGCCAGGTTCGGGGGGCGCTCGCCACGCAGTATCTGGGCCAGCCCGCGGCAGGCCAGGCGAGCCATCCCCTCGCGCGTCTCGGTGGTGGCCGAGCCGATGTGCGGCACCAGCACCGCGTTGTCGCACTCCATCAGCAGCGGCTCGACCTGCGGCTCGCGCTCGAACACGTCCAGCCCAGCGCCGCCCAGGTGGCCCGACCGCAGGGCCTCTGCCAGCGCCCGCTCGTCGACCACCGGGCCGCGGCTGGAGTTGACCAGGATGGCGCCCTGCTTCATCAGCGCCAGCTCGTCCGCGCCGATCAGGTGGCGCGTCTGCTCCGACAACGGCACGGTGACGACGACGAAGTCGGCCCGCCGCAGCGCCGCCTCCAGCTCGCCGCGGTCGCGCCCGACCATCACCACGTCCATCGAGAACCCCTCCGCCCGGCGGGCGACCGCGCGGCCGATCCGGCCGCCTCCGATCACGGCCAGCGTCTTTCCGAACACGTCGGTGCCGAGCAGCAGGTCGAAGCTCCACACCGTCCACCGCCCGGCCCGCAGGTAGCGCTCGGCCTCGCCCAGCCTGCGGGCCGCCGCCAGCAGCAAGGCGAAGGTGAGGTCGGCGGTCGCCTCGGTCAGCACATCCGGCGTGTAGGCGATCGGGATCCGGTGGCGGTCCGCAGCGTCGAGATCGATGTGGTCGAGCCCGACCGACACCGTCGCCAGCGCGCGCAGGCCGGGCGTGGCCAGGAAGGCCTCGTCGATTCGGTCGACCAGGTAGCAGACCGCGGCATCGCACCCGGCCGGGTCGCTGCCCCGCACCAGCTCGTGCCCGCGCAGCTCCGACAGCCCCGCCTCCGACACGTCCTGCATGACCAGCACCCGCAATGGCTCTCCTTTGCCGGATGTAGAGTCGAGCCGGCAACGCTACCCCGGACGGATCGGGCGTGGCAACCGTCAAAGGAGGCGTGTGGCATGCCAGTGACCAAAGTGATCGAGGTGATCGGCACCTCGTCGGTCGGCTCTGACGACGCCGTGCGCGAGGCGCTGGCCGCCGCAAAGCGCTCGATCCGCGGCATCAGCAAGATCGAGGTGATGTCGGTCAGCTGCGAGGTGGCCGACGGCGAGATCGCGACCTGGCAGGCCTGGGTCAAGATCCTGTTCCCGGTGGAGCCGAAGTAGCGGTGGCGGAGGCGATGCCGGTGGTCGTGCCGATGCTCTCCTACGAGGACGCGGGCGCTGCGGCGGACTGGCTGGTGCGGGCGTTCGGCTTCTCGGAGCGGCACCGGTTCGCCGATCAGGACGGCACCGTCACCCACGTCGAGCTGGCGCTGGGAGACGGCGTGGTGATGCTGGGATCGCCGCCGGGATACGTCGGCTCGCGCCGCCACCGCGAGCGCTGCGCGGTCGCTCGCACGATGCACGAGACCCCCTACGTCGTCGACGGCACACTGGTCTACGTGGACGACGTCGACGCGCATGCCGTCCAGGCTCGGCGCGCGGGCGCGGAGATCCTCTCGGAGCCCGCCGACCAGCCCCACGGTGATCGGATCTACCGCGTCGAGGACTTCGAGGGCCACCGGTGGATGTTCGCCACCCACCTGCGCGACACCGAGCCGGAGGAGTGGGGCGCCACCTCGGCCGGCGCCGAGGCCTAGACGGCGCGCGGCCGCGCGGTCACATGGCGAACCCGGCGCGAACGGTCACTCGCCGCTCGAGCCCTCGCGCCACCACCACGCCTGCGATGCGCTGGTGGTCGGCTCCGGCGCGTCCTTGACCTGCCCGGCCGGGGACGCGGCGGCCGCGGGGTCGGAGTCGGAGTCGGCCGTGTCTGGGTCGGCAACGAGTGGAATGTTTTTCGCGCAGAGAAGCTGGCGGAGGATCATGGTTCTCGCGCTACCCCTTTGTCAGGCGATAAAACATCGGTTGATCGAAAACGCGCTTCGCCGAACACCCTCATTGTTAACCATCGGCCGGTCGGACCGCTACAGGTGACCCTTGAGGGCCAGGATCCGGTCGTAGGAAGCGACCAGCCGCGATCGCGGAATCGTACCCGCCCGGGCGGCGGTCAGCAGGCTCTGGAACACGCCGGCGCTGGCCGACTCCGAGCCGGTGATCAGGATCAGGTCGGCGCCGGCCCGGACGCTGCGAAGGGCCAGGGCATCGTCGGTTTGGTGGCGGACCGCCGCCGCGGCGTCCAGCGAGTCGGTCATGGTGACTCCGGTGAATCCCAGCCGGCGGTGCAGCAGTCCCCTGATGATCGGGCGCGACCAGGCGGCGGCACGCCAGTCGAGCGCCGGGTAGATCGCCGTCGAGAGCATCACCACCGGGTCGAGCCCGCGGCGAAAGGCGACCTTGTACGGCAGCAGGCGCCTGATCAGCGTCCGTGAGGAGGCGGTGATGCGCACCACTGCGTCGTCGGTGGACACGGTCGCCAGCCCCAGCCCCGGGAAGTGCTTGAGCACCGGCCACACCCTGCGGCTCTCCAGCCCGTGGGCGAACGCGGCCGCGTCGCGCGCCACCGTGTAACGGCTGGTCGAGAATGCCCGGTGCTGCTGCTGGATGAAGTCCGACGGCCCGGCCGGCACATCGGCGACCGGAGCGAGGTCGACGTTCACGCCCACGTTGCGAAGCGCCGCGCCGGTGCGCGAGCCGGCCGTATCGGACACCGAGGACGCGAGCTTTCCGAGCTGCTCGGCCGATCGCCTGGGCGGCGCCCACGGGATCCGTCTGACCAGCCCGCCCTCCTGATCGGTGGAGATGATCAGCCGCGGCTGTCCGCCTGCGCGGGCCGCCGCCTGGAGCGAGGCCGACAGCGCGGCCAGCTGCGACGGCGATGCCACGTTGGAGGAGAACAGGATCACCCCGCCGATTTGTCCGGCCCGGATCCGGCCCCGCAGCCATCCGTCGGCCTGGGTGCCGTGCAGTGCGACCACCAGCCGCTGACCGACCAGCTCCGACAGGGTCAGCCGCCTGGCCCCTCCGCTGCGCGCCGGCGGCGCGGTGGCGAGCATCCCGCAGCACACCGCGGTCAGGCAGAACGCCGGGCGCCCGGCCCGGGCGAGCAGGTGACGCGACCACGCCATGAGGTGAGTGTACGGCCCAGAGTTGGGGCTCGCGCCGCCATGCGATCCAGCGGCCACCGGGACACCGCATCGAGGGATTCACCCGATGCGACCCCCCACCTCCCGCCACCAAGCTGGGCCGGAACCCACGATTGGAGGTGAGTCCGACATGTTCGCCAGCACCACCGTTCGGGTTGCGGCGGTCGCGCTTGCACTGCCTCTGGCAGTGACCGGCTGCGGCAGCGGCTCCGCGCACTCGTCCTCAGGCGCCGCGCCGGCCGGCGGGTCGTCATCCGCAATCCACTCCTCACAGACCACCCCGGGCTCGACCAGCGACGTGAGCGAAACCACCTCCGGTGCCACCGTCGACGGCGTCTACACCAGCGGCAACCTCGGTGTCGCCAGATACCTGCGCTCGATCCAGCGGGTGCGGCATCGGCTGCTGGTTGTCCGAAGCTCGACCTCGGCGATGGTCAAGGCGGTCGACGCGGGCGATGCCGCCACGGCCGGTGACCACGCGCTGGCCGCCGCGTCAGGCCTGCGCGGAGCACTGGCGATCGCCGGCAGCATCCATCCGCAGGAAC
>DATLLX010000282.1:0-11259 GCA_035537595.1 Gaiellales bacterium | reverse complement strand
AAGCAGCAGGGCGTGGGGGAACATCAGGCAGAGGAACAGGCCGGCCACGATGGCGATGCCCCGCCCGTCGGTCGGCAGCTCCGGCCCGGCCACCAGGCAGCCGGCCAGCAGCAGCACCGAGGTCAGGCCGCCGACCAGCGGCATCGCCGCCAGGGGGCTCACCCGCCGCAGCGTGCGCTCGGCGACCAGCAGATAGGCCGCGTTGGTGATGCCGCTGATCAGTGAGAAGGTGACGCCGACCGCGCCGATGTCGCCGGAGGGGACGCCGATCGTGAGCGCGACGCCTCCGATCGCAGCTGCCGCCGCGGTCGCGGTGAGCACGTCGAGCCGGATCCAGCCCAGCATCCGGGCGCCCAGGATCACCAGCACCGGATACGAGTAGTAGACCAGGGCCACGAACGCCGGCGACATGTGGCCGATGGCGACGGTGTAGGCCGAGACACCGGCCGCCACCAGGCAGCCCATCAGGGACAGCCGGCCCAGCTCGCTGCGGGTGGCCGTCCGGTGACCGGCCCGGATCAGCAGCGCCAGCCAGGGCAGCGTGGCCAGGCCGCGGATGGTCAGGATGCCGGCCGCATTCGCTCCGTGCTCGTAGCAGAGCAGGATCAGGACGCCCGAGCTTCCGAACAGCACCGACCCCAGGGCGACCGCACCCAGCCCCGGAGCGACCGCCGAGCGGGGCCTCGTCCATGCCACGCCAGCCATCATAGAGAGCCGCCGAGGGCGCCGCCGGACAACCGCTTTCCGCTGCAAATACCCCTTATGGGGGAGGTTCACGGCGTGCCAACGCGGGCAACGTAGTGGTGGGGCCATGACGACTACCAGCATGATCGGGGGTGAGGAGCAGTCGCTCCTCACGTTCTCGCGGCTGTCCCACCTGGAACAGGCACGCGGGCTTGTCTCGGCGATTCAGGAGCTGTCGCTGGTGCGCTCGGTCGCCGACGTCCAGGCTGTCGTCCGGGTGGCCGCGCGGCGCCTGACCGGAGCGGACGGGGCGACGTTCGTGCTCCGTGACGGCGACAGCTGCTACTACGCCGACGAGCACGCCATCTCCCCGCTGTGGAAGGGCCAGCGGTTCCCGATCACCAGCTGCATCAGCGGCTGGGTGATGCTCAACCGCCGGCCCGCCGTGATCGAGGACATCTACGCCGACGACCGGATCCCGCATGCGGCCTACCGGCCGACGTTCGTGCGGAGCCTGGCGATGGTGCCGATCCGCACCCGGGAGCCGATCGGGGCGATCGGCACCTACTGGGCCGTCCATCATCTGCCCACCGAGCAGGAGGTCGAGCTGCTGCAGGCGCTGGCCGACTCGACGGCGGTCGCCATGGAGAACGTTCGCGCCTACCAGGAGCTCGAGGAAGCCCGGATGGAGACGCTGCAGCGGCTGGCGATCGCGGGCGAGTACCGCGACGATGCCACCTACGAGCACACCGAGCGGGTGGCCCGCACCGCCGGCCAGGTGGCCCTCAAGCTGGGGCTGACCGAGGAGGCCGCGCTCCTGATCCGCCAGGCGGCGCCGTTGCACGACATCGGCAAGCTGGCGGTGGCAGATGCGATCCTGCGAAAGCCGGGCCTGCTGACCCCGGCGGAGTCCGAGCAGATCCGGCGCCACCCCGCTGCCGGGGCCACGATCCTGGCCGGCAGCCAGTCGCGGGTGCTGCGGCTGGCGCAGGAGATCGCACTCAGCCATCACGAGTGGTGGGACGGCAGCGGCTACCCGCTGCGGCTGAAGGGCGAGGCGATCCCGATCAGCGGCCGCATCGTCGCCCTGGCCGACGTGTTCGACGCGCTCACGCACGAGCGGCCGTACAAGCCGGCGTGGCCCGTGGAGGAGGCGGCCGCCGAGATCCGCAGGCTGTCGGGCTCACAGTTCGATCCCGAGGTATGCGTCGCGTTCTCGCGGCTCGATCCGGCCACCCTGGTGCGGCCGGTCGCCCCGTCCCGCTAGACCCTTTGAGGTCGGCTGCTCAGGCCGCGGCAAACGGCCGCCCTGTACCATGGCGGCCCGATGACGCAGACCGCCGATTCACAGTCGTCGACCCGCCCCGCTCGCCGCGACGTGCTCGAGAAGCACCGGTCGCTGTGGCTCCACGAGGCGCTGGGCGACGAGCCTGACGCGCCGCCGCTGACCGGCCGCACCTCCGCCGACGTGTGCATCGTGGGCGGCGGCTTCGTCGGGCTGTGGACGGCCTACTGGCTGAAGCAGTGGGATCCCGGCTGCGACGTGGTCGTGCTCGAGAGCGACATCTGCGGCGGCGGCGCCTCCGGCCGCAACGGCGGGTTCGTGCTCTCCTGGTGGGCCAAGTTTCCCTCGCTCGAGAAGCTGCTGGGCTCGACCGACGCGATCGAGGTCTGCCGCCAGTCGGCCGCCGCGATCGACGAGATCGGCGAGATCGCCGGGCGGCACGGCATCGACGCCCAGTTCACCAAGGGCGGCTGGCTGTGGACGGCGCGGACACCGTCCCAGCTGGGTGCCTGGGACGAGACGGTCGAGGCGACGGCCGCGGCCGCCCCGGGGATGTTCATCGAGCTCTCCGACGCCGAGGTCGGGCAGCGGGCGGGGTCGCCCCGGCATCTGGCGGGCGTGCTGGAGCCGAGCGCTGCGACCATCCATCCGGGACTGCTGGTGCGGGGGCTGCGCCGCGTCTGCCTGGAGCTCGGCGTGCGGATCCACGAGCACACCAGGGTGTCGGGGTTCACCCGCGGCGAGTCTCCGGTACGTGTTCGCACCGGCCGCGGCGAGGTGGCGGCCGAGCGGCTGGTGATCGCCACCAACGCCTGGGCGGCCGGCGTCCGTGAGCTGCACCGCCGACTGGTTGTTGTCTCCAGTGACATCGTGGCCACGGCGCGGATTCCCGACCGGCTGGCCCGGATCGGCTGGACCGGCGGCGAGTGCATCACCGACTCCCAGCTGATGGTCAACTACTACCGGACGACGCGAGACGGGCGGATCGTGTTCGGCAAGGGTGGCTGGGGGATCGCGCTGGGCGGCTGGATCCCCCGCAGCTTCGACGAGAGCCGCCGTCGCGCGCGGGGCGTGACCGCCGACCTGCACCACGCCTACCCGCAGATCCGCGACGTGCCGATCGAGTACGACTGGTGCGGCCCGATCGACCGCACCAGCGACGGCCTGCCCTTCCTCGGCAACCTGGGCGGGCACGAGAACATCCTCTACGGCGTCGGCTGGAGTGGCAACGGTGTCGGCCCCTCCATCCTGGGCGGCAAGCTGCTGGCCTCCCGGCTGCTCGATCGCGACACGGCCGAGGCGCCGACCCCGCTCTGGAACCGCAGCCCGATGAAGTTCCCGCCCGACCCCATCCGCTACGTCGGCGCCCACGTCGTACGCGAGGCCGTGCGCCGCAAGGAGCTGGCCGAGCAGGAGGGCCGCCGCCCCAACCGGCTCCACGTCGCCCTCTCCAAGCTGGTGCCCGCCGGGCTCGAGGACCACTAGCGGCTCGAGCGGAACAACGGGGTCAGACCCCTGCGTTCCGCTCGCCGAACATGGCGCTCTCGTACTCGGCGTCCCCGGGCGGGATGCGGCGGATGCCGAGCATCCGGTCGACGACCATGTTCTGGTAGCGGTGCAGCGGCTCCTCGAACCGGTAGCACATCCGCCCGCCGGTGTAGGCGAGGCTGCCCAGACCCTGCTGGACGCGCTCGACGATCGCGATGTCCTCCTGGTTGACCGCGTCCCAGAAGGTCGCCAGGCCGTCGATCGCCTCGTCCGAGTCCGGCCCCTGTGACGACTCCGGGTGCGCCAGCAGGTAGGTCTGCTCGGAGGTGTGGCCCGCAGAGGTGGGGGTGGCGACCATCACGAACACATGGTTGGGCAGCACGTTCAGCGCGGTGTTGGGGAACAGCCACGCGAAGCGCGCGCTGGTGGCGTCGCTTTCGGACAGCCCCGAGATCGGCGGCAGCCCCTTCCAGCCGCCCTGGTCGGAGTTCTCGGCGATCGGCGACGTGCACATCCCGGTGTACATCCCCGCACCCTGCCAGCGGTGGTGCGCCTTCATCGGCGACACCTTGACCAGCCCCGGGTGCACCCAGGGCAGGTGGTAGTACTCCATGAAGTTCTCGCCGATCAGCTTGTAGTTGGCCTCGATCTCGTAGGCCTTGCTGCGGACGACCCGCCACTCGTCGAGCCGGTAGCCGGCGAGCCGCTGCGGCAGGTCTCCCAGCTGCTCGGCCAGCGGCGCCGCGCCGGCGTCGAGGTTGGCGAACACCAGACAGCCCCACTGCTCGGCGGCGGCGGGGTGAAGCCCGTGGTCGGCCTTGTCGAACTGGCTGACGTCGTCCATGTCGAAGATGCCGCGCTGGTCGGCCGGGACCTCCGACCCGGCGTCGAACAACGGCGTGCCCAGGCAGGCGCCGTCGAGCCCGTAGGCCCAGCTGTGGTACGGGCACTTGATGTAGCGCTCCAGGTGGCAGCTGCCCGGCTCGAGCAGCCGGGCGCCGCGGTGCCGGCAGACGTTGTGGAAGGCGTTCAGCGTGCCGCCGGCGCTGCGGGTGATGATCAGCGATTGGCCGCCGATGTCGGTGACCAGCGTGTCCCCCGGCCGCTCCAGCTGCGAGCTGCAGCCGACCACCACCCAGCTCGTTCGCAGCACCCGGTCGCGCTCCAGCTCGAAGAACTCGGGCGAGGTGTAGGCGTCGGGGATCAGCGTCGACGCCAGCTCGACCGGCAGCCGCGTGCGGGCGTACGTCTCCTCCTGCAGGAACGCCTCCGCGGGCAGCGGGCGGGTTGGGTTGGCCATCTAGCCCGCCTCTCCGCCGCCCACGAGCGTCCGCCGGATCCGGTGGGCCGCCGTGGCGCCGGTCTCGATCGCGGTCTCGATGTAGGTGATGCCCAGGTAGTCGCCGGCCAGGTGGATCGGGCCGATCGGCTCCACCAGCGCGGGCTGCAGCTTGCTGCGCCCGGGACGCGGGTGGGGCACCCCGTTCGGCCAGCGCCTGATCACCACCTCGCTGACGCTGCCGCGGAGGGCCGGGAACCGCTCGACCAGGTCGTCGAGGAACACCCGCTCGACCTGGGCGTCGGAGCTGCCCTCGAGCGAGCGCGCAAGCTCGGCCGCCGCGTACACCATCAGGCTGCCGCCGGGCTCCCGCCGGCCGCCGGTTCGCAGCGCGTTCGCCATGTTGAACAGCATGTTGAAGGATGCCTTGGGCGTGGCCGCAGCGTAGACGCCGTCGTATGGCATCGGTGAGGTCTCAGCGGTCAGGAACGACCCCACCACGTAGGGTCCGTAGGTGATCCCGTCCAGGGCCGCGGCCACCTCGGCCGGCAGGTCCTGGATGATCTCGCGGGCGGCGAACGCGGGGGCGGCGACGACGGCGGCGCGGGCCTCGATCGTCTGCTCGCCGGCGCCGCTCTCGAACGTCACAGCGACGCCGCGTTCGGTGCGGGCCACGCTGCGCACCGGGCTCGACGTGCGCACCCTTTCGCCCAGCGCACCGACGATCGCCTGGGGCAGCTTGCCGGACCCGCCCATCACGTTTCGGGTCAGCCCCCGGCCGCGATCCCAGACCAGCTGGAAGTAGCCGATGCCGTAGCCGGCGGACACCTCCTCCGGCTCTCCGGAGGAGCGGCGGATGGTGGCCCGGAAGATGGCATCGACGTCGTCGGGCACCGGGCCCAGCCAGTCGGCGAATGTCTGGTCGTCGCGGAACCGAAGCACGCGGGCCCGCCGCTCCGACTCCGGCTCCCCGGCCCGCAGCTTCGACGCGCGGGCGTACTGGGCCGCCGCCACTCGCAGGCGCGCCCCGGCCCTGATCAGCCCAGCCCGGTCGCGGGCCGCCAGCGGCACGCGCAGCGGATACGTCTCCACCCGGCCGCCGGCCACCAGCTTGCCGTTCAGCACCAGCGCGGAGAGGATGCCGGGCAGCTCCACGCCGTCCACGGCCGCCGCCTCCATCAGCCTCCCGGTGGCGGTCTCGGGGCCGCCGATCACGTGGCCGCCGTAGTTGAGCCAGTAGGGGTCGCGCGGCTCCGACCACATCCGCCCGCCGGCCCGGTCGGATGCTTCCAGCACCACCACGTCGCGGTCGCGCAGCTCCCAGGCGGCCGACAGGCCGGCGATGCCGCCGCCGACGATCACGACATCTGCCTGCTGAGCGGCTGTCATCCCTGCCTCACCGTGTACACGTTACGCGGATTTCCGGCCGCGAAGGCGAGCAGGTTGTCGAGCGTCAGCCGTACCAGCTCGGCCGTGGCCTCCTCCGTGTTGAAAGCGACGTGGGGGGTCATCAGCAGGCGCGGGGCGGACAGCAGCGGGTGACCGGGCGGCAGCGGCTCCTGCTCGAAGGCGTCGATCGCTGCGCCGGCGATCGCACCCCGCCGCAGGGCCGAGACCAGCGCCTCGGTGTCGACCAGTTGCGCGCGGGCGGTGTTCACCAGCAGTGCGTGGGGCTGCATCAGGCCGAGCAGCCGGCCGTCGACGAGCCCCTCGGTCTCGGGCACGTGGGCCAGGTGCAGCGTGACCACGTCGGACTCGGCGAACAGCCGCTCCAGGGCCACGAACTCGGTGCCCAGCTCCCGCGCCCGGGCGTCCGACGGCGACCGCGTCCAGGCGAAGCTGCGCATCCCCAGGCCGTGGGCCAGCTGGAGCGCCCGCTCGCCGATCGGGCCCACGCCGACGACGCCCATCCGCCGGCCGGTCAGCTCGAAGCCCGACAGGGCGCCCGGCCCCCACGCCCCCGTCCGCACCAGCGCGTCTCCCTCGCACAGCCGGCGGGCCAGCGCGAAGGCCATCGCGACGGCGTGCTCGGCGATCGCGTTGGCCCCGTAGCTGGGCACGTTGCAGACGGTGATGCCGCAGCGCTCGGCTTCGGCCATCGGTACGTAGCTGGCCGCGCCGGAGCCGGCGAAGCTGACGACGCGGAGTGCCGGCGCGGACGACAGCACGCCCTCCGGCATGCCCCACATCAGCATGGCGCCCTCGGCGCCGTCCAGCCGCCGCCGCCAGTCGTCCGCGTCGGACGGCGTGCCGTCGTACCAGGCCAGCTGGTGGCCGGCGGCGCGCACGGGCTCGAGGTCGAGCACAGCCCGAAACTGCTCCTCACCGTCCACGCACACCAGCTTCACGGGCGACGAGGGTACTTGATCTTTCCCCGGCCGCGGTCCGTGAATACGCTTGCGGGATGACCGACTCACCCTTCCCTCACCTGTTCGCGCCGCTCGACCTCCGCGGCCACCGGCTGCGGAACCGGATCGTGTTCACCGCCCACACCACCAGCTTCGGCGAGGACGGCGTTCCCGGCCGGCGGGCGCGCGCCTACTACGAGGCCCGCGCGGCGGGAGGTGCCGGGCTGATCGTGATGGAGCCGCTGCCCGTGCACCCGTCCGCCGGCGTCACGCCGCAGAACTACCGCTACGCGGACGAGCGGTTCACCCCCGGGCTGCGGCAGGTGGTGGAGGCCGTCCACGGCCACGGCACCACGTTCGTCTCCCAGCTCTACCACCTGGGCCCGAACGCCGACGAGACGGCGACGCTGCGCGAGCGGTGGTCGGCGTCGGAGCGGCCGCTGCCCGACGCGCCCGGGATGACCCACGCGCCCGACCAGGGCGACATCGCCGAGCTGATCTCCGGCCACGAAGCCGCGGCGCGGGCGGCGGTGTCCGCGGGCGTCGACGGCGTCGAGTGCATGTTCGCCTACGACACGCTGGTCGACAGCTTCATGGCCGCCCGCTGGAACCAGCGCGACGACGCCTACGGCGGGGAGCTCGAGGGCCGGATGCGGCTGGCCCGCGAGATCCTGGCCGCACTGCGCTCGGTGATCGGTCCCGACCGGCTGCTGGGCGTCACTCTGAGCGCCGGGATGGACGAGTACGTCGAGGCGGCCGAGCATCTCGCCGCCCACTGCGACATCGACTACCTGGGCATCGGCAACGGCAGCTACGACGCCCCTCACCTGCTGATCCCGCCGATGGGCACGGCGCCGGGGATGGGCATTGCCTGCGCCGCGCCGGTGAAGGCGCGGACCGGCGGCGTCGCCGTGATCGCCGAGGGCAGGATCAACCAGCCGGCGCTGGGGGAGCGGGCCCTGCTGGACGGCGCCTGCGATCTGGTCGGCATGGCCCGGGCGATGATCGCCGATCCCGACATGCCGGCCAAGGCGGCCGCCGGCAGGGTGGCCGCCGTGCGGCCCTGCATTGCCGACAACCTGTGCATCGCGCGGCGGATCCGCAAGTTCCCGATCGCCTGCCTGCAGAACCCGGAGGCCGGGTTCGAGGCGGCGGCCCCGCCGGCGAAGCCGCCCCGACGGGTGGTCGTGGTCGGCGGCGGCGTGGCCGGGCTGGAGGCCGCCCGCCGGGCCGCCGAGCTGGGGGCGTCGGTGACCCTGCTCGAGGGCGCTGCCGAGCTCGGCGGCCAGGTGCGCACGCTGGCCGGGTTGCCGGGGCGGGAGGAGTACGGCCTGGCCGTGAGCTGGCGGGAGGCCGAGCTCGACCGGCTGGGCGTCGATGTCCGCCGAGGGTTGGGCCGGGTCTCGGCCGCAGATGTCAGCGTGCTCGAGCCCGGGCTGGCGGTCGTCGCCACCGGCTCGGTTCCCGATCTGGCCGCCGGTGCTCGCGGCGTGGCGGAGGTCGTCCACGGGGAGGATCTGCCGGCCGGCGCGGCTGTGGTCATCGACGACGAGGGCCACCACAAGGGGCTGGGCGCCGCCGAGCTGCTGGCCGGTCAGGGCCGGCAGGTGACCCTGGTGGCGGTGGCCGGGCCGGTGGGCGAGGAGCTCGTGAACGCGTTCGCCCTGCCGCTGGCGCTCGACCGCCTGCGCGGCGCCGGCGTCCGCGTGATCGAGGGCCACGTGCTGGTCCGCGTGACCGGCGGCGGGGTCGTGCTGCGGCGGGCCTACGACGGCGCCGAGCTGGCGCTCGACGCGCCGCTGGTGGTGCATGCTGCACGCCACCGGGCGGTCGATGCGCTCGCCGGGGAGCTCCGCTCCGAAGGCATCGCTGCGGTGACCGCGGGCGATGCGCGGGCGCCCCGGCAGGTTGCGGACGCTATCCGCGACGGCTACGACTGCGTGGGCGCGGCCCCTCACGTCGAGGTGTATATCTGATCACATTTCGCGCCCGGATCGGCCGGAAATGGGCCAGAAATCGCTTGTTCCCGGCGGTTTGCGGGGGTGCGGGCCGCTTGACACCGGCATCCGTGCCTGGGATAAGTGCCAGACCACGGCGTCCCGCCGCAGTCACTGCTCCCTCAGGAGGCACCACCCCCGATGACCGACTATCGCAAGCTCGACCCGGCCAGGCGCGACGCCCAGCCGCTCCAACTCGACCTGATCGAGGCCTACGCCAGGGGGCGCCTGACCCGGCGCGACTTCGTCCGCCGCGGCACCGTGCTCGGCCTGTCGCTGACCACCCTGGCATCGGTCGTGGCAGCTTGCGGGGGCGGCAGCAGCGGCACCGGCTCGGCCGAGACCGGCGTCGGCGGCAACACCGGCAGCGGCGCCAACATCAAGCAGGGCGGCACGCTGCGGATCGCCAGCATCGCGCCCGCCAACCCGCTCGATCCGGTGGCCATGATCGACCTCGCGTCCTACGCGATCGTCGCCCAGAGCTACGAGTTCCTCACCTACTCGCTCGGCGACCTGCGGCTCACGCCCGGCCTGGCCGAGTCGTGGGAGCCCAACTCCGACGGGTCGGAGTGGACGTTCAAGATCCGCCAGGGCGTGATGTGGCAGGACGGCAAGCCGCTCAGCACCGACGACATCATTCAGACCTTCGAGCGCATGGTGGCGGCCGGCAACTCCGGCCTCAAGGGCGTCATCGAATCGGGAGCGGTCACCGCGCCGGACGAGAAGACGGTCGTGTTCACGCTCACCGGCCCCAACGGCAACCTGCCGTACCTGGTCTCGTCCGACAACCCCCAGACCGTGATCACGCCGGCCGCGTTCAAGGCCGGCTCGCTGGTCGACCAGAGCCCGAACGGCACCGGCCCCTGGAAGATGACCAGCTACGACATCAAGACCGGCGCGTCGTTCGTCCGTAACGACGGCTGGTGGGGCGGCAAGACGAAGCTCGACAAGGTGGAGTGGACGTTCTTCCAGGACCTCCAGCCGCAGGTCGTGGCGGTGCAGTCCGGCCAGCAGGACGCGATCGTGCAGTTCTCGGTGCTGGGCGGCGAGGGCCTTCTGAACAACCCCGACATCAACGTCATCCGGCTCAAGTCGGCGGCGCACAAGCAGATCTGGATGCGCTGCGACAAGGGCCAGTTCACCGACAAGAGCGTGCGCCAGGCTCTGGCCTACAGCCTCGACCGCGAGGCGATGGTGGCGTCCCTGTTCAAGGGCAACGCCGACATCGGCAACGACAGCCCGTTCGCGCCGGTCTACCCATACACGGACACGTCGGTGCCGCAGCGCACCCGCGACGTCGAGAAGGCCAAGTCGCTGCTGGGCGGCAAGAAGATCACCTCGACGCTGCACGCGGTCAAGCTGCAGGAGGTGCCCGACCTGGCGGTGCTGATCAAGAACAACGCCGCCGAGGCCGGCTTCAACCTGAACGTGTCGGTCGAGGACACCTCCACGTTCTACGGCAAGAGCTGGTGCCCGACCGAGCCGGCCGATCCGCCGTGCTCGGGTGCTGACGAGCTGGGCATCGTCGACTACGGCCATCGCGGCGTCCCCGACGTGTACCTGAACGCGTCGCTCAGCCCGGGCGGCGCCTGGAACTCGGCGCAGTACAACAGCACGCAGTACGCCGACCTGTTCAAGAACTTCCAGTCGGCGGTCGGCGTCGACGCGCAGACGGCGGCGGCGGGAGAGATCGAGAAGCTGCTGCTCGAGGATTCGCCGACGCTGTTCCCGTACTTCTTCAACTACCTGTCGGCGCACTCCAAGAAGTTCGCCGGGATCGGCGTCACCGCCATCGGCCACATGTTCCTCGGCAAGGCGGGACAGGTCTGACCAAGACCGCATGAGGGGCCGGGCCTGACAGCGGCCCGGCCCCGTATCACCTGAAAAGCCATGCTTCGCTTCATCGCCCGCCGACTGGCTCTTGCGCTGATCACGCTGTTGCTGCTCAGCGCAATCGTGTTCGCCATCTCGAACGTGCTGCCCCAGGATGTCGGCCGCTCGATCCTGGGGCCGTTCGCCCCTCAGGAGTCGGTGGATGCGCTCAACCACAAGCTGGGCACCGACCGGCCGCGGCTCGAGCAGTACATCGACCTGCTGAAGGGGATCGTCACCTTCGACTTCGGCGACTCCTACCAGAGCGGCCAGCCGGTGGGCGACCTGATCAAGACCACCCTCCAG
>DATLLX010000281.1:0-2183 GCA_035537595.1 Gaiellales bacterium | reverse complement strand
GTCCAGACTCTTCGAGTGAACTCAGCGCCCGGTACGCCGCGCCGAAGCCGCCTTCCGCGTTCTCAGTCATCACGCTGCCGCGGGTGACGACGCCATAGCGGTCCAGTTGCGCGAAGACATCGGCCGCCAGCCGCTCGGCGGCCGATGACGGACCTCGGTGGACGAGCGCCCACCGCCCGGCAGTGTCGGGTGAGCTGATCCGCTGCGACCGGCCTGCCCGGCTGAGGGCGGCTCCGGCAAGCCTCGCCCGATGGGTCCGCCCGCTCGGCCGGGACGGGCGCCGGTGCGCGCCGCCACCGCCGGTCAGGGCTCGGATGGGGGCGAACGTGTCGCCCGCCACCTGGCCAGCCCAGACGAGATCCCACAGCGCGGCGACGTAGGCCGCGCGGTCGCTAAGGCCGACGCCCGAGGGCAGCAGTTGCTCGAAGAAGTAGCCGCCACCCGCATCGAGGGCCGCCAGCAGTTCCTTGCTGCGGTAGTGCGCCGGCTCGACCTGGGCGGGATGCGGCTCCTGGTCCGCCACGTACCAGCGGATCCAGCCGTCGGAATCGCCGATCGGCCCGTCACCCACCCAGCGCACCTCGCCGGCCGTGGTCAGCTCGTCGAGCATCGCCGGCGTGTAGCCCTCGACCCTCGCCGGAAGGATGACCGTCTCCACCGCGCTCGACGGCATGGCGTAGCCCGATAGCTGCTCCAGCGCCGACAACACGGCATCGGCACCACGGCCGCCGGAACCGACACCCTGCCACTCGGCCAGGAACCGCGCGTACGCGACCTGCTCGACCGGTTCGACGTCCTTCCGGAGCCGGGCGAGGGTGCGCCGCTTGATCAGGGCGAGGACCTGGCTGGAGCAGAACTGCCGCCGCTCGTCCGCATCCGGGCCGGGGAGGTCGACGAACGATCCGGCGGTCAGCGTGCCGGGACCGACCAACGCGTCGCAGGCGGCATCGACCACCGCGCGGCCGAGCCCGTAGCGACGGGCGATCGACGCGGCGACGAACGGACCATGGGTTCGCGCCCAGCGCAAGACGAGATCCTCGATCGGATGAGTCGCCGGATCGGCGAAGCTCGCCGCCACTCCGGGCGGCACCGGAATGCCCAGGCCATCACGCAGCCTCGGTACATCCTCGGCCACGGCGATCATCTGCTCGCCGGCGATCCGCACCTCGACCACCCGCCGGTCCATGATCAACTGCTGCAGCGCGGGCTCCACGTCGAGGCCGGGCGCGCTGCGCGCCACCAGCTCGGGCCGGGTGAACGGGCCCGCGGTGCGCAGCAGGTCGAAGAGCTGCTCCGCGCTGGAGGCCTGACGTTCGGCACTCAAACCCTGCAGGTCGGCCTCGATGCTCGCGATGACCTCGGCGTCAAGCAGTTGCTTGAGCCCGTCCTTGCCCAGCAGCTCGGCCAGCAAAGCGGCGTCCAGGGACAGCGCCGCAGCCCGCTTCTCCGCCAGCGGCACGTCGCCCTCATAGACGAAGGCGCCCACATAGCCGAAGAGCAGGGACCGGGCGAACGGCGACGGCTCGGAGGTCTCGACCTCGACGATCCGGATGGTTCGGGAGGCGATCTGGCGCTGCACCTCGAGCAGTCCGTCGAGGTCGAAGACGTCGGTCAGACATTCACGCATCGTCTCCAGGACGATCGGGAACTCCGGGTACTGGGCCGCGACCGTCAGCAGCTGGGCCGAGCGCATCCGCTGCTGCCACAGCGGCGAGCGTGACTTGGGATCGCGGCGGGGCAGCAGCAACGCCCGCGCTGCGCTCTCCCGGAACCGGGCGGCGAACAACGCCGACCCGCCGACCTCGTCGGTAACCACCGACTCGATCACTTCGGGATCGCAGATGATCAGGTCCTGGTCTCCCCGGCACCGGGAGCGCCCGGCCGGTTGCCGTTCTGGAAGGGCGACGCGCCCAGCCGACCACTGGAGCTGGGCCGCGCCTTCGGCGGGTTCGTCCGCGAGCTGGGAGCGATGTCTCCCGATCTGGCCACGGCGCGGCTCCGAACCGACGGCCTCGACGAGTTCGCGGCGCGCAACCTGGTGTCGTACCTGTCCGAGCAGCAGGCCGCCACGGGCTCGTTGCCGACCGATCAGACGGTGATCTTCGAACGATTCCGCGACGAGCTCGGCGACTGGCGGGTGTGCGTGCACTGCGCTCTCGGGACCGGGGTGCTGACCCCCTGGG
>DATLLX010000280.1:0-5639 GCA_035537595.1 Gaiellales bacterium | reverse complement strand
GGTCACCGGCCCGACCGGCAGCGGCAAGACGACGACGCTGTACGCCGCCCTGCGCCATCTCAACAACGCCACGGACAAGCTGATCAGCATCGAGGACCCGATCGAGTATCAGATCGACGGCATCACCCAGATCCAGGTGCGGCCGGATATCGAGCTCGATTTTGCGCGCGTGCTGCGCTCGGTCGTCCGCCACGACCCAGACGTGATCATGGTCGGCGAGACCCGTGACGCGGAGACGGCGAATATCGGCGTCAACGCCGCGCTGACCGGCCACCTGCTGCTGACCACGCTCCATACCAACAATGCCGCCGGCGCCATCGCGCGGCTGCTCGACATGGGTGTCGAGCCCTATCTGCTGGCCTCGGTGCTGCGCGGGGTGATGGGCCAGCGCCTGGTCGGCATCCTATGCCCGGCCTGTAAGGCGTCCCGGCCGGCGACACCCGACGAGCGCGCGTTCTTCACCCAGGCCGGACTCGACGTGCCCGGCGATCTCCAACTTTATGAGGCGCCGGGCTGCGAGGCCTGCGAAGGCATGGGCTTCGTCGGCCGGGTCGGGATTTTCGAGTTCCTGGAGATGAGCGAGCCAATCCGCGAGCTGATCCGGGCCAAGGCTTCGACCCAGGCGGTGGCGCAACTGGCCGCCGAAGCCGGGATGCGCACGATGTATGTCGACGGCCTGCTCAAGTGCCAGGCGGGAATCACCACGCTGGAGGAGGTCTGCAGCGTGACCAGCGAGGAATGGTAGGGGCGCGCCTCTAGTGCCGAACTTCGCCTATCGCGCCCTGACCTTGAGCGGCGAGCAGGTCGCCGGCGAGCTCGAGGCCGCCGACGTGCCGACCGCCATCGCCCGGCTGCAGGATAACGGCCTGATCCCGATTGACGCCACGCCGGCCGGCCGGGCCGACCGCCGTGGCGCTGCGCCGGCCAACACATATCGCGCCGTCAAGCACGTGACGCAGCTGACGCGCGAGCTGGCCACGCTCCTGGGGGCCGGCCAGACCGTCGAGACCGCGCTGTCGCTGGCGCGGGAGGAGGTGCCGGACAAGGGCTTGGCCGTGGCGCTGGAAGGCGTGCTGCTCCAGGTCCGCAGTGGCTCCAGCCTGAGCGACGCGTTGGCCGCCGAGCCGCGCTATTTCCCCCCGCTCTATGTCAGCCTGGTGCGTGCCGGCGAGCAGTCGGGTGGGCTGAGCCAGTCCTTGAGCGAGCTCGCCACCATGCGCGAACGCACCGAGCAGCTGGGCTCTAAGCTGACTTCGGCTATGATCTACCCAGTGGTCCTGCTCGTGACTGCGATCGGCTCGGTGATCGTCCTGCTGACCGTCGTGGTGCCGCGCATGGAGCCAATGTTCGCGTCGGCTGGCGCCGCGCTGCCCGCCAGCACCCGCGTGGTGCTGGCGGCGACGGATTTCCTGCGCAACCAGGGTTACCTGCTTCTGGTGCTGCTGGCGGCTGGGCTGCTGCTCGGTGAGCGAATTCTGCGGCGACCCGGTCCGCGCCGCGCCATGGACGCCGCCTTGCTACGTGTGCCGATGCTCGGTCCGCTTCTGCGCGACAGGATCACCGCCCAGCTCTGTCGTGGGCTCGCGACCTGCCTCGGCGGCGGCCTCGATCTGCCGGCGGCGCTGGCGGTCTGCCGCGACATCCTGGGCAACCTCCACGCCCGCGCGGCGATGGAGGAGGTCATCACGCGCGTGCGCACCGGCCGCACCGTCGCCGACAGCCTTGGCGCCGCGGGGATCGTGACGCCGCTCGCGGTCAAGATGCTCCGCGTCGGCGAGGAGAGCGGTCGCATGCAGCCGGTGGCGGCGCATCTGGCGGCCACGTTCGAGGACCGGGTGGCGACGCGGCTGCAGCGGCTGGTGGCGATCATCGAGCCGGTGACGGTGATCGTGCTGGGGCTCGTGGTCGGCGGAATCGTGATGTCGATCCTGACTGCGGTACTCAGCATCAACGAGCTCGCGCTCTGATGAACTCTCCGTCAGTCCAGCCTCGGGTATGGCTGGCGCTATTGACGCCCGGTCGCACGGTCACCTAGACACAACCTGCCTCCTCCTTGAAAGTGAGTTGCCGACGGTCGTGACCAAGTGGCATCCGGCCACCAAGCTCCTGCTGCTGGCAGCGCTCCTCGTGGTGCCCTACCTGCTGTGGACCAGCGGGGAGGAGACCGCGCCAGCTGTCGCGGCCAGCGTAACGCGCCCGGAATCGCCAGCGGCCGTCGATCCGCCGGCATCGATCGACGCCGGCCCGGCGGCTTTCGTGCTCCCGCCACTGGAGCAGCTCACGGCGGTGGTCGAGCGCCCGCTATTCTCGCCGACCCGACGCATGCCGGTGCTGACGGCGGCGGAGGAGACCCCGACGGCGCCGGTCGAGGCGCCGGTGGAGGCCGCGGCTGGACCGGCAGAGCCGGAGCTGCGATTTTTCGGAACCGCACGCCAGGACGGCGTGGCCGCGGCGCTCGTCACTTTCCCGGGCACGACCAAGGTCGGCCGGCTGGTGCCCGGCGATCGGGTCGGCGAGTGGCAGGTCCTGACCGTCGAGCGCGACAAGCTGGTGCTCGGGCTGGGCGACGAGCAGCGGAAATTCGAGATTTTCGGCACCGGGGCGCGGGTTGCGGCACGGCCACCGGCCGCCGCGAAAGCCCCGCCCGCGGCGCGTGGTGCCAGACAGCGACCGGCGAGGGGCGCGCCCAGGCCGCCGCCCCATGGTGCGGCGGACTCGCCGCCCAATGATGGGGCGGAACCGTCACCGAGTGATGGGGCGGGGTCGTCGCCCGATCCGGACGTGGGCGGAGAGTACCAGACGCAAGACGTGGGTACGCCGGATGATGTACCGCCGGACGAGCCGCAGGACGAGGCGAGCCAGCCATGAATCGAATCCGACCGCCGAGGCGGCCAGCTGCGGGAGTGGGCGACATCATGGCAGATAGAGACGGACGCCAGCGGACGCGTAAGCGCGGGCAGGGCGGGTTCACGCTGATCGAGCTGCTGGTGGTGCTGGTGATCCTGGGCCTGCTCGCGGCGCTGGCCGGCCCTCGGGTGATCGGTTATCTGGGCGGCGCCAAGGCGGACACGGCCAAGCTTCAGGTCGACAATTTCAAGTCGGCGCTCGATCTCTACCGGCTTGATACCGGCGTCTACCCGAGCACACAGCAGGGGCTCGCGGCCCTGGTGCGCAGCCCCGGCAACACGGCCCCGGGCTGGAAAGGACCCTACATCGACAGCCCGAACCTCCCGGTCGACCCGTGGGGCAATGCCTATCTGTACAAGGCGCCAGGCGAGCATGGGGCCTACGATCTATACTCGCTGGGCTCGGACAAGGCGCCGGGAGGCAGCGGCGAGGCGGGCGATGTCACGAGCTGGCAAGGGTGAGCGCGGGTTCACGCTGATCGAGCTGCTGGTGGTTCTGACCATCGGTGCATTGCTGGTGTCGGTGGCGCTGCCGCGGGTCGGGACGCTGCTGCGAACGGATATCGACCGGACGACGCGAAGTGTCGCGCTGGCGGTGCGTGACCAGCGCAGCACCGCGATGCGCACCGGCATGATGGTGACCCTGAGCGGGGCGTCCCTGCTGCCATTGCTGCCGCGCGGCACCGAAATACAGGAGGATGGGTTCGGTGATCCCGGCCTGCTGTTCTTCCCGAACGGCACGTCGAGCGGCGGCCGGCTCGTCCTCGCGGCGGCGGATGGTCGGCGTGCGGTCAATGTCGACTGGCTGACCGGGCGCGTGACCGTCGGAGGGGCGCCGTGAGCCGGCGGCCGCACTACCGTGGGAATGCCGGCTTCACCCTGCTGGAGACGCTGGTGGCGCTGGCGATCCTGGGCATCGTGCTCACCACCGTGTTCGCGGTGATCGGCAATGGACTGCGCACCGCCCATCGCGACGAGGACCGGCTGCTCCTGGGACTGGTCGCCCAGAACCTGCTGACCCGCAGCCGTCTCGACCTGACCACGACCGATGGCCCGCGCCACGGCGATATCGGTGGCGGCCTGACGTGGCGGATCGAGAGCGAACCCTACGCGCTGCCCGAGGACATGCTGCCCCCGCCACCGGATCCAGATGCCAACCGGGGTCTGAAGCCCGCGGGTGGCGAGGATGGCGAGACCGGAGCCGGCGGCGAGACCGGGACTGGCGGCGACTCCAAGCCGTTTGGTGCAGAGCAGTCAACCGGCGCCGAGAAGTCGACGTTCGGCGGTGATCGCGCGGACCGGCAGCAGTCGGAGTCCGGCGGCACCAGGACCGCAATGGGCGATCGCTCAGGTGCGGCCGGTGCCGAGCTGGGACAGGACCGGCCGGGCACGGTTCAGCCCAAGGAGGATCTGCGTCTGCGGCTCGTCCGGGTCACCGTCGAGAAGGCCGGACAGCGCTTCGAGCTGACCGGGCTTGCCATGGAGCCACGTCGTGAACGTACCGGTGCGCTCTGACCCGTGCGCGGCGGCGCGCCGCCGGGCCGGCTTTACGCTGGTCGAGCTCCTGGTCAGCATGGTGGTGCTGGCGCTGGTGGCGGTCGTCATGACGAGCGGGCTGCGCTTCGTGCTGCGCGCGATGAGCAGCACCGACAGCCGGCGCGAGGCCATGGAGGAGCTGACCCTGGGGCTGTCCGTGCTGCGTGGCGAGCTAGAGCGGGCGGAGCCGCTCATGGTGAAGGTCGGCAAGCGCGACCTGGTCCTGTTCTCGGGCGGGTCCGACCGGGTGCGCTTCGGCAATGTCGAGCCGCCTTACCTCTCCGGCCCGGCCTACCTCGCCTACGAATATGCGGTGGTCCCCGACAATGGCGGCAACTACCGGATCGAGCTGCGCCGCGCCGCGCTCGATCCCGCCGCTCCCGACCTTGCCGTGGTCGAGGCCGGCGAGGCCCGGACGGTGCTACGGGTCGGTCCGGAGTTGCGCTTCAGCTATTTCGGCAAGCTCAGCGAGCGCGACGCGGCTGGCTGGCACAAGAGCTGGCCGATCGGGCCGAAACTGCCGCAGGCGATCCGGCTCGCCGCAGGCGAGGAGCCCGCCTGGCCCGAGCTGACGGTCGCGATGCGCGTCATGGCCCCCTGGTACTGTGGTGTGGCTGAAGCCCCGAGCACCGCCGGCTGCAGCGACAAGCCGGAACAGGGGCAACCAGAAGGTTTGGAGCCCAGCGACGACGCCAACAAGCCGTTCGGGCAGGCGGGCGGATCGAGCGAGAGCAAGTTCGGCCAGACGGGTGGGAAGAGCGAGAGCACGTTCGGCAAGTCGGCGTCGACCTTCGATAAGGTGAGCCAGTGAGCCGGCGCCGCCGCGAGCGGGGTGCAGCCCTGGTGGTGACGCTGATCTTCACCACGGCCATGGCCGCCGCCGCTGTCGCGTTCCTGGCGGGTCGTCACACCGATGCATTGGCTTTGCGTGGCCAGCTGCAGGCGGTGGAGGCACAGGCCATGCTCGACGCCGCCCTGCAGGAAACGGTGGCCGTGGTGGTCAATCGCAAGCCGCGCCAGCGCGTGCCCAGCCAACTCAGCTGGCAGTTCGCCGATGTCAGGGTACAGGTTCGCATCGAGGGCGAGAGCGGCAAGATCGACCTGAACAAGGCGGACGGCGCCATGCTGCAGGGACTTGTCCTCGCCCTGGGCTTGCCCGAGGACAAGGCCAAGTCGATCGCCGATGCGGTCGTGGAC
>DATLLX010000279.1:0-9266 GCA_035537595.1 Gaiellales bacterium | reverse complement strand
CAGCCCGAGATCGCCATCCTCGACGAGACTGACTCCGGCCTCGACATCGACGCCCTGCGGATCGTCGCGGACGGCGTCAACAGTCTGATCGGCCCGGAGATGGGCGCGCTGGTGATCACCCACTACTCGCGCCTGCTGCGCTACATCAAGCCGGATCACATCCACGTGCTCGTCGAGGGGCGGATCGTCCGTTCCGGCGGCCCCGAGCTCGCCGACGAGCTCGAGAGCGAGGGGTACACACCCTATGGCGTTCCCGAGGGGGCGGTCTAGATGTCCGAACGCACCGAGCTGACAGCAGACGAGAAGGCCGCCGTTGCGATCGGCGAGTACAAGTACGGCTTCCACGACGAGTTCACGCCGTTCTTCCAGACCGGCCGCGGGCTGACCGAGGACATCGTCCGCCAGATCTCCGCGCACAAGAGCGAGCCGGAGTGGATGACCGAGTTTCGCGTCAAGAGCTACCGGCACTTCGTCGACCGGCCGATGCCGCGGTGGGGAGCCAACCTCGACGTGATCGACTTCGAGAGCATCTACTACTACATGAAGCCGGTCGAGGAGCAGGCCAAGTCGTGGGACGACCTGCCGGACGGCATGCGCGAGACCTGGGACAAGCTGGGCATCCCCGAGGCCGAGAAGAAGTACCTGGCCGGTGTCGGCGCGCAGTACGAGAGCGAGGTCGTCTATCACAACCTGCAGGAGGACCTGAAGAAGCAGGGCGTGCTGTTCCTCGACATGGACTCCGGCCTGCGCGAGCATGAGGACGTCGTCCGCCGCTACTTCGGCACCATCATCCCCTACAACGACAACAAGTTCGCGGCCCTGAACTCGGCCGTGTGGTCGGGCGGCTCGTTCATCTACGTGCCGCCGGGGGTCAAGGTCGAACTGCCGCTGCAGGCCTACTTCCGCATCAATGCGGAGAACATGGGCCAGTTCGAGCGGACGCTGATCATCGTCGACAAGGACGCCTACGTCCACTATGTCGAGGGGTGCACGGCGCCCATCTACTCGAGCGATTCGCTGCACTCGGCCGTGGTCGAGATCCACGTCGCCGACGGCGGCCGCTGCCGGTACACCACCATCCAGAACTGGTCGACCAACGTGTTCAACCTGGTCACCAAGCGGGCGGTCGCCGAGCGCAACGCCACCATGGAGTGGGTCGACGGCAACCTCGGCTCGCAGATCACCATGAAGTACCCGGCCGTGATCCTGAACGGCGAGGGCGCACACGGCGAGGTGCTGTCGATCGCCTTCGCCGGCAAGGGCCAGCACCAGGACGCCGGTGGCAAGATCACCCACGTCGCCCCGAACACCTCCTCGGTGATCACGTCCAAGTCGATCTCCAAGGACGGCGGCCGCAGCTCCTACCGCGGCCTGCTGCAGGTGAACAAGGGCGCCGTGGGATCGAAGTCCAAGGTGGTCTGCGACGCGCTGATCATCGACGACGAGAGCCGCACCGACACCTACCCGTACATCAACATCGACGAGAACGACGTCGAGATCGGGCACGAGGCGACGGTGTCCAAGATCGGCGACGAGCAGCTGTTCTACCTGATGAGCCGCGGGCTGACGGAGGAGGAGGCCTCGGCGATGATCGTCTCCGGGTTCGTGGAGCCGATCACCAAGGAGCTGCCGCTCGAGTACGCCGTCGAGATGAACCGCCTGATCCAGCTGCAGATGGAGGGCTCGGTCGGATGAGCGCTCCCGCGGTGTCCGAGCCCGCGTGGCTGGCGGGTAAGCGCGCGGCTGCCCGCGAGCGCTATGACGCCCTGCCGGTTCCCTCCAACCGCGAGGAGGCGTGGCGCTACACCAACCTGCGCGGGTTCGACCCCGACGCCTTCACGACCGGGCCGTCGGCGGTCACCCTGTCTGAGGACGAGCTGGCCGACGGGGTCGTGTTCGGCAGCCTGGCCCGCGCGGCGGCTGAGCATCCGCAGCTGGTCGAGCGCCACTACGGTGCCGTGGTCGCCGAGGGCGAGAAGTTCGCCGCCGGCAACGCCGCTCGCTGGGACGACGGAGTGTTTCTCCACGTCGCGGCCGGCGTCGAGGTCGATACCCCGCTGCGCGCCCGGCTGGACGTGGCTGGCGAGGGCACGGCGCAGTACTACCGGGCGCTGATCGTGCTCGAGCCGGGCGCTCGGGCGACCTTCGTCGAGGAGTTCACCTCCGATGCCGCCGGGTATCTGAACGTGGTCGTCGAGCTGGTGATCGGCGACGGCGCCAAGCTCGAGTACGTGACCATCCAGGAGCACGAGCACGGCACCCGCCAGTTCGGCACGCACAGGGCCACGGTCGGCCGCGACGCCGAGCTCGACTGGGTGGCGATCGGCCTCGGCGGCACCCGGGCGAAGTCCCGGATGGAGAGCTACCTGGCCGACCAGGGGGCCAACGTCAAGGTGACCGGCGCGTACTTCCTGCGCGAGTCCGAGCACGCCGACTACGACACCACTCAGGAGCACGCGGCGCCCAACACCACCTCCGATCTGTTCTTCAAGGGAGTGCTGGCCGACTCCGCCCGTGCGGTCTGGCGGGGCGTGATCCGCGTCGACAAGGGCGCCCAGCGCACCGATGCCTACCAGGAGAACAGGAACCTGCTGCTCTCCCGCGAGGCGCATGCCGATTCCATCCCCGGCCTCGAGATCGAGGCCAACGACGTGCGCTGCACCCATGGCGCCACCGTCGGTCAGATCGACAAGATGCAGCTGTTCTACCTGATGAGCCGCGGCCTCTCGCGGGCGCAGGCCGAGCAGCTGATCGTCCGCGGCTTCTTCCAGCCGATCCTCGACCGGATCGAGTCGGCAGAGGTGCGAGAGTCGCTGTCCGCGGCGCTCGACCAGCGCATCCCGGCTGCATGACGCAGCACCCGGTGTTCGCGCAGGCGATCGCGCCCTTCACGGATGAGCTGGGACGCCTGCGACCGGGCGGCGCGCACGTGATCGACGTCCACACCCATCTGGGGCTGGACGAGGACGGCATGTCGCTCGACCCCGCAGGCCTGCACGAGATGCTCGACCAGGCCGACGTCCAGCAGGCGGTGGTGTTCCCGCTGCACGACCCGGAACGAGTCCCCGCATACCGCGTGCCCAACGACCGCGTGCTTCGCTGGGCGGAGGAGAGCGGCGGCCGGTTCCTGCCGCTGTGCCGGCTCGATCCCGCGGACGACCCGATCGGCGAGGCCGAGCGCTGCCTGGCAGCCGGCGCCCGGGGCATCAAGCTCCACCCCCGGGCGCAGGCGTTCGGGCTCGTTGGCCTCGTCGAGCCGATCTTCGCGCTGGCCGAGCAGGCCCGCGTGCCCATCCTGATCCACGCCGGCCGCGGGCTGCCCCCGACCTTCGGCGAGGAGCTGGTGCAGGTGGCTCAGCTCCATCCCGGCGCCCCGCTGATCCTGGCCCACCTCGGGGTCGCCGACCAGGCGGTGCTGGGGGATGGGCTGTCGGGCCATCCGGCCGCCACCTACGACAGCTCGTGGCTCAACCCGATCGACATGTTCGGCCTGTTCTCGCGTGTGCCGGCTGAGCGGATCGTGTTCGGCACCGATCCTCCCTACGGTCGCACGTTCATCGGCATGTTCCTGCTGCTGCGGATCGTCGCCTCGCTGGGACTGGACGCCGAGATGGTGCGGGACATCCTCGGCCGCACGTCGCAGCGGCTGCTGGACGGTCAGGAGCTCCCACCGCCGAGCGATCCCCGGGCCCCGCACCAGCTGCTGCTGGACACGCGGCTGACCCGGATCACGACGATGTCCCTGATGGCCTTCGCCGCCACCTTCGCCGGCAATCCGGGCGTGGCCACCGGCCAGCTCGAGCTCGCGCTCGCGGTCTGCCGCGACCCCGATCCGGGGCCGGCCGGCCCGGCGCTCATGCGGATCGCCCCGCTGCTGGAGGCGGCCACGCGGCTGATCCACGAGGAGCAGGGCGGGGTGGCCCGGCCGGCGCTGCAGTGCCTGGTGATCGCGATCGCGATCGCGGCCACCGAAGTGCCGCAGAGGCGCTAGTCGTCTACTGCCGCTTCCGGGGCGCGCAGCGCGGCGTGGCGCGCCGCCAGCTCAGAGCGGTTGCGGACGCCGGTCTTGCGGTAGACCCGGGACAGGTGCGCCTCGACCGTCTTCTCGCTCATCCACAGCGATCCGGCGATCTCGCGGTTGGTCTTGCCCTCGGCCGCCAGGCTGGCCACCTGCGTCTCGGCCGGCGTCAGCTCGTCCCGGGCGGCGGCATCCTTTCGCAGCACCCTGGCGCTGCGCCCCAGCCCGGCCTCGGCCTGCTCCAGCCACGGGCGGGCACCCAGCCGCCCCAGCTCCGCCGCCGCTCGCTCGAGCATCTCCCGCGCCTCGACCCGGCTGCCGCCGCGGCGCAGCGCCTCTCCGTAGGCGAGCGCCGTGCGAGCGCTGCCGAACGCGTCGCCGGCCTCGCGATGCAGATCCCAGGCGAGCTCCATCGGCGGCCGCCAGTCTTCCTCGACCAGGGCCGCGGCGCGCAGGGCGAGCGCCATCGCCGACGGCCGGCCGGCCCGCTCGGCCCCCTCGCGAAGCTCCGCAGCCACCTTGACCGCGTCCTCCCGCCGTCCGGCCCGCATCAGCGCCTCGACCAGGTCGGCGCCGAGCACCGGCTGCGTGGTCGCATCGGCCATCCCGCAGCGCCGCTTGATGTCGAGCGCTTCCGCCAGGTGCCCGGCCGCGTCGCCGGGCTGACCGGCGCCGAGCGCATGGATCCCCCGGGCGGCATGGGCGCACATCGCCTGATACGGCAGGTCGAGCTGTGCGGCGAGCGTCTCCTGGCGATCGAGCAGGTCGCCGTCCAGCCTGCCCTGCGCGGCGTCGATCCACGTCAGCACGCTGAGCCCCCAGCACTCGTCGCTCGATCGTCCCAGCTGGCGGGCGATCCGCACCGCTCGCAGCGCGTCGGCCCGGGCGTCCTCCCACCGCCCGGTCGACCGGCGGATCCAGGAGCGGCTGATCAGCGGGTAGGTGAGGCTGCCCGGGGCGTCGTGCTCACAGGCGTCGATCAGGTCGTCGAGGATTGCTCCGGCGGCGGCGGCGCGCTCTGCAAAGGCCAGCACGAGGGCCAGGTAGGCGCGGAGCTGGAAGTCCGACGAGAGCTCGGGTGAGCGCTCCACGGCGTCCGCCGCCTCGTCGATGGCGATCGCGGCCTGGGCGGCGTCGCCCATGAACACCAGTGAGGCGGCCTGGGCGATCCGGGCCATCAGGCCGGCGCTGCCGGTGCCGCCGGACAGCTCCCCCGCCCGAGTCGCCGCGGCCAGCGCCTCGGCCGGCCGGCCGGCCCGGATCGACGGGTCGATCGACTCGATGTAGAGCGAGGCCGCAAGCTCCGGCGCCTCCTCCTCGACGGTCCGGGCCGCCCGCAGGAAGCGATCGCCGGCCACGAGCGTGGAGCCGCTCCGAGCGTCGATCCGGCCCCGCTGCAGCTCGACCAGCGCCCGCTCGGTGGCGTCGCCGGTCTCCCGTTCGGCCTCCTCCAGCAGCCGCACCGCTTGCTCGCTGCGGCCGGCCAGCTGGGCCGCCTCGGCGCCGGCCAGCAGGCGGCGGAGCCGCGGGCCTCGCTCGGTGCTCAACCGGGCGGCCCGCTCGTACCACTCGGCAGCGGCCGCCGCCCCGCCGCGGCTGCGCACGTTGCCCGCCAGCTGATCGACCGAGCCCGCCAGGTCCTCGTTGGGCTCCATCGCCGCGGCGGCCAGGTGCGCCACCCGGTCCCAGCGCAGATCGTCCTCGACACAGGAGGCCGCCAGCGCGGCATGCGCTGCGCGCCGTTCGGCCGCCGGCGCAGAGCCGTACACCGCCGAGCGGATCAAGGGGTGCCGGAACTCCGTGCGGCCGGCGTCGATCGTCACCATGGCGGCCGCCTCAGCCTCCTCGAACGCGGCGGTGGTCAGGCCCTCGGCGGCCAGCGCCCTGGCCACCACCAGGCCGCTGCTGGCGCCGCCCGCGGCCAGGAGCAGCAGGGCATGGCGCGTGTCTTCCCGAAGACCCGCCGCCGTGCGCGCGTAGGCCTCCTCGAGCGTCCGTTCGCCGGCGTCTCCCGAGCCGGCGATCTCCAGCAGCGCCAGCGGGTTGCCGGCGGCCGTCCGAAGCGTGCCCTCGACGGTCGAGGGATCGGCGCCGGACCGCTCGAGCAGGTCGCGAGCGGCATCCGGCGCCAGCGGGCCCACCCCGATCGACCGGATGCCCTCGAGCCCCGAGCTGCGCGTCGCGATCAGGATCGCCACCGGGTCGGCGCCGATCCGCCGGGCCGCGAACCCGATCGCGTCGGCGGAGGCTGCATCCATCCAGTGGGCGTCGTCGACCAGCGCCACCACCGGCGTCGACTCGGCGGCCGCGCAGAGCAGGTTGAAGGCCCCCACCTGCAGCGCCAGCCGGTCGACGTCGTGCGCCGGGCCGACCGCCAACGCGCTGCGGAGCGCGTCGGCCTGCCGGCCGGGCAGGCGCTCGAGGCTGTCCAGCAGGGGGGTGAGCAGATCGACCAGCGCCGCGAACGGCAGCGACGCCTCGGCCTCGGCCGCTCGCACCTCGACCAGCGTCAGCCCCTGGCAGCGGCCGGCGGCGTAGGCCAGCAGCGAGCTCTTCCCGATGCCGGGCTCGCCGTGCAGCGCCAGTGCGCCGCCCTTGCCGGACCGCGTGGCCTCGAGCAGCTCGTCGATGCTCCGCCGCTCATCATCCCTCCCCACGAGCATGGGGCGAGTCTAGTGACTGTTGACACAGAGCGTGCGAACCGGCCAGGCTACTCCGCGAGCGAGCGCTCGAGCGCGTCGTCCGGGTCGCCCAGCCGGTACCACCGGTAGGCATAGGGCTCCAGCTCGAGCTGGTGGACGCCGCGCGGGCCGGCGCTGCTGGGCTCGTGGTCGAGCAGGCTGGCCAGCCGCGATCCGCGCCCGCCGCCGAGCTTCAGCCGGGCCCGGCCGGCGGCCGGCGCAAGGTTGTGGACGCAGACCAGGCTGGTGTCACGCCACTGGTGGAGCACCGCCAGCACCTGCCGGTTGCCGGTGGGGAGCACGCGGGGCTCGCCCCACCCGATCTCGGGGCACTCCCTGCGCAGCCGGATCATCCGGGTCGTCCAGCGAAGCAGCGAGTCGGGATCCCGCCGCTGGGCCTCGACGTTGACCCGCTCGTAGCCGTACGGGCCGCCCGCCACCACCGGGACGACCGGCCGGTCCGCCGAGGTGAATCCGCCGTTCGGGGCCGCCGACCACTGCATCGGGGTGCGGATCGCCATCCGCTCGCGCAGGCGCAGGTTCTCGCCCATCCCGATCTCGTCGCCGTAGCGGAGCACCGGCGTGCCCGGCATCGACAGCAGCAGGCTGTAGGCCAGCTCCAGCAGCCGTCTGTCGCCGAGCATGGGCGCCAGCCGGCGGCGGATGCCGCGGTCGTAGAGCTGCATCGCCGGCTTGGGGCCGTAGGCGTCGAACACCTTCTGGCGCTCGGTGTCGGGCAGATGGCCGATGTCGAGCTCGTCGTGGTTTCGCAGGAAGTGGGCCCACTGGGCCCTGCCGGGGATCGCAGCGGTCTGGCGCAGGGCCCGCGCCAGCGGCTGGGCGTCGCCGGTGGCCAGCGACCAGAACAGATGCTGGTTGACCCAGAAGTTGAACATCATGTGCAGGCCGTCGCCGTCTGCGAAGTAGCGCTGGGCCTGCGGCGGCAGCACGTTGGCCTCGCCCAGCAGGGCGGCGTTGCCGACCCTCCACTGCAGGAACTCGCGGATCTCGTGCAGCCAGTCGAAGTTCAGCGTCGCCCGGCCGCCGTCGGTGGACGGCTTCTCGAGCACGAACGGCACCGCGTCCACCCGGAACCCGGCCACGCCGAGCTCCAGCCAGTAGCCGATCACCCGCCGCACCTCCTCGCGCACCAGCGGGTTCGCCATGTCGAGGTCGGGCTCGAAGTCGTAGAAGCGGTGGAAGTAGTACTGCCGCGCCTGTCGCTCATACGTCCATGTCGATCGCTGCACGCCGGGGAACACCATCCCGATGTCCCAGTCCGGCGGCCGCTTCTCCGACCACACATACCAGTCGTGCTTGGGCGCGTCGCGGCCGCGGCGGGCCGACTTGAACCACGGGTGGCTGGACGAGGTGTGGTTGACCACCAGATCGATGATCACCCGCATGCCGCGGCTGCTCGCCTCGTGCATGAACTCGACGAAGTCGCCTGTCGACCCGAAGCGCGGATCGACTCCGTAGTAGTCGGTGATGTCGTACCCGTCGTCGAGCCCCGGTGTGGGCTGGAAGGGCGCCAGCCACAGCGCGTCGACGCCCAGCCCCTTGAGATAGTCGAGCTTCCGGCTGAGGCCCTCGAAGTCGCCGCAGCCGTCGCCGTTGGCATCCATGAAGGTCTCCACGTTGAGGCTGTAGACGACGGCGTTCTTGAACCAGAGGTCGGCGTGCACGGGCGGGATCCTTGCACAACCAGCCCCCTGCGCCGTGTAGCGTTCCCGGCCGGCATGGCCGGCGGCGAACATGGCGAGCACGTTCCCTGGTGGCGCGACGCGGTCGTCTACCAGATCTATCCACGGTCGTTCCAGGACAGCAGCGGGGATGGCGTCGGCGACCTGCGAGGCATCGAGTCGCGCCTCGACCACCTGTCGTGGCTGGGCGTCGATGCCGTCTGGATCTCGCCGTTCTACCGCTCGCCGATGGCCGACTTTGGCTACGACGTGTCCGACTACTGCGACGTCGACCCGGTGTTCGGCGTGCTGGAGGATGCCGACCGGTTGATCGCCGCGGCCCACGACCGCGGCCTCCGCGTGCTGGTCGACTGGGTGCCGAACCACACCTCCGACCAGCATCCGTGGTTCCTGGACTCCCGGTCGGCCAGGGATGCATCGCACCGCGACTGGTACTTCTGGCGCGACGGCCGCGACGGCGGGCCGCCGAACAACTGGCGGGCCGCCTTCGGGGGCTCGGCCTGGACGCTCGACGAGGCCACCGGCCAGTGGTACCTGCATCTGTTCCTTCCCCAACAGCCCGACCTCAACTGGGGCAACCCTGCGGTCGTCGAGGCGATGCATGACGTGCTGCGGTTCTGGCTCGACCGCGGGGTGGACGGCTTCCGGATCGACGTCGTGCACTTGATCGGCAAGGACCCGGAGCTCCCCGACCAGCCGGTCGGGCTGGGCCAGATCGACCGGGTCGGCATCCATGACGACCCGCGGACGCACGGCCTGCTGCGCGACATCCGGCGGCTGGTCTACCTGGACTCGGCGTCTTCGGCACAGAAGCCGCGGCAGGTGATCGAGAGGCTGGCCGAGGTGTACGAGAACGGGTACGCC
>DATLLX010000278.1:0-26132 GCA_035537595.1 Gaiellales bacterium | reverse complement strand
CCAGTGTCACGGCGGCAACCGCGCTCTGGTTCGCCTGGCTGACTCCGGGCGGCGGCGGAGAGTCGCGCTCGCTGCGACTAGACGGGACGCTGACGGCGCCGGGCATGCGCCGCCTGCTGCTGCTGGGCGCGCTGTACGTGTTCGCGCTGGGCGCGGCGCTCACATACCTGCCCTCCGCGGCGCGTGACGCGGGGCTGGGCAAGGCGGAGGCCAGCCTGCTGTTCGTGTTGCTGACCGTCTCGGCGGCCGCGTCGCGCGTCCTCTGGGGACGGATCGCCGATCGTGGCGGCGGCACCCGCCGCATGCGCACCCTGGCCGACACGGGCCTGCTCGCCGCCGGCGCCGCCCTGGCCATGCCGCTGGCGCTCCACGCCGGCCTGGCCGCGGCATCGGTGGCGGTGCTCCTGATGGGCTTCGGCGCCTTCGGCTTCAACGGCGTGCTCTACGTGGCGGCGGGTGAGCTCGTCGGCCCGGAGCGAGCCGGCCGCGCCGTCGGCATCGCCTCGACGATGGTGTTCGGGGTCGGATCGCTGGCATCGCCGGTGGCAGGGCTGGTCGTCGAGAACGCGGGGTACGACGCGATGTGGCTGGTCGGCGCGGCCACCTCCGCGGCGGGCGCCCTGGTCGCCCTCCGCGGCACCCGTCGCTGGCGCCGCGAGGTGCCCACGCCGTTACCCGACTGAGCCCGGGGCAGCCCCGCGCGTGAACACAGGTGTCTGACACCCTTGTTCACCCACAGCTCAGTAGTCGTAGAACCCCCTGCGGGTCTTGCGGCCCAGGCGGCCGGCCTCGACGTAGCTTCGAAGCAGCGGGCACGGCCGGTACTTGGAGTCGCCCAGACCGTCGTGCAGCACCTCCATGATGGCCAGGCAGGTGTCCAGCCCGATCAGGTCGGCCAGCTCCAGCGGGCCCATCGGGTGGTTCATGCCCAGCTTCATCACCGTGTCGATCGAGTCGCGGTCGCCGACGCCCTCCATCAGGGCGTATACCGCCTCGTTGATCATCGGCACCAGGATCCGGTTGGAGATGAACCCCGGATAGTCGTGGGCCTCGGCCACGGTCTTCCCCATCCGCTCGGCGGCGGCGCGCACGACCGCGGCGGTCTCGTCCGACGTCTCCAGGCCGCGGATCACCTCCACCAGCTGCATCAGCGGCACCGGGTTGAAGAAGTGCATGCCCACCACCCGCTGGGGCCGGGATGTCGACGCCGCCAGCCGGGTGATCGGGATCGAGCTGGTGTTCGAGGCCAGGATCGACTCCTCCCCCGCCACCTCGTCCAGCTGGGCGAAGATCTTCAGCTTCAGGTCGGCGTCCTCGGTGGCCGCCTCGATCAGCAGGTCGGCCGGCGCGGGGGCGGCCTGGGTGCGGATCCGCTCCAGCGCGGCGTCAGCGTCCCCCCGCTCCACCCGGCCCTTCTCGACCAGCTTGGTCAGCGAGCCCTGGATGACGGCGATCGCCCGCTCCAGCTGGCCGGGCGCAACGTCCACCAGGGTGACGTCCATCCCCGCCACGGCGGCCACCTGCGCGATGCCCGAGCCCATCTGCCCAGCCCCCACCACCGTGACCGTCCGGATCTCGCTCACTCGCCGAACACCTCCAGGACGGTGGCGTCGCCCTGCGCCGCCCCGGAGCAGATGGCGGCCAGGCCGATCCCGCCGCCGCGCCGGCGCAGCTGGTAGACCAGCGTCGTCAGCAGGCGCGCTCCGGACGCGCCGATCGGGTGGCCGAAGGCGACCGCGCCGCCCTGCACGTTGAACTTGTCGGCGTCGGCCTCCAGCAGGTCGATGGTGCTCAGCACCACCGAGCAGAAGGCCTCGTTGATCTCGAACCGATCGACGTCCGAGACCTTCATCGAGGCCCGCTCGAGGGCCGCCCGGGCTGCGCCGGCCGGAGTCCGCACCAGGTACGGCCAGTCGTCGGCCACATGACCCTCGGAGACGATCCGGGCCAGCGGCTTCAGCCCTCGCTCCCGCGCCCAGTCGTCGGAGGCCAGCACCAGCACCGCCGCCCCGTCGTTCACGCCCGGCGCGTTTCCGGCCGTGGTCGCGCCGTCCTCGCTGAACACCGGCCGAAGCGCCGCCAGCCGCTCGGCGGACGTGTCACGCCTCGGCCCCTCGTCGGACTCGACCACGCTGTCGCCCTTGCGGCCGGAGACGGTGACCGGGACGATCTCCTCTGCCAGCCGGCCGGAGTCCATGGCCTCCACCGCCCGCTGGTGGCTGCGCAGCGCCCAGGCGTCCTGATCCGCGCGCGAGCAGCCGATCTCCTCGGAGACGACGGAGTTCTCCTCCGCCATGATCCGGTTGGTGAACGTCGACGTCAGGCCGTCGGTGGTCATGTGGTCGATCAGCTCGCCGTTGCCCATCGTGTAGCCGAAGCGCGCCTTCTTCAGCAGGTAGGGGGCGTTGGACATGCTCTCCATCCCGCCGGCCACGATCACCTCGTGCACGCCGCCGGTGATCATCAGGTCGGCCAGGTTGGCCGCCCGCATGCCGGAGGCGCACACCTTGTTCACGGTGTCCGATCCGACCTCCTTGGGCAGGCCGATCCCGGCCGACACCTGGCGGCTGGGGATCATCCCCACGCCGGCCTGCAGCACCTCCCCCATCACCACGTAGCCGACGTCGCCGGGCGAGACACCGGACCGCTCCAGCGCTGCCTTGCCGGCGATCGTGCCCAGCTGCGGGGCGGACAGGGTCGAGAGACCGCCACCGAGGCGGCCGAACGGGGTGCGGGCGCACCCGAGGATGACTGTGGAAGGCATGGGGCTCCTGTGCGAAAAGGGCGGAGGTGGCGTCCACCAGAAGCCTACCGACCGCGTCCAGCCCCGGCCCCGTTTGACAAGTGCCCGCGGGATCACGCATAGTCCACGCCATGAGGACGACGCGGCGCAACGACTGGTGGTGGCCCAGCCTGCGAGGCATGGCCCGCTAGCGCCGCTGCGGCATCCGTTCCTCGCCCGAGCCTTTCGCCGAACCCGGCGGAGGGCTTTTGTCTTTTCTGACGAGCGTTTCGATGACCACCATCCAGCACACCCGAACAACCCGCAT
Organism: Gaiellales bacterium; assembly: GCA_035537595.1. GTDB lineage: Bacteria > Actinomycetota > Thermoleophilia > Gaiellales > JAICJC01 > DATLLX01. The sequence goes on along the minus strand of DATLLX010000278.1, from coordinate 23,082 downwards.
CCTGCCCGCCGACCTGCTCACCCCGGTGGGCGCCTACCTGCGCCTGCGCGAGGAGCTGGGAGCCCCGTCGTTCCTGCTCGAGTCGGTGGAGCGGGGAGAGCAGGTGGGCCGGTTCTCGTTCCTGGGCGCGGGCGGCGCAGAGACGCCGGACCTGGACGAGGCGCTCGCCTTCGCTGGCCTGCACCCCGGGCCGCGGCCGGGGGAGCCGCCGTTCCTGGGCGGGGCCGTTGGCTACCTGGGCTACGACTGGGCATGCGAGCTCGAGCCGGTGCCGCTGCCCGCTGCCCACGCCGACGACGCCGGCATCCCCACCGTCCGCTTCATGCTCGCCCGCTCGGTGGTGGCCTTCGACCACGTCCGCCGGACGCTCGCCATCACCGGGGAGCCGGGCGACGTCGAACGGATCGCCCAGATCCTCTCGACGCCGGCGGCCGCCGGCACGGCGCCGCCGATCGAGGCGGGTGAAGTGGTGGTCGAGACCGGTCGCGAGAGGTACATGCGGTCGGTCGAGACCGCCAAGCGGCACATCGCGGCCGGCGACGCCTTCCAGATCGTCCCCTCGCTGCGCGCGCGCCGGCGGACGGCAGCCTCCCCCTTCGCCATCTACCGGGCGCTGCGCGCGGTCAACCCCTCGCCCTACATGTTCCTGCTCGACTTCGGCAGCCACCAGCTGATCGGCTCCTCGCCCGAGACCCACGTCCGCCTCGACCCGGACGGCACGTGCGAGCTGCGGCCGATCGCGGGCACCCGCCCGCGGGGCACGACCCGCGAGCGCGACGACGAGCTGGCGGCCGAGCTGATGGCGTCGGAGAAGGAGCGGGCCGAGCATGTGATGCTGGTCGACCTGGCCCGCAACGACCTGGCCCGGGTATGTGAGCCGGGCTCCGTGCGGCTGGCCCGCACCATGGAGGTGGAGCGCTACTCGCACGTCATGCACATCGTGTCCAGCGTGCGCGGCCAGATCCGGCCCGACCGCGACGCGGCGGCGCTGCTGCGGGCCACGTTCCCGGCCGGCACCGTGTCGGGGGCGCCCAAGGTGCGGGCGATGCAGATCATCTCCGAGCTCGAGGGCCGGCGCCGGGGCGGATACGCGGGAGCGGTCGGCTACCTCGGCTTCGGCGGTGACATGGACACCTGCATCGCCATCCGCACCGTGGTCATGCGCGACGGCGTCGCCTACCTGCAGGCCGGCGCCGGAGTCGTGGCCGACTCGGACCCGGCTGCCGAGTACGAGGAATGCATGAACAAGGTGGCGGCCCTGGGCGTCGCCATCGACCAGGCTGAGACCGGGACGTATGGGCGATGAGGGTGCTCGTGATCGACAACTACGACTCGTTCACCTACAACCTGGTCGACTACATCGCCTCGGCGGGGGCCGAGGTGCGGGTCGAGCGGCACGACGCGATCAGCCCCCAGCAGGCCGCCGAGTACGAGCCGACGCATCTGGTCGTCTCACCGGGGCCGGGCCGGCCGGTCGACGCCGGCGTCTCGGCGGCCGCCATCGAGCGGCTGGCCGGCCGGGTGCCCGTGCTCGGCGTCTGCCTCGGCCACCAGGTGATCGTGGAGATGTACGGCGGCCGGGTCGACCGCGCCGCCCGGCTGATGCACGGCAAGGCCGACACGGTCTCACACGACGGCTCCCGGCTCTACGAGGGCATCCCCGACCCCTTCGAGGCCGGCCGCTACCACTCCCTGGCCGCGCTCGAGGTGCCGGCCGCGCTGGAGGTCACCGCCCGCACCGCTGACGGCGAGGTGATGGGCGTGCGGCACCACGACCTGCCGGTGCACGGCGTCCAGTTCCACCCCGAATCGGTGCTGACGCCGCACGGCCGGCGGCTGATCGAGAACTTCCTCGCCATGCGGGTGGACGGCGGATGATCACGACCGCCATCCGCACCCTGACCGACGGCGCCGATCTGACGGCCGAGGAGGCCCACGCGGCGATGATGCAGGTGATGAGCGCCGAGGCGACGCCGGCCCAGATCGCCGGCTTCCTGATCGCCCTGCGGATGAAGGGCGAGACGCCGGAGGAGATCGCCGGCTGCGCGCGGGCGATGCGGGCGCACGTGACGCCGGCGGCGCCCACCCGCCACGACCTGGTCGACACCTGCGGCACCGGCGGGGACGGAGCCGAGACGTTCAACATCTCCACCGCCGCCGCGCTGGTCGCCGCGGCCGGCGGCGCCGCCGTCGCCAAGCACGGCAACAGGGCGGTGTCCTCGCGCTGCGGATCGGCTGACGTGCTGGAGGCGCTGGGAGTGCGGATCGACCTCTCCCCCGCCGACGTCGCCGCCTGCGTCGACGAGGTCGGCTTCGGCTTCCTGTTCGCTCAGGCCCACCACCCGGCCATGCGCCACGCCGGCCCCGTGCGCAGAGAGCTGGCGGTGCGCACCGTGTTCAACCTGCTGGGCCCGCTGACCAACCCGGCCGGCGCCCGCCGCCAGGTGATCGGCGTCTACTCGGCCGGCCTGGTGGAGCCGATCGCCCACGTGCTGGTACAGCTGGGGGCAGAGCACGCGCTGGTGGTGCACGGCGCCGGCGGCGTCGACGAGCTGACGCCGGTCGGCGACAACCTGGTCGCCGAGGTGCGCGACGGCAGCGTTCGCACGTTCACGCTCGACCCGCATGAGCTCTCGACCGGCGCCGTGCCGGCCACCCCCGACGACCTCAAGGTGGGCGGCGAGCCGGCGGAGAACGCCGCCATCATTCGCACCGTCCTCGACGGCGAGCGGGGCCCGCGGCGCGACGCCGTGGTGCTGAACGCCGGCGCCGCGCTGCTGGTGGCGGGGCTGGCGGACGACCTCGAGGCCGGGATCGACCGGGCGGTCGAGGCCATCGACTCGGGGGCCGCCACCGGCACCCTCGACCGGCTGGTCGCCTTCACCACGGCGCGGGCGGGTGCGGCGTGAGCGGCTACCTGTCCCGGCTGTCCGGCGACATCCGCCGCGACGCCCCCGAGCCGGCTCGCGGCTTCGCCCATGCCCTGGCGGCCGGCCCCAATGTGGCGGTGATCGCCGAGGTCAAGCGGGGCTCGCCGTCCCAGGGCCCGATCCGCCCCGACGCCGACGTGGTGGCGACCGCCGAGGCCTACGAGCTGGGCGGCGCCACCTGCCTGTCGGTGCTGTGCGCGGAGCGCGACTTCGGCGGCTCCGTCGACGATCTGGCCGCGGCCCGGCGGGCAGTGTCGATCCCGGCGATCGCCAAGGACTTCACGGTCTTCCCCGAGCAGGTGGCGCGGCAGCGGCTGGCCGGCGCGGACGCGATCCTGGTCATCCTGGCGATGGTCACCGACGACGAGGCGCGGCGGCTGATGGCGACGGCGGCCCTGCTGGGGATGGACACGCTGGTCGAGGTGCACACCGCGGAGGAGGCCGAGCGGGCGGTGCTGCTGGAGGCGCCGCTGGTCGGGGTCAACGCCCGCGACCTGCAGACGCTCGAGATCGACCGCGACCGCCAGCTGGCACTGCTTCGCGGGCTGCCGGAGGACCGGATCCGGGTGGCGGAGTCGGGCATCGCAGGCCGCCAGGACGTGATCGCGGCCCGCGACGCCGGCGCCGACGCGGTGCTGGTCGGCACCGCCCTGATGCGCGACCCGGCACTGCTGGTCGACCTGGTGGCGGTGGAGCGCGCGTGAGCACGCCGCTGGTCAAGATCTGCGGTCTGACCCGCGAGACCGACGTCGAGGCGGCGGTCGAGGCGGGCGCCGACCTGGTCGGCTTCGTGATCGCCGTCGACAGCCCCCGCGGCGTCTCGCTGGAGCGCGCCGCACAGCTGGCCCGCGTGGCCGGCGATGCGCGAACGGTGGTCGTGTACGCCGGCACCGTGGACGCCCGGCCGGACGGCTTCGACCTGGCCCAGGTGTACGGCATGCCGGCGCAGCCCCGGGACATGATCGTCGGCTTTCGCGGCCAGCCGCCCGCCGTGCTCCCGGAGGGGCCGCCGGTGCTGCTCGACCTGGAGCGGGGCTCCCATCCCAGCCCCGAGCGGCTGCGCGACCACTGGCGGCGGGCAGCATCGGTGCGCCAGCCGGTGATGCTGGCCGGCAGCCTCGACCCCGACAACGTGGCGGAGGCCGTGCGCGAGGCCAGGCCGTGGGCGGTCGACACGGCCCGCGGCGTCGAATCGGCGCCCGGGATCAAGGACCACGAGCTGATCAGGCGGTTCATCGCGGCCGCCAGGGAAGGGACGGCGGCATGACCCAGGAGACGTACCCCGACGCCCGTGGGCGGTTCGGCGAGTTCGGCGGGCGGTTCGTGCCCGAGACGGTGATGGGAGCGCTCGACGAGCTGGTCGAGGCGTGGGATGCCGCCCGCGCCGACGAGTCGTTCTGGCGCGAGCTGCACGGGCTCGGTCGTGACTACGTCGGCCGGCCGACGCCGCTCTACCTGGCCGAGCGGCTGCTCGACGACGATCACGGCGCCCGCGTCTACCTGAAGCGCGAGGACCTGAACCACACGGGAGCGCACAAGATCAACAACGCGGTCGGCCAGGCCCTGCTCGCCCTGCGGCTGGGCAAGCGGCGGATCATCGCCGAGACCGGCGCCGGCCAGCACGGCGTCGCCACGGCGACGGTGTGCGCCCGGTTCGGCCTGGAGTGCCACGTCTACATGGGCGAGGAGGACATCCGCCGCCAGCACCCCAACGTCGTCCGCATGCACATGCTGGGCGCCGAGGTGATCCCGGTCAGCTCGGGGGCGGGGACGCTGAAGGACGCCATGAACGAGGCCATCCGCGACTGGATCACCAACGTCGAGACCACCCACTACCTGATCGGCTCCGCCGCCGGCCCGCACCCCTACCCCGGCCTCGTCCGCGATCTGCAGAGCGTGATCGGGCGCGAGGCCCGCGAGCAGGTGCTGGAGCGCGAGGGCCGGCTGCCCGACCTGGTTGTTGCCTGCGTCGGCGGAGGGTCGAACGCCATCGGCCTGTTCCACCCGTTCGTGGGCGACCCGGAGGTGCGGCTGCTGGGCGCCGAAGCCGGCGGTGACGAGGCGGGAACCGCGGCCACCCTGTCCGAGGGCCGGGTGTCGGTGCTGCACGGGTCGCGAAGCTACGTGCTGGCCGACGAGGACGGCCAGGTGCTGGAGACGCACTCGATCTCGGCCGGCCTGGACTACCCGGGCGTCGGCCCCGAGCACGCCTTTCTCAAGGACAGCGGCCGGGCGGAGTACGCCCCGGTCACCGACGCCCAGGCACTCGAGGCCTTCCACCAGCTGGCCCGCCGGGAGGGCATCATCCCGGCGCTCGAGTCGTCGCACGCCCTGTGGCTGGCGCTCCAGCGAGCGAGGCCCGGCGAGGTGGTGCTGGTCGGCCTGTCGGGCCGCGGCGACAAGGACGTCGATGCCGTGGAGCAGCGGGAGTCACGGGCATGAACCTGGCCATCCCGGCGCTCTCGATCTACCTGATGGCGGGTGCGGACACCGCCGAGCTGGCCGAGGCGGCCGCGCGCGGCGGAGCGACCGCGTTCGAGATCGGCATCCCCTTCTCCGACCCGCTGGCCGACGGTCCGACCGTCCAGCGGGCGGCGCAGCGGTCGCTGGCGGCGGGGATGACCACGGCGAAAGCGATGGACGTGATCCGCGACGTGCGCGCCCGGGTCGAGGTGCCGCTGGTGCCGATGACCTACGCCAGCCCGGTGATGGCCTACGGCGAGCCGCGGTTCTGCGCGGACGCCGCAGCGGCGGGAGCCGATGGGCTGATCGTGCCCGACGTGCCGCCGGACGAGGCCGACATGCTGCTCGACGGCTGCCGCGCCAGCGGCCTCGACCTGGTGCCGCTGCTGGCGCCCACCAGCCGTGGGTCGCGGATCGAGCTGGCCTGCCGGCAGGCCGGCGGCTTCGTGTACCTGGTGTCGGTGGCCGGCGTGACCGGTGCCCGCGACCGGCTGTCGGCCGGTGTGGCGGACCTGATCGAGCGCGTGCGACCGCACACCCCGCTGCCGCTCCTGGTCGGCTTCGGCATCTCCTCGCCGGACGCCGCCCGCGCCGCGCTCGAGGCCGGAGCCGACGGCGTGATCATCGGCTCGAAGGCGATCGAGGTCGCCGAGGCGGGCGGCCCCGCTGCCCTGGAGCGGTTCTGCCGCGAGATCGCGGCGGCGCTGATCCCGGTGGCCTGATCCCGCCTAGAGCGGCGCACGGAGGTCGCGCAGCGCGGCCAGCAGCTCGAGGTGGCGGCGCTCCTCGTCGGACACGGTGGGCTCCTCGGGCTCCTCGCCGCGCACCCGCCTGGCCTGCACCACGTGGTAGGGCTTGACGATGAAGAAGAACACCGCGGCCGCCGTGGCCACGAAGGTGATCAGCGCATTCAGGAAGTCGCCGACGCCGAACCGCGCGTCGCGGATGGTGAAGTCGATGCCGCTGAGGTCGGGCTGTCCCACGATCAGGGCGATCAGCGGGTTGACCAGGAAGGTGACGAACGCGCTGATCACCGCGGCGAACGCGAGCCCGATCACGAACGCCACCGCCAGGTCGATCAGGTTGCCGCGGAGCAGAAATGCCTTGAATTCGTCGAGCATCGTGTCCCTCCCGTGATCAGTTCCTGCGGCCCCACACTAGCCGTGGCCGCTGACAGCCATCGATTCGCGCTCAAGCCGCGGCGCGACGCTCCCGATGGGAGTGGCATGGACCAGGTACCCCACGAGGACGCCGCGGCCGGCGGAGGCGCCGAGCCTGGGTTTTTCGACGGCGCCGACCTGCCCGGCATGAAGGCGGTCGTGGCCGTGTTCGCAGCCTTTGCCCTGGTCTGGGCGACCGTGCATGCGCTCGGCGACCTGCTCGGCCGCAGGGCCGGCCGGGCCGTGGCGGCGATCGGCCTGGGCGCCACCCTGATCCTGCTCCACGACCTGGTGTCGGGCACCGGCATCACCGGGATCCACGCGCTGGTGCGGGCTCTCGGGGCGTGGCCGGTGGCGGCGCTCGCGACCTTCGCGGTGTGGTCGGCGCTGGGCGTGGCGCCGGCGATCCACTACATCCGCCGCCGCCCCCGCCCGGCCGCCTGACGGCCGCCTCCGGCCCGCCTTCGGCCAGGCCGTTGGAGCGGCTCAATCGGCGCGGTATACGCTGTCATACGTCATGCGTGTCCTCCTGGTCGAAGACGACGAGCCGCTGGCCCGGATCGTCACCAAGAGCCTCAGCCAGCACGGTTTCGAGGTCGATGTCGCCAACGACGGCGAACAGGGCCTGCAGAAGGCCCGGGCCGGCGGTCATGACGCCATCGTGCTCGACATCCAGCTGCCCAAGCTGAATGGGCTCGAGGTGGCCGGCAAGCTGCGGGAGGAACGGAACGACGTCCCCATCATCATGCTCACCGCCCGAAGCGGCGTCCCCGACCGGATCACCGGGCTGGATGCCGGCGCCGACGACTACCTGGTCAAGCCGTTCTCGCTGGGAGAGCTGGCAGCCAGGCTGCGCGCCCTGGGCCGGCGGGGGAGGGCCGGCGAGCAGGCCGACGTGCTAGAGGCGGGCCCGCTGCAGCTCGACGCGGGGGCCCGCGAGGTGCGCGTGGACGGCAACCTGGTCGAGCTGACCGGCACCGAGTTCGCGCTGCTCGAGTACCTGATGCGCAACCCCGGCCAGGTGCTGTCTCGCGACCAGCTGCGCGAGGAGGTGTGGGGCGCGGGCTTCGAGCCGGCGTCGAACGTGGTCGACATCTACGTCCACTACGTGCGCCGGAAGCTGACCGCCGCCGGCATGCAGAAGGATCCGATCCGAACCGTTCGCGGGCTGGGATATGCGTTCCGCCGTCCGGACTGAGAACCCGGTCTTCACCCGCGCCCGGATCAGGCTGACGGCGTGGTACGTGGCCGTGCTGGCCGCCGTCCTGATCCTGCTGGGCGGGTCGGTCTATGCACTCGTCCGCGAGCAGACGCTGTCCAACGTCGACTCCGGGATCAAGCTGACCGCCGCCAGGGCGGAGAACGCCTACCTCGACACCCACCAACCGACCGCCGCGACCGCGTACAGCCGCAGCCCCTACTTCGTCGCCGTGGCAAACAGCTTCGCCACCCTGACCACCCAGGCGGCCGCCGACCGATCCCTGCCCAACCTGGATTCGATGCGCGTCGCCTGGCAGCGCGGCGAGGATCACCGGACGATCGGCAGCGGCGCCGACGAGCTTCGCGTCTACTCCGTGGCGATCCGCCGCGAGGGCCAGGTGGTGGGGGTGCTGCAGGTGGCCCGCTCGACGCAACCCGAGCACGACTCGCTGGGCAACCTGCTGGGCGGGCTGCTGCTGGGCGGCGCCGGCGGCCTGCTGCTGGCCGCCATCGGCGGCTGGTTCCTGGCCGGCCGCTCGCTGGCCCCGGTGAAGGCCGCGTTCGACCACCAGAAGGAGTTCGTGGCCGACGCGTCGCACGAGCTGCGGACGCCGCTGGCGGTGATCAGGGCGAACGCCGAGTACCTGACCATGGAGCAGCCGGGGAACGCCGAGCTGCGCGAGATCGTCCGCGAGACCGACCGCCTGTCCAGCCTGGTCGACTCGCTGCTGTCGCTGGCCCGCGGCGACGACGGGGCGGGCCAGCAGATGGGCCCCGTCGACATGGCGGCGGAGGTCGAGGATGCGGTCGCCTCGCTGCAGCACCTGGCCAAGGAGCGGGGCGTCGCGCTGACCGTGAGCACCGCCGACGGCCTGCTGGTCAGGGGCCACGCCGAGCAGTTGCGGCAGCTGATCGTGATCCTGGTCGACAACGCGCTTCGCTACACGCCGCAGAACGGCCACGTCCACGTGCAGGCCGTGGCCGACGGCGCCAGCGCCCTGACCACCGTGCACGACACCGGCATCGGCATCCCCGGGCACGCGCTCGCCCACGTGTTCGAGCGGTTCTACCGCGCCGACGAGGCGCGAAACCGGGAGTCGGGCGGCACCGGGCTGGGCCTGGCGATCGCCCAGGAGCTGGTCAAGGGGCACGGCGGCAACATCGAGGTGGACAGCGCCGAGGGGGTGGGCACCACGTTCGCGGTGCGGATTCCGCTGGCTCGGGCACCGGCCCGTGAGGGCAATCCGCCCGTCAAGGCCTGACCGCGCAGGGCGGTAGTCTGCGCCCAGATGCCGCGACTGGTCTCGCACGTCGACCCATCCTCCGACGCCTTTCGCCAGAACGCGGAGCGCATGCGTGAGCTGGTCGGCGACCTCGGCCGGGCGATGGAACGGGTGCGGGCGGGCGGCGGCGAGGCGGCGATCGAGCGGCACCGGTCACGCGGCAAGCTGCTGGCGCGGGAGCGGATCGAGGGCCTGATCGACCCCGGCACCGCCTTCCTCGAGCTGGCGCCGCTGGCGGCCCACGGCATGTACGACGACGAGGCGCCGGGGGCCGGGATCGTCACCGGCATTGGCCCGGTGCACGGCCGGCCATGCATGGTGGTCGCGAACGACGCCACCGTGAAGGGCGGCACCTACTACCCGATGACCGTAAAGAAGCACCTGCGCGCCCAGGAGGTGGCCTGGGAGAACCGGCTGCCCTGCATCTACCTGGTCGACTCCGGCGGCGCCTTCCTGCCCCTGCAGGCCGAGGTGTTCCCCGACCGGGAGCACTTCGGCCGCATCTTCTACAACCAGGCCCGGATGTCCGCCGAGGCGATCCCGCAGGTGGCGCTGGTGATGGGGTCGTGCACCGCCGGCGGCGCCTATGTGCCGGCCATGTCGGACGAGAGCGTGATCGTCCGCGGCACCGGCACGATCTTCCTGGGCGGCCCCCCGCTGGTCAAGGCCGCGACCGGCGAGGAGGTGTCGGCCGAGGAGCTGGGCGGCGCCGACGTCCATGCCCGCGTGTCCGGCGTCGTCGACCACCTCGCGGTGGACGACCACCACGCGCTCTCCATCGCCCGCGAGATCGTCCGCAACCTGAACCTGCCCGCGGAGCGGGGCTGGCAGGTGGCCGAGCCCGAGGAGCCGGCGGTCGACCCGTCGCAGCTGTATGGCGTCGTCCCCGGCGACCTGCGCCAGTCGTTCGACGTCCGCGAGGTGATCTCGAGGATCGTCGACGGCTCCGTGCTGCACGAGTTCAAGCCGCTCTACGGCGACACCCTGGTCTGCGGGTTCGCACGCGTGCACGGGCATCCGGTGGCCATCCTCGCGAACAACGGCATCCTGTTCTCCGAGTCGGCGCTGAAGGGCGCCCACTTCATCGAGCTGGCCTGCGAGCGGCGGGTTCCGCTGGTCTTCCTGCAGAACATCACCGGCTTCATGGTCGGCCGCGAGTACGAGGCCGGCGGCATCGCCAGGGACGGGGCGAAGCTGGTGACCGCCGTGTCGTGCGCCCAGGTGCCGAAGTTCACGGTCGTCATCGGCGGCTCCTTCGGCGCCGGCAACTACGCCATGTGCGGCCGGGCCTACGGGCCCCGCCAGCTGTGGATGTGGCCGAACGCCCGGATCTCGGTGATGGGCGGTCTGCAGGCCGCCAAGGTGCTGACCGCGGTGGGAGGCGACCCCGCCGACGAGCCGCGGACGATCGAGCGCTACGAGCGGGAGGGCAGCCCCTACCACTCGACCGCCCGGCTGTGGGACGACGGCGTGATCGATCCCCTGAGCACGCGCCGGGTGCTCGCGCTGGGGCTGGATGCCGCCTCCCGCGCGCCGGTGCCGGCCACGACCTTCGGGGTGTTCCGGATGTGAGCGAGGTGCTGTTCCATCGCGAGGGTGCAGTGGCGACGCTGACCTTGAACCGGCCCGAGATCCGAAATGCGATCGGCCCCAGCCTGATCGCCCAGCTGACCGCGCTGTTCGGTGCGCTGCGGACGGACGACACCCGGGTGGCCGTGCTGACCGGAGCCGGGAGCAGCTTCTGCGCCGGCGCGGACATCGACTGGATGCGCTCCGCGCGTGACCTGCCGCTGGAGGGCAACATCGCGGACGCGGCAGCCACCCGGACGATGTTCGAGGCCGTCGACGCCTGTCCGAAGCCGGTGATCGCGCGGATCAACGGCCACGCGATGGGCGGAGGGGCCGGTCTGGTCGCCTGCGCGGACTACGCGATCGCCGTCGAGGGCGCCAGGTTCGCATTCAGCGAGACGCGGCTGGGCATCATCCCCGCGCTGATCTCGCCGTACGTGCTGCGCGCCATCGGCCCTGGCCACACCCGCGCCCTGTTCACGACCGGGCGGGCCTTCGATGCCGCGGAGGCGTACCGGATCGGCCTGGTGCACCGGGTGGTCGGCGAGGGCGAGCTGGACGCCGCCGTGGCCGAGGCGACCGCCGACCTGCTGGCGGCAGGACCGGTCGCGGTCGCCGAGTCCAAGCGGCTGGTGCGCGATGCCACCGCATCGCTCGCGCTGGACGACCTGCCCCGGCGGATCGCCGCCCTGCGGGTGGCGCCGGAGGGGCAGGAGGGGCTGACGGCCTTCGTCGAGAAACGGAAGCCGGGATGGGTACCGGACCGCTCCGACGAGTCCTGATCGCCAATCGCGGCGAGATCGCCGTGCGGGTGGCGCGCGCCTGCCGCGAGCTGGGCATCGAGGCGGTCGCCGCCTACACCGCGGACGAGCGGGACGCGGCCCACGTCGCCGCTGCCGACGACGCCGTCGAGATCTCCGGCTACCTGGAGGGCGACGCGATCATCGCCGCGGCGGGCATGGCCGGCGCCGAGGCGGTGCACCCCGGGTACGGCTTCCTGGCGGAGCGCGCGGGGTTCGCCGAGGCGGTGCTGCGCGCGGGCATGCGCTGGATCGGCCCGCCGCCGGAGGCGATGCGGCTGCTGGGCGACAAGGTCGAGGCACGGCGGCTGGCCGAGGCTTCGGGGGTGCCGGTGGTGCCGGGCTACGCCGGAGTCGACCTCACCGACGACGCGCTGCTCGCCGAGGCCCGGCGGCTGGGCGCCCCGCTGCTGGTCAAGGCGGCCGCCGGGGGCGGCGGCCGGGGCATGCGCGGCGTCGACGACCTGGCCGACCTGCCCGAGGCGCTGGCCGCCGCCAGGCGGGAGGCGGCTGCAGCGTTTGGCGACGACCGCGTGTTCCTCGAGCGGCGGCTGGCCGCGGCCCGCCACGTCGAGGTGCAGCTGCTGGCCGATGCGCACGGGCACGCGGTGCACCTTGGCGAGCGCGACTGCTCGCTGCAGCGGCGGCACCAGAAGGTCGTCGAGGAGTCACCGTCACCCGCCGTCGATCCTGATCTGCGCGCCGCCATGGGCGAGGCCGCGGTGGCCCTGGCACGGGCGGCCGGGTACGTGAACGCCGGCACCGCCGAGTACCTGCTGGCGGCCGACGGCAGCTGGTGCTTCCTGGAGCTGAACGCCCGCCTACAGGTGGAGCACCCCGTCACGGAGGCCGTGACCGGCATCGACCTCGTCCGCGCCCAGCTCGAGATCGCGGGCGGGGCGCCGCTCGAGCTCGAGCAGGACGACATCCGGATCTCGGGGCACGCCATCGAGGCGCGGCTGTACGCCGAGGATCCCGCCGCCGGATTCCTGCCCGCGACCGGTCGGGTCGAGCTGCTCGACCTGCCCCGCTGGCCCGGCGTCAGGGTCGACACCTCGCTCCGCGAGGGCGACCTGGTCGGCCTGCGCTACGACCCGCTGCTGGCCAAGGTCGTGGCTCACGCCGAAGACCGCGACGCCTGCGTGGCCCGGCTGGAGGCGGCGCTGGGCGAGACCCGGATCCTCGGCGTCACCACCAACCTCGGCTTCCTGCGCTGGGCGCTGGCACAGCCCGGCTTCCGCGCCGGCGAGACGACAACCGGGTTCATCGACGCCGAGTGGAGCCCCGAGCTCGTCCCCCGGCTGCCCGAGGGTGTGTGGCCAGAGCCGGAGGCGGAGGACGCCTGGAGCGTGTACGGCGATCGCACCGCCCACCCGGAGGTGACCGTGCGGGGACGGCATGCGCTACACCTCGGATGGGCGTTCCAGCTGGCCGCCGACGACCAGCAGGCGGTGTCCGCCGCGCCGGCGGGGGGCTCGCTGTCGGCGCCGATGCCGGGCACGGTGCTGCGGGTGGCGGTCGACGAGGGCGACGAGGTGACGGAGGGCCAGGTGCTCGTGCTGCTGGAGGCGATGAAGATGGAGTTGTCGGTGCAGGCACCGGCCGGCGGGGTCGTCCGCTCGGTGCTGGTCTCCGCAGGCGACGTGGTGGGCGCCGGCCAGGCGCTGCTGGAGCTGGAGGAATGAGCGTCCCCGACGAGGTCACGGTCTACGAGGTCGGCCCGCGCGACGGCCTGCAGAACGAGGACGCCCTGGTGCCGACCGAGGTCAAGGTGCGCCTGGTCGAGGAGCTGTCGGATGCCGGGCTGCCGATGGTCGAGGTGACCTCCTTCGTCAGCCCGCGGGCGGTGCCCCAGCTGGCCGACGCCGAGGACGTGATGCGGGCGATCGGTCGCCGGCCCGGCGTGCTCTATCCCGTGCTCGTGCCCAACGAGCGGGGGCTGGCGCGGGCGGTGGCCGCCGGGGCGGACGCCATCGCCGTCTTCACCGGCGCGTCGGATGCGTTCACCGCGGCCAACATCAACATGTCGATCGAGGAAAGCCTGGACGTCATCGAGCCGGTGCTCGAGCAGGCTGAGGAGCTCGACCTGTGGAGGCGAGGCTACGTCTCGGTCGCCTTCGGCTGTCCATACCAGGGCCCGGTCGACGAGCGCGACGTCGTCCGCGTCGCTGCGGTCCTGTTCGCCCTCGGCTGCGAGGAGATCTCGATCGGCGACACCATCGGGGTTGCCAACCCCGACGACGTGCGCCGGGTGGTCGAGGCGGTGGCCACGGAGGTTCCGCTGGACCGCATCGCCCTGCACCTGCACGACACCCAGGGAATGGCCCTGGCCAACGTGGAGGCCGGCCTGGAGCTGGGCGTGTCGGTGTTCGACGCCGCGGTCGGCGGCACCGGCGGCTGTCCCTACGCTCCCGGCGCCCCCGGCAACCTGGCCACCGAGGCGCTGGTCAGGCTTTTGGAGCGGGAGGGTATCGAGCACGGTGTGGACGCCGACCGGCTCGACCACATCGCCGCCTCGCTCCGCGAAGTGCTGGCCCGCTGAGGCGCCGGGCGCCGTGTGGCCGGCGCGTCAGCCGCCGACCGAGACCTTGTCCATACGCACGTCGTCGACCGGCTTGTCGCGGGAGTCGGTGGGCTGGGACTCGATCTTGTCGACCACGTCCATGCCGGACGTGACCTGGCCGAACGCGGTGTGCTTGCCGTCCAGCCAGGGGGTGGCCTCGGCGGTGACGATGAAGAACTGGCTGCCGTTCGTGTTCGGGCCGGCGTTGGCCATCGCCAGCGTGCCGCGGACGATCCGGTGCTCGTTGATCTCGTCACCGAACGTGTAGCCGGGGCCACCGGTGCCCTTGCCGCTGGGGCAGCCGCCCTGGATCATGAAGTCGCGGATCACCCGGTGGAAGATCAGGCCGTCGTAGAACCCGTCGCCGGCCAGCTTGCGGAAGTTGGCCACCGTCTCGGGCGCGTCCTCGTCGAACAGCTCGACCTCGATGGGGCCGTGATTGGTCTCGATGGTGGCGTTTGACGGCATCTGCTGACCTCCGGGTGCTCGTTGTTGGTGCATCAGGGCCAGCACGATAGCCGGGGCGCCTCAATCCGGCCGCCCCCAGGGAGGGTGACCAAGCACACGGATCACCAGCCGGCGCGGCCAACACCGCGTGCATCGCCTGACGGTGCCGGCCGCCCGGGCCGTTCTAGGCCGACTGCACGACGCCGATCACATGCCCCTCGGGATCGAGGCACTGCCCGAACACGAGCGCGCCCATGATCGTCTCCGGCCCGAACACCCGCGTCCCACCGAGGCTCTCGGCCCTGGCCAGCGCCGCCTCGACGTCGGGCACCTCGACGTAGAACGTGACGTGGCCGCCGTAGCCCTCCGGGCCGCCGGCGATCCCCCCGCCGATGCCGACGCCGTCGCCGTTGAGGTTGCCGTCGCGCTGCACCAGGCCGTAGCCCATGTCGTTGTCGGCGTCGATCTGCCAGTCGAACAGCTCACCGTAGAACGCCCGCAGCTTGTCGCCATCCTTGCCGATCACCTCGAAATGGACGACCGCCTGTCCCATGACCGCTCCCTTCCGCGCCGGCAGGGGCCGGCGCACCGTATGGCTGCAACGTACGGATAGGACGCGCACCGCGGCAAAAACTCATCGGGCGCGGGCCCTGACCAGCGACGGCTGGGCGCCCAGCTCCTCATAGGCGCGGCGGGCCTTGTCGAAGCGCCCGGCCAGCTCCAGGCAGCGGGCCTGCTCGAACCGGCAGCCCAGCCGCCCGAACTCCTCGATCGCCCGATGCAGCGCGATGTCGTCGCCGGCGATGCCCCGGGCACGATCGATCTGCGCCATCACCCTTGGCAGGTCGCCTGCGGCCGGTATCTCCGACACCCGGGCCAGCACTCCGTCGAGCTCGTCCCAGGCCGCCAGCATGGCGTATGCCTCGGCCCGGATCGCCCAGATGCGGAGTCGCGGCCCGCGCAGGTCACGGGCGCGGTCGAGCGCCAGCTCCGGCTCGCCGCAGCCCAGCAGCGCCTGGGCGGCGATCAGGTTGAACCCCTCGGAGCGGCCGGTCAGCCGCTGCTCCAGCCGGTCGGCCGCCTCCCGCTCGCCGCGCAGCAGGTGGACACCCGCGGCCACACCCGACGCCAGCCCGAACAGGGTCGTCCGGCGGCCCAGCTCGCCCGACCGAAACACCGGCAGGTAGCGCCTGTAGGCCGCCACCGCGTCGTCCCACCGGTCCCACAGGAAGTAGCTCTCGATCATCGTCCGGGCGGGCAGGATCAGCCACCGGGGGTCGTCGCCGGCGGCCAGCGACTCGGCCCGTTGCACGGCGGCCACCGATCCCGCGTAGTCGCCCAGGTTCTGCCGCGACCTTGCCGACCCGGCGCAGGCGTCCATCTGCTCCTCTCGCGACGACAGGCGGTCGAGCATGGCGAACCGCCGCTCGTCGGTCTCGGCCGCCTCGCGGTAGCGGTGAAGGGCGGTGAGCAGGGCCGAGCGGGCGTCGTTGGCGGCCGACACGATGCCGGGCCGGCCCAGCCGGGCGCCGATCGCGAGCGCGCGGTCGGTGAGGTCGAGCGCCGCCACCTGCGGCGGCTCGGCCACCTCGATCCGCCACACGAACAGGGCTTCGGCGACCAGCAGCCGAGCCTCGAGCGCCTCGTGCCCGGCCGCCCGGGCGTCCGTCAGGCCGCGTGAGATGGCATCGTGGATCTCGTGGTGCAGCTCCTCGGGGGGCTTGCCGTCGGTCCAGCGGGTGTGGATGTCGACCCACTTCCAGCGCAGCCGGGCGGTGGCGCGGGCGTCCATCCCGGCCGCCTCGGCATGCTCCAGGGAGTCGCGATAGGCGTCCATCGCCTTGTTCACGCGCTCGGCCATCCAGTGGGCGTCGCCGACGGCCTCGAGCGCCCGGGCCCGCTCGGTCTCGTCGTCGGCCAGCCCCAGGGCCCGCTCGGCCTGCCGCAGGCCCAGCCCGTGGGCGTACACCGACCGGGCCTCGCGGGCGGCGTCCAGCAGCAGCCGCACGGCGTCCGTGCGCGCCTCCCGCTCGCCCAGCTCCGCGGCGGTGGCGTAGTGCGCGGCCACCACCTGGGCGTCGGTGTCGCCGGCCTCCTCCTGCGCCCGGGCCAGCCGCAGGTGCAGCCGGCCCCGCTCGGAGCGTGCGATCGACTCGTAGGCGACGTCGCGGATCAGCATGTGCTTGAACCCCCACTCGCCGGCCACCGGCGTCAGCAGGTCGCGTCCGGCCAGCCCCGCGAGCAGCGTCTTGGTGGCCTCGACGCCGATGGCGGCCAGCGACGACTGGCTGAAGGTGCGCCCGATCAGCGATGCCCGCTGCAGCACCAGCTTCTCCTCGGGCTTCAGCAGGTCGAGGCGGGCGGCGATCACCCCCTGGACGGTCTCCGGCACCACCCGCCCGCCCTCATCCTGCATGGCCAGTATCTCCTCGAGGAAGAACGGGTTGCCACCGGCCAGCTCGATCGCGCGGTCGGCGGCGGCCTCTTGGTCGTCCGACAGCGCGGACGCCAGCCGCTGCATGTCGCCCTCGACCAGGGTGTCCAGGGCCAGCACGGTGGCGTTCCGCGAGCGCGTGCCCCAGTCCGACCGGTTGGCGATCATCTCGTCGCGGGTCAGGCAGAGGATGACCAGCGGCACTCGCTGGTCGCTCGACGCGATCGCCTCCACCAGGTCGAGCAGCGCCGGCTCGGCCCACTGCGCGTCCTCGATCACAAGCAGCAGGGGCGAGCGCTCGGCCAGCCGCAGCAGCACCGTCCGCCAGGCGTCCAGCGCCCGCCGGGCCAGCTCGACCGCGGCATCGGCCGGCTCCTCGGAGGGGCCCGGGTCGAGCCCGGCGCTGCGCAGCAGGTCGGCCACGATCGCCTCGGTTCCCTCGCCCAGCAGGGCCTGCAGCTCGCCGATCACCTGGCGGCGGGCCTCCCCGGCAGGCGCCCGTGGCTCGACCGCCGCGCTTCGCAGCAGCGGCTCGGCCAGCGGCTGGTACGCGCCGCCCTCACCGTAGGGACGGCAGCGCGAGATCCACACCTGCGGCGGGTCGGGCCGGAACTGCAGCTCGATCACGGCCTCCTCGGCCAGCCGGCTCTTGCCGATTCCCGGCTCGCCGACCACGGTGATCAGGTGGGCCCGGCGGTGCTCGACGGCCCGCTCGCAGAGCGTGGTGATCAGCGACAGCTCGCCCGCGCGGCCGACGAACGGGCCCTGCGCGCGGCGCCGCCGGTAGACGGTGGACGGGGCGATGCCCTCGACCGCGTAGGCCAGCACCGGCCCGCTGCGGCCCTTGACGGCCAGCGAGCGGGGAGCCACCGTCCGCACCAGGTGCTGGACGGGGCGGAACGTCCGCTCGCTGAGCAGGATCTCGCCGGGCTCGGCCGCCTGCTGCAGGCGAGCGGCCAGGTTGACCGACTCGCCGGTGACCAGGAAGTCCCTGCCGGGGCTGGCGCCGGTGACCACGACACCGGTGGTGATGCCGATCCGCAGCACCACGTCGACCTCGTGCCGGCGGGCGATCGCCGCCATTCGCGAGCGCATGGTGAGCGCGGCCCGCACCGCTCGCTCCGGATCGTCCTCATGGGCCACGGGAACGCCGAAGACCGCCATGATGGCATCGCCGATGAACTTCTCGACAGTCCCGCCGAACGCGCCGGCGGCCAGCGACAGCTGGTCGTAGACCTCTCCCAGCAGCGCCCGCATCCGCTCTGCGTCGAGCCGTCCGGCGAGCTCGGTCGAGCCCGCCAGGTCGGCGAACAGCACGGTGGCCAGCTTGCGCTCCTCCGCACCGCCGACCGACACCGGCCTTCCGCAGCTGGGGCAGAAACGCGCCCCGTCGGGCACCGGCCCGCCGCAGGCGGGGCAGATGAGGCGCTCGTCGACCGTCAGGCGGGCGCCCCCGCGGGCTTGGGCAGCGATTCGATCGCCCGCAGCGCACGGTCGATCTCGTCCTCCGGCAGCTCGAAGTCCTCGAGCCGGCCCTGCAGGTACGCGTCGTAGGCTCCCATGTCGAAGTGGCCATGGCCCGACAGGTTGAACAGGATCACCTGCTCGGTGCCACTCTCGTCCGCCCGCCGCGCCGCCTCGATCGCGCCCTTGACCGCGTGCGAGCTCTCGGGGGCCGGGATGATGCCCTCGCTGCGGGCGAACTCCAGCGCCGCCGCGAAGCATTCGGTCTGGTTGTGGGCCTCGGCCCGGATCAGGCCGTCGAGCAGCAGCTGGGACACGATCGGCGCCACCCCGTGGTACCGCAGGCCGCCGGCGTGGATGCCGGGCGGCACGAAGTCGTGGCCCAGCGTGTGCATGGCCACCAGCGGCGTCAGCTGCGCCGTGTCGCCGAAGTCGTAGGCGAACGGGCCGCGGGTCAGCGTCGGGCAGGCCGCCGGCTCGCAGGCCACGATCTCGATCTCGTCGCCGGCGATCTTCTGTCCCACGAACGGCAGTGCGATGCCGGCGAAGTTCGACCCGCCGCCGACGCAGCCCAGCACCACGTCCACCGACCGCTCGCCGGCCAGCGCCAGCTGCCGCTGGGCCTCCTGTCCGATCACCGTCTGGTGCAGAAGCACGTGGTTCAGCACCGAGCCCAGCGAGTAGCTGGTGTCGTCGCGGGAGGCGGCGTCCTCCACGGCCTCGGAGATGGCGATGCCCAGGCTGCCGGGCGACTCGGGGTCGGCCTCGAGGATGCCGCGACCGGCGGCGGTGTCGGGCGAGGGGCTGGGCACGACCTCGGCCCCCCACGTCTCCATCATCACCCGCCGGTACGGCTTCTGGCCGTACGACACCCTGACCATGTACACCTTGCACTCCAGGCCGAACTGGCGGCACGCGAAGGCCAGTGAGCTGCCCCACTGGCCGGCTCCGGTCTCGGTCGCCAGGCGGCGGCGCCCCGCCCGGGCGTTGTAGAAGGCCTGGGCCACGGCCGTGTTCGGCTTGTGCGAGCCGGCCGGGGAGACGCCCTCGTACTTGTAGTAGATGCGCGAGCGAGTGCCGATCGCCCGCTCCAGGCGGTGCGCCCGGTAGAGCGGCGTCGGCCGCCACAGCCGCAGCACATCGAGCACCTCCTCGGGGATCGGGATCTCGCGGTCGGTCGACACCTCCTGGAGGATCAGGTCGATCGGGAACAGCGGCGCCAGATCGTCGGGGCCGATCGGCTGCCCGGTGCCCGGGTGCAGCGGCGGCTGGGGCGGCGTCGGGGCCTCGGCGAGCACGTTGTACCAGCTTCGGGGGATCTCGCTCTCGGGCAGCACGATCTTGGTGTCCGGCATCGGATCCCTCCTTCGGGGCGGGCAGCGGAGGGCCAAGGATACCGCCGCGCCGGTCAGCCCGCCGACCGCCCCGCAGACGCGGATAGGCTTCCGCCGACCTGATTTCCGACCGACGAGGGGCAATGAAGATCTCGACCTCCGCAAGCTCGCCGACCGTGGTTGCCGCCGACCTGCTGGCGGTGGCCGTCACCCTGCCCGTGAAGCTCGAGGGCGCGGCCGCGGCGCTCGACGAGGCGCTCGGCGGCCAGTTGACGGAGCTGGCGGCGGCCGGGGAGATCCGCGGGAACCGCGGGCGGGTGGTGGTCGTCCACACCGCCGGGCGGGGTGTGAAGGCGAAGCGGGTGGCCGTGGTCGGCCTGGGAGCGGCGGCCAAGGTGGACGCGGAGGCGATCCGAAACGCCGCCGCGACGGCCTGCCGGTCGATGCAGGCGGCCCGGGGCACGCGCCTGGCGCTGGTGATCGACGGGCTGAGGGTGGACGCCGCCGACGCGGCCGGATGGGTGGTCGAGGGCGCGGCGATCGCCGGCTACCGGTTCGACCGCTACAAGACCGTCGGCGCGAACGACCTCCCCAAGCCGCCCCGGTCGCTCACCCTGGTCACCTCCGACCGGGCGGCCCGCAGGCGGGCGCAGCGCGCGGGGATCGTGGCGAGCGCCGTCAACCGGGCGCGCGACCTCCAGCACATGCCGCCGAACGAGCTCGGGCCGGAGGAGATCGCGGAGCGAGCGCGCGAGATCGCGGCCGGCGACTCCCGACTCCGCTGCAAGGTGCACGACGAGCGCGGCATCGCGCGGCTTCGGATGGGCGCCTTCCTGGCGGTGGCGCAGGGGAGCGGCCGGCCGCCGCGGCTGATCGAGCTGCACTACCGGCCGGCGAAGGCGCGCAGCGGCGTGACCCTGGGCATCGTGGGCAAGGGGCTGACGTACGACAGCGGCGGCTACTCGATCAAGCCGGTGGGCAGCCTGGCGACGATGAAGTTCGACATGAGCGGCGGCGCGGCGGCGCTGGAGGCGGCGGCCGCAATCGCCGAGCTGGGACTGCCGATCAACGTCGTCACCGTGGTCGGCTCGGTCGAGAACATGATCGATCGCAACGCCTACCGCCCCGACGATATCGTCACCGCGGCCAACGGCAAGACGATCGAGATCACCAACACGGACGCCGAGGGCCGGCTGGTGCTGGCCGACTGCCTGCATCATGCCCGCAGGCTGGGGGCGACGCACCTGATCGACCTTGCCACGCTGACCGGCGGGGCGACGATCGCGCTCGGCGACTACCACGCCGGACTGATGAGCAACGACGACGAGTGGTCGGCGCAGGTGCGCGCGGCCGGCGACCGCTCGGGCGACCATCTGTGGCCGCTGCCGCTGCACGACACGCACAAACGGATGTTCCGCTCGGACGTTGCCGACATGGCCAACTCCTCCACCATGCGGATGGCGATCCCCTGCTACGCCGGCCGCTTCCTGCAGGAGTTCGCCGGCGACGGCCCCTGGGCGCACGTCGACATGGCGGGCACCGCGGACATCCCCCGCCCCCGCGACTACTACGCCCGCGGCGGCACCGGCTACGGGGTGCGGCTGCTGGTCGAGCTGGCGGAGTCGCTGTGCTGAGCTACGACCTCTCCGACGAGCAGCGGCTGTTCCGCGACACCGTGCGCGACTTCGCCGAGGGCGCCCTGGCGCCCGTCGCCGAGGAGCTCGACCGGGAGGGCCGGTTCCCCGTCGAGCTGGTCGAGCAGGCGGCTGGGCTGGGGCTGCTGGGCATCCCGCTGGACGAGGAATGGGGCGGCGCCGGGGCCGGCACCGTGTCCTACGCGCTGGCCATCGAGGAGCTGGCGCGGGTCGACAGCTCGTTCGCGATCACGGTCGCGGCGCACACGTCGCTGGGCACCCAGCCGATCGCGATGTTCGGCTCCGACGAGCAGCGGCAGCGCTGGCTGCCCGAGCTGGCCTCGGGCCGGGGCCTGGGGTCGTTCGGGCTGACCGAGCCGGGCGCGGGCTCGGACGCCGGGGCGACCCGAACGACGGCCCGCCTCGAGGACGGCGAGTGGGTGATCGACGGCACCAAGATGTTCATCACCAACGCCGGCACGCCGCTGTCGCGTCTCGTCACCATCACCGCCCGCACCGGCGAGGACGAGGTCTCGAACATCGTCGTCGAGAACGGCACGCCGGGCTACGAGCAGTCGGCACCGCTGAAGAAGATGGGCTGGCGGTCGTCGGACACGCGTGAGCTGGTGTTCCGGGGCTGCCGGGTGCCCGAGGGGAACCTGCTGGGGCCGCGCGGGCAGGGCTTTCGCCAGTTCCTGCAGATCCTCGACGGCGGACGGATCAGCGTGGCCGCGCTGGGCCTCGGCATGGCCCAGGGCGCGTTCGAGCTGGCGCTGCGATACGCCAAGGATCGGGAACAGTTCGGCCGGCCGATCGGGAAGTTCCAGGCCGTGCAGTTCAAGATCGCGGACATGGCCACCGAGATCGACGCCGCCCGCCAGCTGGTCTACCGAGCGGCCTGGCTCAAGGACGAGGGCCGCGATTTCGCCCAGGCGGCGGCCATCGCCAAGCTCTACACCGGTGAGCTTGCCCGCCGGGCGTGCAACGAGTCGCTGCAGATCCACGGCGGCTACGGGTTCATGGACGAGTACCCGATCAGCCGCTTCTACCGCGACGCCAAGGTGCTCGAGATCGGCGAGGGCACCAACGAGATCCAGCGCCTCGTGATCGCCCGCGGCCTGGGATGCTGATCGGCCAGCCGCTGCGCGTGGTGGTGGTCGGCGCCGGGGCGATGGGCGCCGCGGCCGCCTGGGACCTCGCGCGGCGCGGCTGTGCGGTCACGCTGCTCGACCAGTTCGGCATCGGCAACGACCTCGCGTCGTCGTCCGCCAGCGAGACCCGCATCTTCCGCCTGTCGCACGTCGACCGCGCCGACGTCCGCCTGGCGGTCCGCTCGCTGGAGCTCTGGCACGAGCTCGAGCGCGAGGCCGGCGAGCGCGTCCTCTACACGTCGGGCCTGCTCCAGCGCGGGGCGTTCGCGCTGCGCATGGCCGAGGCGCTGCGGGCCGAGGGCGTCACCGTGCACGACCTCGACCACCGGCAGGTCGCGGCGCTCTTCCCCGAGCTGCGCCCCTACCCGGACACGCCCGCGGTGGTGCAGCCCGACGGCGCGGTCACGTTGTCCCGGCGCGCGCTGCAGCTCTACGCCGACCTCGCGGCGCGCGACGGCGCCGAGGTCTTCGGCCGCGAGCGCGCGATCGCCCTGCAGCCCCGCTCCGGCGGCGTGCGGGTGTTCACGGAGCGCCGGCGCGTCGACGCCGACGTGGCGGTGATCTGCGCGGGGCCGTGGGCCGGCGAGCTGCTCAAGCCGGTGGGCATCGACCTGCCCCTGGAGCCCGGGCTGGCGCAGGTCAGCTACTTC
>DATLLX010000277.1:0-4193 GCA_035537595.1 Gaiellales bacterium | reverse complement strand
CCTTCGGGCCGACCGCGTCCTGCAGCATGTCCGAGACCCCGCCCAGGCGCTGGCCTCGATGCGCCGGGTGCTGCGTGCGGGCGGCGTGGCGGCACTGGCCGATCCCGACTGGGACACGCTGGCCATCGACGACGAGGACCTGGCCACCAGCCGGGCCTACACGCGGTACGTCACCCAAGAGGTGATCCGCAACGCCGTCATGGGGCGGCAGCTCGCCCGCCTGGCTCACGACGCCGGGCTCGTCGTGCGCTCCGTGCGCCCGACCGCGGTCTGCTTCACCGACTACACGGCCGGCGATGAAATCCTGCGCCTGCCCGCGGTGACGGGACGCGCTGTCGCCGATGGCCACCTGGCGGCGAGCTCAGCCATGCCGTGGCTCGGGCGGCTGGCCACCTCGCCCACGTTCCTGGCGACCGTCACGGTCTACACCGTGATCGTCAGCGCGTGATGGCCGCCTCGCCGAGCTCGCGGACCACCGCGACCAGCAGATCGAGATCGGCCTCGCGGGTGCGCCAGTTGCTGATGGCCGGCCGCAGCGCGGCGTGTCCATCGTAGACGGTCGGCCCGGCGAACACGCGGCCGTCGTCGAGCAGGGCCTCCGCGACCGCGCGATTGACGGCGTCGAGTGCGTCCTCGGCCAGCCCGGCCGGCCGGTAGCGGAAGCAGACCACGTTGAGCGGCACGTCGGCCAGCCGCTCCATGTCCGGAGCAGCGTCCACCACGCCGGCGAGGTGCTGTGCCAGCTCGCAGTGCCGCTCCACCATCTCCCGGTAGCCCTCGCGACCGTACGCGGCCAGCGTGGCCCAGATCGGCAGAGCGCGGGCCCGCCGCGATGACTCGGGGCCGAGCAGCCCATAGCCTCCTCGCGGATCGTCCGGACCCGGCAGGTAGGCCGCGCCGGGCATGCCGAAGGCCGCGTTGAGCCGGCTGGGATCGCGCACCAGCGCGAAGCCGTTCTCATACGGCACGTTCAGCCACTTGTGGGCGTCGGCCGCGATCGAGTCGGCCCGCTCAATCCCAGCCACCAGGTGCGCGGTCCGCGGCGACAGGGCCGCGAACAGCCCGAACGCGCCGTCGACGTGCAGCCAGGCATTGTGCTGCTCCGCCAGCTCGGCCAGCTCGGCGATCGGGTCGAAGTAGCCGGCGTTGGGCTCGCCCGCCGTGCCGATGAGCACGGCCGGCGCACCGTCGAGCTCCACCAGCCGGCGCCGCATCGCTCCCAGGTCGACCCGGCCGGTGCCGTCGACCACGAACGTCTCCACCGTGTCCTTGCCGTGGCCGAGCAGCTGCAGCGCCTTGCGCGCGCTCGGGTGCACGTGTCCACCACCCAGCACGGGCATGCGCGGAAGGCCAGCCAGCCCTCGCGACGCGACGTCGACACCCTGCTGCTCCGCCCACCAGTGGGTGGCCAGCGCCAGGCTCGACACGTTGGCGAAGGTGGCACTCGCGGTCATCACCCCGCCCCAGCCGACGGGCAGGCCGACCAGCTCCCGGAGCCAGTCGAGCGTCACCGTCTCGACCGCGTCCGCCAGCTTGGACGAGGCCCGCACGAAGGCGTTCTGGTCGAACAGCGACACCGCCCAGTCGGCCGCCAACGACGCCGGGGTCGACCCGCCGATGACGAAGTGGAAGAACCGTGGGCCAGCCGAGGCCGTCGCCGTCGCCGCACCCACCCGCAGCAGCGTCTCGACCGCCGCCTGCGTGCCGCGGCCGTGCTCGGGCAGCGCCCCACCCAGCTCGGCCAGGAGCGGCTCCTGCGTGCGGTCATAGACCAGCCGCGCGTTCAGGCCATCGAGAAACGGCATCGCCGCATCGAAGACCTGCCGCAACGCCTCGCCGGTCTGCCCCTGCTCCTTCAATGGATCGCCCATACCCCGGACCCTAACGCCCCGACCACGCGTGATCACGGCATTCTGTCCGCGTTCCGGCACGGAAGGAACGCCGTGATCATGGACTAGGTTGACCACGCAGTCAGTGCACGATGCCCGGCAGTCGGGCTAGCAGCGGCCGCGCCATGCTCAGCACAAGCTCGCGGTCGTGGGTCACCACGAAGTCCCACATCCGGCCGCCGTCGTTCGGCCCGGCAGGCCGGGGCCGAGCCGTGAGCGCCGCCGCGAAGTGGCTGTCGAGCACGACGACCGCCCACTCGTGCCGAAGCGGATCGTCCACGGACAACGCGGCACCGCGGACTCCGTCGGCCGGCTTCTCCGGCATATCGCGGCCGAGCGCGGCCACCAGGACGGCGTCGGCGCTGAGCATCTCGTAACGGCGTCGGGTCGCTTCACCGAAGTTGTCGATCGACTCGAAGGCGCTGATGACGAGCGGCCGGCCCGACGAGTGCATGACCTGGTGTTCGATGTGCCGGCTCATCGCGGCCAGGAGCTCAGTCGTCGACGGCAGCGCTCGGCGCGTCGCCGACGCGAGTGCGAAGGGAGTGGCGTCGGTGGTCGCCGCGCGGGCCGTCGAGCGAAGCGGATTCCGGGGCGTCGTCAAGTCGAATGGCAACGGCCGCGGATGCCCATAGCGCCAACCCTGCCCGAGCGAGGCACCCATGGCGAGAGCCGCCCGCTCGTGGGCCAGGGTCTCGATGCCCTCGGCCAGGATGGTCGCGCCGGTGCGCTCCGACTCGGCCATCACGGCGTTGACGATGGCCGCGACTTCGGGCGTCGGACGGGCCCGGATCAAGCGCAGATCAAGCTTGATGACATCTGGCGTGACCAGCGGCATCAGGGCCAAGCTGGCCGGATCGGCCCCGACGTCGTCGATGGCGACCCCGGCCCGCACGTCGCGGATGCGCTCCACTGCCGCCAATAACTCGCCGGGATCATCGGTCATTGCCCGCTCGGTGATCTCGATGATGAACGGGTAGCGGGTGGTGGCGGCCGCGTACGACCCCACGATGTCGGCCGGGCACGGAGCGTCCATGGCGGCCGGCTCGACGTTCATGAAGATCTGTACGCCATCCGGCACCGGATGCTCCAGCAGCGCCCGGAAGGTCGCGCCCCGGCATACCCAGTCGAGCTCACCGACCCGGCCACGGCGGTACGCCTCGGCAAAAAGCTCGTGCGGGCCGGCGTACGTTGACCCGGCTGGTGGTCGGGCCAGGGATTCGATGCCCACGACCTCGCCGGTGCCCAAATCGACGATCGGTTGGAACACGACCGCTACCGCGCGATCTGCCACGATGGCGTCAAACTCATCCAAACCGATCCGTCTCACCACTCTGCGTAGCTTACCCATTACGGCTTGCGCGAAACCGGTGGGCTGGGCGCGGAAGCCCCAGCGTGATCAGCCTCGGGGGGTGGCGATGGCGTGGAGCAAGGGGTCGAGGGCCACCAGGGAGTGGGCGCTCACGACCGCGTCGCAGTAGGGCCAGGCGGCCGCCATACCGGCCACGAGGGGCTGGTAGCGGGGCGAGGCCGTGCGCGGGTTGGCCCACACGATGCGGTAGGCGAGCCGCGACAGGCGCTGCATCTGCCGGCCGAGCTGCTGGGCGTCCCCGGTCTCCCAGCCGTCGCTGATGATGAGCACGACCGCGCCGCGCGCCATCCCCCGCGCACCGTACCGGTCGAGGAACGCCTTCAGCGCCTC
The DNA here is from genome assembly GCA_035537595.1 of Gaiellales bacterium. Taxonomy (GTDB): domain Bacteria; phylum Actinomycetota; class Thermoleophilia; order Gaiellales; family JAICJC01; genus DATLLX01. The sequence continues at coordinate 602 of DATLLX010000277.1, read as the reverse complement.
CCCGATGCGGGTGCCGCCGCTCCAGTCGGGCGCGGCTGCGCCGGCCCGCTCGAGCGCGACCTCCGGCCGTACCTTGGCCAGGATCTTGGTCAACCGGGTCAGCCGGGTGGCGAACGTGAAGACCTCAGCCCGTGGCCCGCCCGAGGATGCCGCCGCGTAGACGAGCTGGAGCAGGGCGCGGGCGTACGGCTCCATCGAGCCGGAGATGTCGCACAGCACGACCAGCCGGCGCGGCCGTGACCGCAGGCGATGGCGGGCCAGCGAGACCGGGTAGCCGCCCGAGCGCTGCGCCCCCCGCAGCGTCGCCCTCAGGTCGACCCGCCGCCCGCGTGAGCCCGGTTCGTAGCGCCGGGATCGCCGCAGCGGCGTGGCCAGCTTCAGCTGCCGCATCACGGCGATGAGCTGCATCAGCTCGGCCGCCGACAGCGACGCGAAGTCCTTCTTGCCCAGCCGCTCGGCCGCCGCGGCCAGGGCAGGGTAGAGCGATTCCTGATCGCCGTCGCCGGGTCGAGTCGATTGCGGGCCGTCGGCCTGGGCGCCGGTCGTGGCCGGTCGCGGTTGGGGACGGGCGCCGTCATTGGCCGCGAAACACCCGCGCGAAC
>DATLLX010000276.1:0-3916 GCA_035537595.1 Gaiellales bacterium | reverse complement strand
TTGGAGCGCCGCAGCGGCCGGTCGATCTCGTCGCCGTAGGCCGTCGAGCGGAACAGCAGCTGCGGCACGGGCTCCCAGTCCGCGTCAGGCTTGCCGCCCTTGGGCGGCGGCAGGGTGCCCGTGTACAGCAGCCCCATCTCGTCGAGCACGGCCAGCGCCTCGTCGACGCGCCCCGCCTCGATCAGCTCGCGTTCCGAGGTGAATGCGTCGTGGTTCACGCCCAGAGCCGCGAGGTCGTCGCGGATCAGGGCCATCATCGCCGCTACGCCCATGCGTTGGAACGGCTCGAGCCAGTCCTTCTCGCCACCGTCGCGCCAGCGGTCGCCGTCGCGCGCGGCGATCGCTTCCGCCACCGGCTTCAGATAGTCGCCCGGATAGAGCCCGGCGGGAATCTCGCCGATCGTCTCCCCGAGTGCCTCCCGGTAGCGCAAATGAAGCGAGCGGGCGAGCGTCTCGGTTTGGGCGCCGCCGTCGTTGACATAGTACTCGCGGGTGACGGCGTAACCGGCATGCGCCAGGACACTGGCCAGGGCGTCGCCGAACACCGTCCCGCGGACATGGCCGACATGAAGTGGACCGGTCGGGTTCGTCGAGCAGAACTCGACATTGACGTGCAGCCCCTGCCCCACAGTGCTACTTCCGTACTGGAGGCCAGCCTCCAGGATCGCCGGCACCTGCCGCTGCCAGAAGGTCGGCGCCATGGTCAGGTTCACGAAGCCCGGGGGGGCCGGCGCAGCCAGCGCGATGTCGCCATGCATCGCAAGCAGATCCGCCAGTTCCGCCGCCAGGGCCAGTGGCGGGCGGCGCGCCGCCTTGGCGAGCACGAGGGCGGCATTGGTGGCCGCCTCTCCGTGTGCCGGATCCCGCGGCGGCTCCACCGCGACCCGGTTGAGCTCCAGCTTCGCCGGCAGCCCGCCGCGCGCCTGCAGCGCGGCGATCGCCGCGTGCACAACGTCCAGGAGCTCGCGGAACGGGCTCATGTACGGTCCCGGCTGAGGCGGAACAGGCGGTCGTGCTCGTCGAGCGCGAAGCGGTCGGTCATGCCGGCAACGTAGTCCCGAACGGTGGCGGCGGTGGCCGACGAGGCCGATGGTCCGGCGCGCTCGCGCCACCCATCCGGCAGGCAGTCGGGGGCGGCGAGCAGGGCCTCGGTAAGCTCGCGCACGACACGCCTAGCCTTGAGCGTCATGCGGCTGACCTTGTAGTGGCGATAGACGCGATCGTGCAAGAACCGGCGCAACTCGGCGTCACCTTCGGCGACCTCGGGGGAGAAGGCGACCAGTGCCCTGCCGGCGCCTCGGATCGCGTCCGGGCTGGCCGGGCTCAGCTCCGCGAGGCCGCGGCGGCTGACCTCGACGAGATCACGAACCATTCCGTCGATCAGGCGGCGAATGGTCTCGTGCACGCGGCGTGGCGCCTCCAATCCGGGAAATCGGCGGTCGACCTCGGCCAGCGCCGGGCCGGCCAGCGGCAGGGGCGCCAGCTCGTCGATTGCCAGGAAGCCGGCCCGGAGGCCGTCGTCGAGGTCATGATTGGCGTAGGCGACGTCGTCGGCGATGGCAGCAAGCTGCGCCTCCAGTGGCGGCTGGTGGTCCGGCCGGATGGTCGCGGCCACGGGATGCTCGGCGATCGCCGCCGGCAGCGGGCCGGCCACTGGGCCATGGTGCTTTACCAGGCCTTCGAGGGTCTCGAAGGTCAGGTTGAGCCCGTCGAACCCGGCATAGCGCCGCTCGAGCCGGGTGACGATCCGAAAAGTCTGCAGATTGTGGTCGAAGCCGCCGAAGCCGGCGAGTGCCTGATCGAGGGCGGCCTCCCCGGCGTGGCCGAACGCGCTATGGCCCAGATCGTGCGCCAGAGCGATTGCCTCGGCCAGATCCTCGTCCGCGCCCAGCGTCCGGGCCATGGCGCGGGCGATCTGCGCCACCTCGAGCGAGTGGGTCAGCCGGGTCCGGAAGTGGTCGCCCTCGAAGTTGACGAACACCTGCGTCTTGTATTCGAGGCGGCGGAAAGGGATCGAATGCACGATCCGGTCGCGATCGCGCTGATAGACGCTACGCAAGGGGCTTTCGGGTTCGGGGATCGCCCGACCCAGGCTGTTCTCCGGGGTGCAGGCGTAGGGCTGAACGGCCATCGATCGGTCCGGCGGGGCCCGCTCGGGCCGGGAGGTTTGACAATAGAAGAGCATTGCCCAAATAGGAAGAAGCAGGCGAGAACTGAGGTTCCGCGCGAGGTAGAATGCATGGCCGCGATTCCCGACCGACCCGCTCCGGTGCAGCTGACCGCCAGCGCCGCCAGGCGCATCGCCGCGGTGGCGCAATCCGAAGGACGCGCCGAGGCACGCCTGCGGGTCAGCGTGTCGGGCGGCGGCTGCTCCGGCTTCCAGTACCAGTTCACGCTCGACGAGGGTGCCGAGGATGGCGACGTGGTCGTCGAGCGCGACGGCGCCGCCCTGGTCGTGGATGGAATGTCGCTGATGTACGTCCTGGGCTCGGAGCTCGACTTCGTCGACGACCTCACCGGATCCTACTTCAAGGTCAAGAATCCGAACGCCAGCTCGTCCTGCGGCTGCGGAACCTCGTTTGCGGTCTGAGCACTCCGCTCAGCGCGCTCGCCCGGCCTCGCTGGCGGCTTTGACCTCGTTCAGCTTGCCCGTACGCACATCGTAGACGAAGCCGAAGATCGGGATCTCGCCGGGTACGAGCGGATGCTCGCGCACTCGGCGGACGTCGCGCACCACGCTCGATTCCTGATCGGCGATCGTCTGCCACTTGATGAAATGCCCGGCGGCATGGCCGCCGCGATGGTTCGGGTTGGACCATGCGGACCCGTCGAACGACGCGGTCCCGAGATCGTCCTCGAGCAGGTCGCCCATCACCTGGTCGGTGAACAGCTCCATCCCGCAGTTGGTGTGGTGCACGACCAGCCAGGTCCGGGTGCCCAAGAGCTTGTGCGAAATGACCAGGGAGCGGATCGCGTCGTCGGTCGCCCGGCCGCCAGCATTGCGGATCACATGCGCATCGCCTTCGGCCAGCCCCGCATACTTGGCAGGGTCCAGGCGGGCGTCCATGCAGGTCAGGATCGCGAACTGGCGCGCCGGCGGCAGCGCAAGGCCGCTCTTGTCACCGAATTGGCTGGCGTAGGCGGCATTCGCCGCGAGCACCTCGTCGAGCACGGTCACGCTGGTTCCTCCCTGGAGCGGTCACGGCCGCGGCCGAATGTCTACCGCATCGGTGGGCTTTTCGCCACCTATGTCCCTTGGCCGTCGCCGTAGCGGATCACCTTAACCTTCTCCAAGGTGACGAGCCCGCTGCCCATCATCTTCTCAAGCTCGGGCAGCAGGCGATTGAGGTTGGCCTCGCTTTCGACGATCTCGACCACGATCGGCAGGTCCTCGGACATGTCGAGCAGGTTGGCGCGGTGCACCTGGGAATTGCGGCCGTAGCCCATCGGCCCGCGCAGGACGGTAGCGCCCGCCAGCTGCAATTCGCGAGCCTTGTGGAGAATGGCGTCGTGCAGCGGACGGCCGCCATAGCGGTCGCGCTCGCCGAAGAAAATCCGCAACAGCATGGCGTCCTGGGGAAGCTGCATCGTCACGTCCCCGGCAAGCGGTTTAGCCAGGCGCCGATCATATAGCCCAGCGCCACGGCGGCGAGGCACAGAACCAACGAAAGCCCGGCATTCAGCCCGGCACGCGCCCAGTCGCCGACCTGGGCGAGCGTCAGCGTCTGCAAGCTGAAGGACGAGAAGGTCGTGTAACCGCCGCAGATCCCGACCATCCAGAACAGCCGCAGCTCGGGGGCGACCAGAAGTCGACCGTGGGGGCCGGTGAGCGCGGCGATCAGGCCAATGAGCAGGCTGCCGCTGACATTGGCGACCAGCGTGGCCCAGGGAAAGGTTACCAGGCCCAGGGCCGCGA
>DATLLX010000275.1:0-3236 GCA_035537595.1 Gaiellales bacterium | reverse complement strand
GCTGAGGTTCGCCCTCGCCGCGCTCCGCCACGCGGGCGTGCCCGACACCGGGGAGCTCCCGCGCCCCGGCCTGGGGAGCGTGCTCGCGCGGCGGCTGCGGATGCTGAAGCGGTACCGGGGGTAGGAAGGAGCGGCTACCGGGAGCCGCGGTCCGCGTAGCGCTCGGCCAGCTCGCCGACCCGGGCGGCGATCGAGCCCGGCTCTAGGAAGGGCCGCAGCCGGCGCTGGTCGAGGCGGTTGGCAACCACCATGCCCCGCACGCTGGCGCTGGGGGAGCCGGCCTCGCGCATGAACGGCTCCAGGAAGGCGAATAGGCCGTCGTCGGTCGCCGTCACCTGCGACACCCATGCCCGGCATTCGCTCCGGTTCCACGTCGCCCAGCAGTGCATGATGTCGGGCATCCGCGGCGCCCGCAGCAGGCTGCCGTCCTCAGCGGCATCCCTGACGTAGGCGAGTGCCAGATTCTCGAGCTGGGCCAGCTGGCTCAAGGTGACCGCGGTCGAGGCCCCCTCCTGCCACTCGCCGCCGTACTTGCCGTGCTCCTGTCCCAGCATCACCACCGTGTCGACGATCGAGGCCAGCGACGCGTCGAGGCCGAAGGCATGCTCCAGCAGGTGCACCCGGTCTGCCTGCTCCACGCTCGACGCCAGCCGGCGCACCAGGCGGCGGACCTGCGTCTGCGCGTCGATGCCCGACTCGGTGCCCCGCGTGTCCTCGCGGCGCAGCAGGTCGTCGGCCGCCTGGTAGACGGCTCGCAGGGCGGAGGCGATCTCGTCGCCGCTGGCGTTCTGGCCGACGTGGTTCTCGAGCCGCTCCAGGAAGGCGCGCAGGCGGGCCGGCGAGTCGGGCTGCGAGTCGCGCGCCAGCTCCAGCAGCGTGGCGGCGAACTGGTTGGAGTCGCCGATGTGCTCCAGCCGCGACTGCAGGTCGGCGTTCGAGATGGCGCCCCGCGGGATCGCCAGCTGCACGTAGACGGGGAACACGTCCGCGGAGGCGATCCGCAGCCCCGGCCGCCAGCTGTCCTCGGAGTCGCCCTTCAGCTGACGGGCGCCCAGCACGTCCGGCAGCCTGGGGAACAGGCGCATCAGCAGGTAGTCGGTTGCAGCCCGGTCGTCGAACGGCACGTGCTCGCGCCACCGGTCGTGGAACTCGCGGGTCACGCCCAGCGCCCCGGTCTCGGCGCGGCGCGCCTCGGGCGGCAGCAGGAAGGCGTCCGGGCGGCGGCGGATGGCGTCGTACGCGATGGGGGAGAACAGCCGCAGCGTCTCGACCGAGACGAAGTCGACCGGGTTCACCTCACCGCGCACCGCGGGCAGCGTGGCCGACACCGCGTTCACCAGGCGAACGGCGTCGCGTGGGCGGGCCAGGAAGTGATCGATGCCGTTCAGGCACATGTCCGACCAGTACTCCTCGTCCACCCGACCCTGGGCGCGCTCCTCGGCCATCAGGGGGTCGATGCGGTCGACGAACAGCTGCTGCAGGCTGGTGCGGTCGGGCAGCGGAAGCGAGATCGGCACGTGGACGACCTTGCTCAGCGTGTCCGCCGCCTCGATGTCCCGGTCGAGCGCCAGCACGAACACCAGGTTGGGCGCACCCGCGAAGGAGGCGATCAGGCGCAGCAGCTCCCGTGTCTCCGCATCGGCCAGCCGGCAGGCGTCGTCGACGATGACCACCAGCCGCCGCTGGCCCGCCGCCAGGGCGGATACCACCCGGGCCTGCAGGGCCGCGGTGCCGCCACTCTCGTCCTGCTCGCCCTCGGGCAGCACTGCGGCGGCCAGCAGCTGAACCAGGCGCCGCTCCAGCGGCTCCTGGCCCGGCGCCAGCCACGGATTCCAGTCGATCACGCTGTACCGCCCATCACCCTGCTCCCGCAGGTGGTGGCGGATGAAGTTGAGCACCGTCGAGCGGCCCGATCCGGCCGCCCCGGAGATCCCCATCACGATCCCGTCCTCCGGCGTCACTTCCGCGATGCAGCGCGCCAAATGGCCGGCGAACACGGCATGGCCGAGTGCGTCCGAGCGGACGTCATGCAGCGGCCTGTCGGCCGAAAGGGGGTGGTGCACGTCGATTGTGAGCCTCGCTGGGAGCGCTGAGGATGGGGACCTTGTACGCATGGTTCATCGGCTGCGGGGGCGCCTGTCTTGATAGACGCTGTCAAGTACGCTCTTTCGGGAGCGGGCGTGGCGGAACTGGTAGACGCGCCGGCCTTAGGAGCCGGTGGCCTAGGCCGTGGAGGTTCGAGTCCTCTCGCCCGCACTCCATGCGGTCACCTCAAGGGCGCTGAGACAGATCCTGTGCAGGCATTCTGTCCACCCGAGAGCTACCGCAAACCGGGGGTGCGATTCCCCCAGAGCGGTAGCGCGGGGCCGCATTTTGCGGGCATACGATTAACCATTGGCTTCCCTCGACGACAGCTTCCAGTCGACCCAGGTCGATGACGCTCCCGAGCTTCGCGCCCACCGCCTGTGGCAGGCGATGATGGCGCGGCTGCCGGGCACCGCGGTGTTCGTGTTCGACCGCGAGCTGGTGCTGGAGGTGGCCGAGGGCTCGGCGCTGATCGACAACGGGCACGATGGCGAGCTGCTGGTCGGCCGTTCGCTGACCGAAGTGATCCCGCCTGCCGCGCGGATCAAGCTGCTCCCTCACTGCCTGGCGGCACTCGACGGCACCAGCGGCGTGGCTCACGTGCGCACGACGGACGGGCGGCTCCGCTTCGATGTCGACGTCGTGCCGCTGCCCGGTCGCGGCGGGCAGATCGAGGGCGGGATGATGGTCGCCCGCGACGTCACAGAGCGCCACAACCGGGAGGTGCTCGGCCGGGCCCTGCGGCTCCAGGACGACGAGCGAACGCGGATCGCCACCGAGCTGCACGACGATGCCGTACAGGTGATGACGGCCTCGCTGTTCGCGCTCGACCGGCTGGAGTGGACGCCCGGCGTCGACGCCGGCGCGGTGGCCGAGACCCGCCGCGTGCTCGCCGAGGCGGTGGAGCGCATCCGGCGGCTGGCGCTCAGCCTCCGGCCGCCGCTGCTGGTGATCGACGGCCTGCCGGGCGCGCTGCCGTCGCTGGCCAGGCGGTTCACCAGGACGTCCCAGCTACGGGTCGAAGCCGATGTGCGCGTGGGCCGCCAAGACGAGACGGTCGAGACGCTGGTCTACCGGACGGTGCACGACCTGCTCGACTGGTTGGAGGCGCGCTCCGGAGCCTCGCACGCCAGGCTGACGCTGCGTGAGCT
>DATLLX010000274.1:0-14594 GCA_035537595.1 Gaiellales bacterium | reverse complement strand
GGCGGCGCTGGAGCCCAGCCCCGCCAGCGCCAGCAGCCCGCCGGCCGCCAGGGCGGACATGGCCGGCCAGCGGAATGTCCGGGCCAGGCTGTTGACCGACGCCTTTCGCCAGGCCACCAGCGGCCCGATCCCGGTCAGGATCAGCAGCGGCAGCCCGAATGCGACCAGGAAGAAGTTGTAGTACGGCGTCGATACCGTCGACTGGACGCCGCGCACGGCCTCCGACAGCACCGGGAAGATCACGCCCCACAGGATGGCGAAGGCGAACGCCAGCAACAGCAGGTTGTTGAACAGGAAGGTTGCCTCTCGCGACACCACGGACTCCAGCCGGTGCTCGCTGCGCAGCATCGGCAGCCGCCACACGATCAGCGCCGTTGCCACCGCCAGCACCACGGCGATGAACGCCAGCAGGTAGACGCCGACACCGGACTGGACGAAGGCGTGGATCGATCCCACGACGCCGCTGCGGGTGAGGAACGTGCCGAACAGCGCCAGCGCGAAGGTGGCGGTCACCAGCACCATGTTCCACACCTTCAGCATGCCCTTCTTCTCCTGCACCATCACCGAGTGCAGAAAGGCGGTGGCCGCCAGCCAGGGCATCAGCGCCGCGTTCTCCACCGGATCCCAGGCCCAGTAGCCGCCCCAGCCGATCTCGACGTACGCCCAGTGGGCGCCCAGCAGCATCCCCACCCCCAGGCACATCCAGGCGAACAGTGTCCAGCGCCTGACGGCCACCAGCCAGCGGGAGTCGGTGCGGCCGGCGATCAGCGCCGCCATCGCGAATGCGAACGGCACGGCGACGCTGACGTAGCCCATGTAGAGCATCGGCGGGTGGGCCACCATGTAGGGGTTTTGCAGCGCCGGGTCGAGCCCCGAGCCGTTGGCCGGGGCTGCTCCGGACACCTGCTGGAACGGCGGCGACACGAACGCCACCATCCCCGAGAAGAAGACGATGATCCCGCCCAGCACCGCGGCCACCCACGGCATCAGCTCGCGGTTCCGGCGGCGGTTCTGGAGCATCACCAGCGACGCCGCGCCGGTGAGCACCGTCAGCCACAGCAGCAGCGATCCCTCCTGGCTGGCCCAGAGCGCCGACAACCGGTACTGGAGCGGCAGCTCGCGGCTGGTGGTGGTGGCGACCGTCTGGATCGAGAAGTCGTGGCGGGCCAGCGCGATCAGCAGGCAGGCGGTGGCGGCCAGCGTGGTGGCGAAGCCGGCCATCAGCGCATTGGCCGCGCTCTGCATCAGCCGTCGATCCCGGCGGCGAGCCGCCAGCAGCGCGGCGCCGGTGGCGTAGACGGCCAGCGCGAAGGTGACGATCAGCGCAGCGGTGCCGAAGACAGCCACTACGCCTCGCCGCCGGCTGAGATGAAGAGCGTGGCCACGATCGAGCAAACTGTAGCGGCCGCGTCAGGGCCGGGGCGGCGGCCGCCGCCGCCATCGCGGGCCGATACCGGTGAGCGTGACCGTTGACACTTCCGATCGCCCCGGCGTATGCTCGCAGGCCACTGCTTCTGGGCGGGGGGCGACGGCGTTGTGCTGGGCTCGCGCCTGGTCGCCTGGGCTTCGCGCCACTGCCTGTGGAGCGGAAAGGATCGGATGAGCGACCATCGAGGTGACACGCCGAATCTGGGCGGGCCCGGCGGTGCCGTTGGCATCGGCCAGATGCCGCGCGTCGGATCGCAGTTCGCCTCCTACCGCATCGAGGGGGTGCTCGGCCGGGGCGGCATGAGCGTGGTCTACCGGGCGGAGAACATGCGGCTCGGCAACGAGGTCGCGCTCAAGGTGCTGAGCGCCGACCTGTCCGAGGACGACGCATTCCGCGAGCGGTTCGTCCGCGAGTCCCGGCTGGCGGCGTCGATCAACCACCCGAACATCATCCCCATCTACGACGCCGGCGAGCAGGACGGACTGCTGTACATCGCCATGCGCTACGTCGAGGGGTGCGACCTGAAGACGCTGATCCGCGAGCAGGGCCCGCTGTCGCTGCCGCGGGCGGCCGCCATCATCTCGCAGGTCGCCCGCGGTCTGGCCGTCGCCCATCAGCGCGGCCTGATCCACCGCGACATCAAGCCGGCGAACATCCTCACCGAACGGGCGGGCGGCGAGCGCGAGGTGCTCGACCACGCCTACCTGGCCGACTTCGGCCTGATGAAGCACATGATCTCGCGGTCGGGGCTGACCAACACCGGCCAGTTCCTGGGCACGGTCGACTACGTCGCGCCTGAGCAGGTGGAGGCGCGGGACGTCGACCACCGGGCCGACATCTACTCGCTGGGCTGCGTGCTTTACGAATGCCTGACCGGCTCCGTGCCCTACCCGCACGATGCCGACGTTGCCGTGCTGTTCGCCCATGTCCGGGACGAGGTGCCGCGGGTCACCGACGTCCGCCCCGACCTGCCCCCGGTGGTCGACGAGATCACCTCCACCGCCATGGCCAAGCGCCCCGATGACCGCTACAGCAACGCGGCCGACATCCCCGGCGTGCTGGCCGCGGCCGTGGCCGGCTCTGCGGCCGCTGCGCCGCCGGCCCAGCCGGCACCCCCGCGACCTCAGGAGACGGGGGAACGCTCCGACGTGGTCAGCGCCGCGCCGCCCGAGCCGGCCGGCGGCGGTCGACTTCCGGCCGGAGACGGCCCGGACGCGCCGTCGATGCCGCCCCGCGGCCGCCGCTCGCTGGTGGTGCCGGCGCTGGCGGCCGCCCTGATCGCCGCCCTGGCCGTGATCGGGGTGCTGCTGCTCAGCGGCGACGACAGCAGCCCGAGCGCGGCACAGGGCGGCTCCAACTCGTCGTCAAACGGCGGTGGGGCCCCGGGCAGCGGAGGAGCCCAGACGGGCGGGCAGTCCGCGGGGCTGGGGACGACCGTGCAACCGAGCGACCTGAAACTGGTGATGCCGACCGCCCTGTACTCGCACTGCAACAGCGGCCCTGGCCCCACCAGCGCGATCGCCACCCTCGACTGCACCGCGGCCACGCCTGCCGGGCTGACGTACCAGATCTCGCTCTTCCCCGACACCGCGACCCTCGAAGCGGCGTACCGGCCGATCCTCACGGCGCAGGGCATCGAGCCCGACTCGAACGGCTGCAAGGCGAGAAAATGGCGCGGCGAGCGCGTGTGGCTGCACCCGACCGGCTCGGTCGGTGGCCACGTCGCCTGCTACGTCGACCTGAACGGCGATTCCGTGCTCGTCTGGACGCACGAGCGGACGAACACGAAGGGTGTCCCTCCCCAGCCCGACCACCGTGACATCCTCGGCGTGGCCCGCCAGCACACCCAGCTGCCCGGCGAGCTGCTCTCATGGTGGAAGTTCTGGAGCGGCACCCGGGGCACCCGGAGCATCATCGGCAAGGGTGCAGCGGCCCCTCAGTGAGGGGCCGGGGTGCGGACCGCCATCCGCAGCATCTGGGCGAACATCGCCGCCGTGCCGGGGCGGCGGGCGGGGTCCGCCGCGCGACCCTGCTCCACCGACCACAGCAGGTCGGCCGGCGCCGGCGCACCGGCCGCGTCGAGGCAGGCCGCGGCAACCGAGGCCAGCTCGTAGATCTCCGCGGCCGGCGTGACGTCGCCGCCCGCGGCCACCTCGGGAGCGCGGCCGGGTAAGGCCGCGGCCGGCGGCGACGTGGCGACGCGCGCAAGCCGCGCCCGGCCCTCGCCGTCGAACAGCACGGACTGCGGACGCACGCCGCCGTGCACCAGGCCGGCCCGGTGGAGCGCGTCGAGACCCAGTGCCGCCCGCACCATGGTCTGAACCGTGTGCTCGATGGACACGCCGGCGCCGTCCGCCAGCCGATCGGCCAGCGACCCGCCGTCGCACCAGGCCATCACCAGGTACCGCCAGCCATCGGCCTCGCCGGCCGCCAGGCCGGGCACCAGGTGGCTGTCGTCGACGCGCGCGGCGGCGGCCGTCGACGCGCGGAGCTGCTGCCACTCCCCGTCGTCGTCTTCCGACCTGCCGACCAACCGCAGCGCCACCAGCCCCTCGTCGGGTGCCGAGGCCCGCACCGTCGTGGCCAGCGGTGGAAGCGGCCCCTCCAGCAGGTAGGGGCCGATCCGGGCCGGTGCCGGCTCTGCCGGCGGCTCCGGCAGGTCGCCGGTGTCGAGCTGCTCCGGCAGCTCGTCGTCGCCCAGCCGCTCGACCAGCGCAGCCACAGCGGTCTCGTTTCCGAGCGCCGTCGCGACCCGCAGGGCGCGCCGCCAGAGGGTGGCTGCCAGGTCCGGCTGGCCCCAGTCGGCCGCGCGGTCGCCCGCCCGCTCGAGGTACTCCAGCGCCCGCGGCAGGTTGCCGCTCTGGGCGTGGTAGTGGGCGAGCATCTCCAGGCGCTCGTCGAGCGAGTCCGCGAACAGCTCCTCGAACACCTCCGCCAGCCGGCCGCACAGATCAGCGCGGCGGGCCTGGGTCAGCGTGCCCCGAGCCGCCTCCTGCAGCAACCCGTGGCGGAAGCTGTATTCCAGCTCCGGGTAGCGGCGGGCCTCCCGGATTACGCCTGACCGCAGCAGCCCGGGCAGCCCGGCCTGGTACCGCTGCGACCCGGCGACGCGCTCCAGCACCCGGGCCGGGAACTCGCGGCCGATCACGGCGGCGGTCTGCCCCAGCGCGCGGGCGTCGGCGTCGAGGCGGTCGAAGCGGGCGATCAGCAGTGTGTCCAGCGTCGGCGGCAGCGGCGCGGCCGTGCCCGCGGTCACCGTCCAGGCATGCGGGCGGAACTCCTTGTGCTCCAGCGCGTGAGCCATCTCCTCGAGGTACAGCGGGTTGCCCTCCGCCCGGCTGACCAGCTCGTGCCGGCTGGCTGGGTCGAGCACGCCGGGTGCGATCACGTCGAGCAGTTGGGCGGCGGCCTCCGGGGCGATCGGCTCCAGGGTGATCTCCTCGAACCTGTGGGCGAACTGGGTCAGCGCGTGGGCGCGGAACCGCCAGGCCACGGTGTCCCGCTCCGGCCGCGACGTCATGACCACCAGCACGGGGGCCCGATCGGTCAGGTCGAGCAGGTCCTCCAGCATCTGGCAGGTCGACGCATCCGCTTCGTGGAGGCCCTCGATCGCCACAGCCACCGGGGCGCGGACGGCGAGGCGCATGATCCACTCGCAGAACGCCGCCCGGATCCCCGCCGACAGGTCGTCGGCCGAGGTGTCGCGGATCCGCTCCCTTTCGTCGGCATCCGGCTGGACGGAGAGCAAGTGGCCGAGGAAGAACAGCGGGTCAGCGGGCGGGTCGTCGTACAGCGCGGGGAGCCTGGCCCGCATCCTCATCCGAACCACGATCTCGCGGTCGGCCGGCTCCACGCCCAGCCATGCCCGCATCATCTGGACGAACGGCCAGTAGAGCCCGGCCGCCCCGTACGACCGGCAGTCGCCCTCCAGCCAGGTGACACCGTCGCCGGCGCGGTCGTGAAGCTCCGCCAGCAGCCGCGACTTGCCGATCCCGGCGTCTCCGACCAGCAGCAGCGACTGGCCCCGGCCGGCGATCAGGTCGTCGGCGGTATGCCTCAGCCGGTCGGCCTCGATCTCCCTGCCGACCAGCGGCGCCAGCGAGCGGTCGACGCTGGAGGTCTTGCGGCGGAGCACCCGCCAGGCCGTGACCGGCGCCGCCCGCCCCTTGAGCGTCAGCTCGCCGATCTGCTCCAGCACGAACCGCGGCATCAGGCGCTGCGCCGTGCTCTCTCCGGCGACGATGGTGCCGGGAGCTGCGGACCCCTGGAGCCGAGCGGCAACGTTGGTCATGTCCCCGAGGGCGACCGGCTGGGGCTGGGCCGCCCCCACCGTGCCCACCGCCGCCAGCCCCCCGTTGATGCCGATGCGGACGTCGAACTCCTCGATCCCCCAGGCCTGGCGGACGTCGCGGCCGTAGGCGGCGACGGTCGTCAGCAGCTCCAGCGCCGCCTCGGCGGCGCGGTCGGCGTCGTCCTCGTGGGCCGTGGGCACACCGAAGTAGGCGCAGATGCCGTCGCCCATGTACGCCTGCACCGTGCCGCCGAACCGCTCCACCACCTGGCTCATGCGGGTCACGCACTCGCCGACCAGGGCCTTCACCTCGTCCGGGTTCAGCTGCTCTCCGAGCCCCGTTGAGCCGACGATGTCCGCGAACAGCGCCGTCACCGGGCGCAGCTCGTCGGCGCCGCCCGGCTCGCCGCCGTCCGCGACCCGCCACCCGAGTGCCGCTCCGCAGGCCGCGCACCTGGTGGCGTCGGCCGGCGCCTCGGCCCCGCATGACGCACATGTCGGCCCCATCGTCCACTCCCGCGCGTAGGGGAGCGCCTGGCTAGGCGCTCCGCCGGATAACGCTAAGCGGCGGGGGAACCGCCGTCAACTCCACCACTCGGCGATCGCCTCACCGGAGCCGGTCACGCCGGCCGGTTTGGCTCGACCGGGACGGTGCTAGGTTCCGCCCCCGCCGCCCGAGTACTTGCTGGGGCACTTGGTGACCAGCGAGTCGGGCTGGGCGACGAAGGTGCCGTCCACCAGCTTTCCGGTGACGATCACGTGCCGCCCCTCCTTGAACGCGTCGGGCACCGAGCCGCCGGAGTAGCGCACGGGCACCGTGCGGTCGGAGCCGTCGTCCTTGAGCGTGAACACGAACGGCGCGTCGAGCTGCGAGCAGGCGCCGCCCTGGCAGCGCACCGCCGTCCCGGTCAGCTGCACGGTGCGGCTCTTCGCGTTGTCCTGGTTCGCCGACAGCTGCTCGACCGACACCAGCAGCGTGCTCGAGCCGGCCAGCGCCGTGTAGACCAGGAACACCGACAGCAGCGAGGCGACTCCGAGCGCGATCACAAGGCGCGGTCTGGCACTCATCGGGGCCAGATTACCACCCGGTTTCGGGGCGCCGCGGCGGCAGGCCTACGCTGCTGATTCGGGCACGGTGTACCCGAGATCCAGGCACAGCTGCCCCCGCGTCGATTCGCGCAGGGCGTCGGTGTAGCCCTGCCCGTAGGCTGCGCGCAGGAACCACCCCAGCAGCTCGGCATCGATCCCGTCCGGGCATGCTTCGAACACTTCGGCCCACAGATCGGCCAATCGCAGGTCGATCGTCATGGCCAGGTTGTCGCGTCGGTCCGCCATCACCCCATCGTACGAACGGGGTCGGACGGCATCGCGCCGGCTCAACGGCGCGCCGTGCCCGCCGTCGAGCTCACGGTCGGGAGCTCGAAGCGGATCTCGGCCCCCTCCCCGGGACGCGAGTCGATCTCGACCTCACCGCCGGCCAGCCGCACGCGCTCGACCAGGGCGTCGAGTCCCAGGCTGAATCGCTGCCGCCGGCGCCCGGTCGCGGCGGCGACGTCGAACCCCGCCCCGTCGTCGCGCACAACGCCGCGCAGGTGCCCATTCTCCTCCTCCAGCTGCACCTCCAACCTGCTCGCTCCGGAGTGGCGGCGGGCATTGATGACGGCTTCCCTGACGGTCCGGTAGGCAAGCGCCTCGAGCAGCTCCGGATGCCGGCCCACCCGCACGTCGACGTCGGTCTCGAAGCCCGCCTCCTCGGCGGCCTGGTGCACCATGTCGCGGATGGCCGGTTCGAGGCCGTAGGCGTCCAGCAACGGCGGGCGGAGGTCGAACATCATCAGCCGGGTGCGCTCCATCGCCCTGGTCAGCGTCTGCCGCACCTCCTCGGAGACCGCCAGCATCCGCTCGGTGTCGCCCTCGACGATGGCGTTTCGGAGCCGGTCGACGGTGAGCAGGGTGGCGGTCATCACCTGCACGGTGTCGTCGTGCAGGTCGGTGGCGATCCGCGAGCGCTCCTCATCCCCTGCCCGAAGCATGGCGGCGACCACCTCGAGCCGGTGGCGCTCGCTGTCGGCCAGGGCGTCGGCGGCCCGCTGCGCTGCGAACGCGCAGGCGATCACGTAGGCGATCGACTGGGCGAAATGCACGTCATCCTCGGTGAAGTCGCGCGGCGCCACGCTGTAGGCGGTCATCACGCCCATTGGCAGCCCTCCGGCGAACATGCGCACGGCGATCG
This sequence comes from Gaiellales bacterium, assembly GCA_035537595.1. Taxonomy (GTDB): domain Bacteria; phylum Actinomycetota; class Thermoleophilia; order Gaiellales; family JAICJC01; genus DATLLX01. Next base: position 6,641 of record DATLLX010000274.1, on the reverse strand, counting down.
CCGAGCTGACGCCCAGCTCGAGCACCGAGGCCGGCATCCGGAACCGCGTCTCGGCGGGCACGTCGGGCGAGACGACCGGTTCGCCGGCCTTGAGGATGTACTCGCCGGCCGAGCCGGGAGTCACCGCCACCCGCAGTCCCGCGGCTTCCGGGCCGCGACCGTGTGACGCCCGGATCTCGAGAGTGTCCGGCTCCACCAGATCGAACAGGGTGACGTGGTCGAGCCCCAGGATCTCGGCCAGCTGGGTCACGCCCAGCTGGGCCAGACGGTCTGGGGCCGCGCCCTCCAGCGCCTGCTGGCCGAGATGGGCGACCACCTCCTGGCGGCGCGCCCGGGCCGCGGCGACCAGCTCGAGGCTGCGCTGGCTGGCGGCCGATCGTTCCGCGTACTCCAGCGCCCGCAGCCCCTCCAGCAGGGCGGCGGCGTGCATCGCCACCATCTCCGCCTCCTCGAACCGATCGGGGGTGATCGTGACACCCTCCCGCGAGGTACACACCGCGTAGCCGATCAGCCGACCGCCGGCGCGCAGTGGCAGCCCGGCGACGTTGCCGATGCCCGCTTCGCGCAGCCGCTCGGTGATCGGCGAGACGTCCGGCCGCGGGAACTGGGTGAAGCTGGGGCCGCCGCCGAAGTCGGAGGCGACGCCGCGCAGGTGATCGACGTCGAGGCCACCGTCCGCGCCGGCCCGCAGCCGCCAGATCGTGCGCTGGTGGAGCTCACCGCGTTCGATCTCCCCGATCTGCACCACGTCCATCTCCAGCAGTTCGCCGATCGTGCGGGCGGCCATCTCGAGCAGCGCACCCGGATCGCGGATCGAGGCGATCTGGACGAACGCCCGAGACAGCCGCTGCGGGCCCTTGGCGATCTGCCGGCTCTCCTCGGGCAGCTGCCGCGCCGCCTCCTCGATCGCCGCCGCCGCATCCTCCAGCGGCGGCACCAGCTCCGGCCTGATCGGGCTGGGCGACTCCAGCCCCAGCAATCCTCGGATGACGCCGCCGGTGAACGGCACCGCGATCATCGCCTCCACGCCCTCGGCCGACTGGATGAAGATGTCCTCGTCGCCGGCATTGGACTCGAGATGCATCGTGCTTCCCATCCGGTATGCGGCGCCGAAGCAGCCCCAGTCCGGCAGCAGCCAGTTGATGGCCTGGACATAGCCCCGCTGCGCCCGCAGCGTCAGCACGTCGCCGTCCGCCACGTAGATGGCCACCAGCGCCTCCTCACCCAGCCGCTCCCGCAACAGCGAGCAGGCCGCGTCATAGATCTGGTCGGCCGTGCGGTGGCCGGCGAGCGCGCGGCGGAGATCTCGTTCCAGCGCGTCCGCAGACACGGTGTCGAGGTCGATCACAGCTGGATCCTATCCGGGACCATCCACCTGTCATGCCCCCCGAATGTAGGGTCGGAACGATGCAGGATCCCGACCGCCTCCGGCCCAGCGAGCTTCGAGCCCTGGCGTTCTGGCTGTGGCTGGGCTGCATCGGCTTCGGGGGGCCGGCGGGCCAGATCGCGGTCATGCATCGCGAGCTGGTCGACCGCAAGCGGTGGCTGTCCGAGACCCGGTTCCTGCGCGCCCTCAGCTTCTGCATGGTGCTCCCCGGCCCGGAGGCGCAGCAGCTGGCGTCGTACAGCGGTTACACGCTGTACGGCATTCGCGGCGCGCTGACGGCGGGTGGGCTGTTCATCCTGCCCGGTTTCCTGGTCATGACCACGCTCAGCTACGTGTACGTGAACCACGGCGACACCCGGGTGGTCAGCGGCATCGTCAGAGGGCTGGCGATCGCCGTGGTCGCGGTGGTGCTGGGCGCCGTCCTGCGGATCGCCGGGCGGGTGCTGCGCGGCCCGGCGGGGTGGGCGATCGCCGTCACCGCCTTCGTGGCCAGCATCGCCGGAGCGCCGTTCCCGTTGATCATCGCGGCCGCAGCGGTCGCCGGCATGCTGGCCGGCCGGCGGCCGGGGTTGCTGGAGCCGGCCGCCCACGGCGGCCCGGCGACGAGCCCGCCGGCCGCGGCCGGCGAGGTGCACGACTGGCGGAAGCTCCGGCGCCGGATCGCCGTCGGCCTGGCCGTGTGGCTGACCCCGCTGGCCGCACTGCTGGCGGTGGGCGGGGTGCTGGGCGACCTGGCATGGTTCTTCACCGCCGCGGCGCTGGTCACCTTCGGCGGCGCCTACGCCGTGCTGCCGTTCGTGGCCGACGCCGCCGTCCACCACTTCGGCTGGCTGACCAGCGACCAGATGATCGCCGGACTGGCGCTGGGCGAGACGACGCCCGGGCCGCTGATCCTCGTCAACACCTTCGTCGGCTACATGGCGGGGTCCGGCGACGGCACCGCGATGGCGATCGCTGGAGCCGCGGTGGCCACCTACTTCACGTTCACGCCGTCGTTCCTGTTCATCATCATCGGCGCACCGCTGATCGACCGCATCCCCGAGCGCGGCCGGGTGGCGAGCGCCCTCACCGGTGTCACGGTGGCGGTGGTCGGTGTGGTGGCCGGCCTGGCGGTGTTCGTCGGCCGAAACGTCCTGGTCGACGACGGCCGGCTCGACGTCTTCGCCTGCCTGCTCGCGGCAGCCGCATTCATGGCGCTGCGGCTGGAGCGGGTGGGGATCGTGCCGGTGATCGTGGCCTGCGCCCTGGCCGGGCTGATCGAGCAGCTGGTGTGAGACTCACCCTCATGTCGAGGGTGAGACCTGGTCACACGCCCGGCGACCCCGATGGTGTCGAGAGGGCCAGCTCGAGCGCCGCCCGCATCACCGCGGCGGCCGTCTCGGTGTCCTCGCCGGGCGGCGCCCACCTCCGCCAGGTCTCGACCAGCCCGGCGCTGGAGATCACCGCACGATCCTCGGGCAGCCCGCCGTCCGCCGGTTCGTCGTAGATGTCATGGCGGGCGGCCTTGGCATCGAGCAGCGCCCGGTCCTCGATCAGCCCCCGCTCGCGGAGGTAGACGTCGAACTCCACCCCCGGCGCGTGGACGTTCAGGAACCAGCCCGCCTCGGACGCGGGCAGGTCGAATCCGTGGACGACGCCGGGCGGCGCGATCACCGTCTGACCGGGGCCGAGGCGGTGCCGGGAGTGGTTCGGGCCGAGCAGGAACTCGAGGCCGCCCTCGACGACGTGGAACAGGTCGGCGTGGCGCCGGTGCACGTGCGGGCTGGCCCCCGGCTGGCCGGGGCCGTAGCGCGCCTGGGTGACGACGGCCTCGGGCGTCGACATCAGCACGACCAGCCGCCGGTCGGGCCGGTCGGTGATCACCTCGAGAGACGGCGGCGGCAGCGGCCTCACCGAGCGATCTTCTCACGCTAGGCTGGTGGTCGTGAGCGATTCTTCGACGGCGGCGATGCGCGGCGGTTGCCTGTGCGGCGCCGTGCGGTTCGAGCTCACGGCACCGCCGGTGTCGGCGAGCTACTGCCACTGCACCCGCTGCCAGCGGCGCACCGGGACGGCCGCGTCCGCGCAGGCGTCGATCGAGCCGGGCAGCCTGCGGCTGGTGCAGGGCGAGGAGCACGTCGGCGCCTGGGAGCCGGCGGATGGCTGGGCCAAGCTGTTCTGCCGGCTGTGCGGAGCTGCGCTGTTCAGCAGGCACCCGACCGACCGCGACGTGTTCAGCGTCCGGATGGGCGCATTCGACGGCGATCCCGGCGTCCGCCCGAGCTACCGCCAGTACGTTCGCTCGGCCGCGGTCTGGGAACCGATCCCCGACGACGGCCTGCCCCGCTACCAGGGCCCCCGAAGCGCCGGTTAGAACGGCGTCAGCGGCGGCGGACGGCCGCCGGGTAGGCGGCCGGCGGCGGATCCGGGGGTGCCTCGGGAACGAGCGCCAATCGCCGCGCCGTGGCGTCGCCTGACAGCGGCCCCGCCTGGATCAGGTCGACCGCGACCGGCCAGGCATCGGCGTCCAGATGCACCTGCGCGAACCCGGCGGGCGAGCGGCCGACCTCGAACACGCCACCCGCTCCCAGCGTGCCGCCGTCGACGACCACGACGCGTCCGCTCTGGTCGACATGCTGGCGATGATCGTGGCCGGTGAGGATCAGCAGTGGCGCGCCGGACGGCGCCACGTGGGCCGCCAGGGCCGCCGCCAGCCGGAAGTCGTGCACCATCAGGATCTGCGGCCGGGGTGACAGCTGGTCGTACCAGCCGGTCAGCCGCTCGGCGGCCTGCGCCAGCTCGACCGGCGTCAGGTCGACGTCGTGGCCGAAGCCGCCGGCCCCGGCGGCCCGCGGGTCGCCGAAGCCGGCGACCAGCAGCCCGTCGACGTCTTGCACGGCGGGGCCGGTCACGGAGCCGTCTCCCCGCAGCCTGCCGCGGGTGGTCACCACCAGCGCCCCGGCCCGGGCCAGCGCGCGCATGATCAGCGGAGTGTCGTGGTTGCCTGAGACAGCGACGGTGGGATGGCCGAGCGTTGCCGCCCGGGTCACGATGCCGGCCTCGAGGCGGGTGCCCTGCTGGGCGAAGTCGCCGACGACGAACACCGGCCGGTGGTCCGCATACAGCCGGAAGGCCGGCAGCACCAGCGTGTTGGCGTGGATGTCAGAGGCCACCATGAACGAGCGCGCAGGTGCCGGGCGCCGGTCACCGGCGGCGGCGTTCACCAGCGTCGACAGCCCGGACAGCGCCTGCTCGTAGCTCGACCGGTAGCTCTCCCCCGCGTCGACCAGCCGGTCGGAGAAGGCCAGCAGCTTCGGCAGCTCGCCGCCGTGGGCATAGAAGGTCGGCGCCCTGAACGCGGCGTAGTCCGGCCCCCGCATGCCCAGCGCGCAGGCGGCCACGATCGCCGCGCTGACGCACAGGCCGGTGGCCGCACCGAGTGCGATCGCCCGCCGGCGGGTGGCGACGGCCATCAACGCCAGCCCGCCCACCGCACCGCCGCCGAGGCCGCCGACGAAGGCCAGCAGCATCGCCCGACGCAGCGCCCGGCGGACGGCATCGGGAGCGCCGGCCTCCACCGACCGAACGTCGCCGTCGGCCCGGCCCCTGCCCAGCGCGCCGAACGCCACCCGGCGGTCGACCGACACCACCTGGGCCGACAGCCGCAGCGGCGCCGCGTAGGGATGGGCGCGGATACCCCAGTCGACGATCGGCACGTAGACGTCGACCGTGCCCCGCGTGGCCAGCGAGGTGCGCACGCTCATCTCGGCCGGGCCGACCGTGTAGCGCGCCTCCGAAAAGCCGGTCACCGCCAGCAGCACGCCGGCGAACGAGGCCACGAACAGCCAGCCGCCGACGGCGGCGGCCAGCAGCGCCCGGCGCAGCCGGGGGCCGACGCGATGGGCGGCTGCGGGACCCGTGCGGCCGAGGGAAAGCATCAATCCAGTGCTCGGCAGCATCGACTGCGGAGTTGAGGGTTATGGCGGGACGACGTGTTCCCGGCACGGGCCCGGGTGGCCGCGGAGGAGGGTGGTCGTCCTGCAGCGCACCGGCTGACGCCTGGCGCCGCTCGCCGTCGGCACCCCGGGATCGGTGTATGGTCGCCTCAACCGACAGGGAGGGTGACATGGCACTGGCACGCGTGGTGTCCTTCAACGGCGTCAACAAGGACCGGATCGAAGCGCTCAGGCAGGAGATCGGCGAAGGGGGCCGGCCCGACGAGGTTCCGGCAAGCGAGATCCTGATCCTCCACGATCCCGATGCCGAGGAGTCGCTGGCGATCCTGTTCTTCGAGAACGACGACGACTACCGGCGGGGAGACGCGGCGCTGAACGCGATGCCGTCGGACGACACTCCCGGGAGCCGCACGTCGGTCAGGAAGTACGACGTCGCGATCCGGATGACCGGCTGACGCGCCCTCAGCCGGCCGCGGTGGTGAATGTCCAGGTGATGAACGCCTGGTCCGCCTCGCGGACGCCGCCCGCGGCCGAGTAGGCGGTCTGCGCGGCGGCGTTGCCGGGACCGGTGAGCACCCACATGCCGTAACAGCCACGGTCTCGGGCCAGCTGCGCCAGCGCGGCCACCAGCGACCGGCCGATGCCGCGGCTGCGAAGGCCCTCGGACACGCCGAGCTCGTACAGGAACATCTCGGTGCCCTTGTCGGGGTGGGTCATTTCGACGCCGGTGACGAAGCCGGCGGGGACGTCCGCCTCGTAGGCGACCAGCAGGTGGTGGCCCGGATCGGCGAGGAACCGGCGGGTGGCATCGGCCGCCGGGGGCCGGTCGAGCAGCGGCCCTGCGGCCTCGACCCCGGCGGCATCGGTCACGCGCTCGATGCGCACGCCTAGCTGCGCCGGTCGGCGGGCGCCCGCAGGCCGTCGAGCACCACCTGCACGTAGGCCCGCCAGTCGAACCCCGACTGCTGCGCGCCGCGAACGGCGCCCGCGGTGTGACGGAGGATCGTCTCCACCTGCTGCGCCGTCAGGTCGGGCCGCACGGCCCCAGAGGCCATCGCGCGCTCCACCAGTTCGACGATCACGTCGCTGAGGTCGGCTGCGCCTCGCTTGACCTCGGCGCTCTCGGCCGTGCCGTCGAGGGCGCGGACGCTGAGCGCATCGGCCGAAAGCTTCTCCGTCGAGGCCCACACGAACTGCTCGAGCCCCTGCCAGGGATCGCCGGCGTCCAGCCCCTCCGTGGCGTACACCTGCATCTCGCCGATGCAGTCGAGCGCGAGCGCCACCTGCAGCGCCTGTTTGTTCGCGAAGTGACGGTAGAC
>DATLLX010000273.1:0-2518 GCA_035537595.1 Gaiellales bacterium | reverse complement strand
AGGCGAACCAGTAGCCGAACACGGCGATCGGCCCGGCCAGCGAGAAGTACTTCCGCCAGCCCTCGCGGGCATACACCGACAGGCCGCCCGGCTTGTCGGGGAACATGGCCGCCGGCTCGGCGTAGATGTACGCCTGCAGGGCGCCGATGCAGGCCGAGATGAACCACACGATGGCGGCCACCTTGGCCCCCAACGCGGTGACCGAAAAGGCCAGCCCGACAAGCTGGAAACCGGGGTTGGCAAGGCCGATGACGAAGCCGTCGTACCACCGGATCGTCTTCAGCAAGCGACGTTCGTCAACTGCGACTTCCGCCATGAAGACCTCCTCTCCCGGGTGATCTCCCGAGGAACAAGAAATGAAGCGACGGTGCGACTCTATGGATGGCCCCGGCCGGAGTCAATGACGGCCCCGGGCTATCATCGCTTCGATGGCCATTCCACTCGTGATCCGCTGTGAGTGCGGCCACACCGCCGAGGTGATGCACGGCGAACGCACGACCTGCGTGTGCGGCCGCGTGTACGACACCTCGTCGATCCCGGGCGAGGAGTACCTCGATATGCGGCGGATGGCGAATCGCCAGCGGCTGTACGTCCGGATGGGCCTGGTGCTGGCGGTCGGCATCGCCATCTCCACCTGGGCCTTCTTCGGCATCAAGGGGCCGGCGCTGGCCGTCCCGCTGGCCGCGCTGTTCTGGTGGCGGGTGGTTCAGCCGCGCTTCCAGCGCGGCCAGGCCGAGCTGATGCGATCGCAGCCGGTCGTCCAGCTCGAGTCGACCGACCGGCCATGAGCGTCTCGGCGCCAGGCTTCGCCGCGGAGACCCGGATCACGGCGACCGACCGGCGGCCGGTGATGCTGCTCACCGTCGACGTGCCTTTCGACCCCGAGGGCGTGCGAGTCGCCATCGATGCCGCCGGCGAAGCAGGATCCGAGCTGCTGATCTGCGACGTCATCCCGCTGGCGGTGGGCAACCCCGCCTCGCGGCCGGGCCGGTCGTTCGGCGATCACGACGCGCTGCTGTCGTCCGACGCGGCCGCTCGCCAGGCGGTCGAGCGCGGCGTGCGGACGGCCGAGTACGTGTTCCACAACCCGCGCCCGGAGCGCGCGGCACTCGAGATCGCGCGCCAGCGGAACGTCGGGCTGCTGGTCTTCGCCCCCGACGCGGAACGGTTCGGACGGCGACGGCACGCCCGGGCGGCACGGCGGATCCGGCGCGGAGCTGACTGCCTGGTCTGGCCCAGCTGAAGCTACCGGGGCCAGCTGCCAGGGTCTCGGTTACCCGAGCTCAAAGGTGATCTGCTTGACCTCGCACAATCCGTCGATGACCCAGCCGGCGAGCTCTCGGCCGGCGCCGGAGCTCTTGGCGCCCCCGAACGGGGCCAGCTGGTCCCAGTAGTTGGTGGTCTCGTTGATGTGGACGGTGCCGTGGCGCAGCTCCTCGGCCGCGCGCCAGGCGTCGTGCAGTGACCTTGTGAAGACCGATGCCGTCAGCCCGAACTGGGTCTCGTTGGCGATCGAAAGCGCCTCGTCGAGCGTGTCGAACACCATGATCGGCGCCACCGGGCCGAACGTCTCCTCCTGCGCGATCCGCATGTCGCTGGTCACGCCGTCCAGCACCGTGGGATCATGGAACTGGCCCTCGAAGCCGCCGCCGTGCAGCAGCTCCGCGCCCTTGGCAAGCGCGTCCTCGACGTGCTCGCGGGTGCGGGCGAGCACGGCGGGCGTGCACAGCGGGCCCATGTCGGTGTCATCGTCCAGCGGGTCGCCGACGCGGAGGGCGCGCGTCCGCTCGAGCAGCGCCTCGACGAACGCATCCTTGACGTCGCGATGCACCAGGATCCGCTCGGCGGCGGTGCAGCACTGCCCGGCCAGATAGAAGCAGCCGACGATGGCGGCATCGGCCGCCTTCTCGACATCCGCGTCGGCGAGCACGATCTGCGGCCCGTTGCCGCCCAGCTCGAGCACACGGTTCTTCAGCCCGGCGTCCCTGGCCACGCGCTCGCCGGTCTCGACCGAGCCGGTGAACACGACCGAGCCGACGGCGGGATGCTGCACCAGCTCGGACCCGATCTCGCCGCGGCCGTGGACGAGGTTGATCGTGCCCGGCGGGAAGCCGGCGTCGTTCAGCAGCTCCACGAACATCTCCGCGCACAGCGGAGCATGCTCGGACGGCTTCCAGACGACCGTGCAGCCGACGGCCAGGCCGTAGACGACGGGGATGCCGGCGATGTCGACCGGGAAGTTCCACGGCGTCACCGCGGCGACCACGCCGACCGGCTCGTGCACGACCATGATCCGCTTCGTGCCGTTGCGCTCCTGGGTGGAGGGCAGCACCTGCCCGGCATGCCGCAGGACGTCCTCGGACGCCCGGCGGAAGTGGTCGGCGGTGTACTCCTCCATCTCCTCGCGCGCCTCGCGGATGGTCTTCCCGACCTCACGGGCGATCATCTGGGCGATCTCCTCGTTGCGCTCCTGGCAGAGCGTGAACGCCCGCCGGCAGATCTCGACCCGTTCCAGCAC
>DATLLX010000272.1:0-7589 GCA_035537595.1 Gaiellales bacterium | reverse complement strand
GCTGTGGCGTGAGGTGGGCCTGCCCCACCAGGCGGCCAAGGTCCGGGTCGCGATCGCCCGCTGTCTGCGGGATCTCGGCGACGACGACTCGGCCCGGATGGAGCTCGACGCCGCCCGCGACGTGTTCACACGGTTGGGCGCAACTCCCGACGTGGCCCGCGTCGACTCACTGGCGCCGGCAGCGACGGCCGCCGACGCGCACGGGCTGACCGGACGGGAGCTCGAGGTGCTGCGTCTGGTCGCCGTGGGGAGAAGCAACCGCGAGATCGCCGCGGAGCTGGTGATCAGCGAGCACACCGTCCGCCGGCATCTGCAGAACATTTTCGCCAAGCTCGGTGTCTCGTCACGTACGGCGGCGGGTGCGTTTGCGTTCGCGCACGATCTCGTCTGAGGGGCGTGGCTCAAAACGACCACATGGCGCCGCGACAAGTTGGCTCATGCGAGCGATGCGAGTGCCCTTCTGCAATTCGTATGGTCGTGGAGCTCGAAAGACCACGTCCAAAGCAGAGGGAGGATCACATGTACGTCATCGTGCAGCACCGGTTCAGGGATCCGCAGGCCGCGCTCTCGCGGGGCGAGAGGCTGATCAAGAACGAGGGAGCGCCCTCCGGCGTCAGGGGTCTCCAGTTCTACCCCAGCACCGACCGCGCCGCAGCCACCTGCCTGTGGGAGGCCGACTCCGTGGAGTCGGTGAGGCAGTACGTCGACTCGACGCTCGGGGACACCAGCGAGAACACCTGCTACGAGGTCGACGCTGACCAGGCGTTCGCCAGGCAGCCGTTGGGCCTTCCGGAAACCGCGGCGATCAGCGCGTAGCCGGACGCCGCGCCGGTGGGCGTTCCCGCTCGGTCGGGGACGCCCGCCGGTACCGGCCACAGGGAGCCAGGCGGGCTCTGCCGCGTTCGCGTCACGCCGAATCGGCGGTCGGCACCCGGTAGCCGATCCGGTACACGACCGCGGAGGCCACGAGCAGCACAGTCCATCCGAAGGAGAAGCCGGGCGTGATCACGTTCGGCAGCCCGTGCGATGTCCAGCCGCGCTTGACGATCTGTTCGTGCCACCCGTCGTTGGCGGCAACCATCACGCCGTAGCAGAACATCAGCGCCAGATAGGCGCCGAGCACCGGGCGAAGCCTGGTCGGCCGCATCTGTCCGATGGTCGGCCGGAGCACCAGCGCCGTGAACGCCAGCAGCCAGCCGTCGAGCCCCTCGTGGTTGCCCAGGTGAACCGCATGCAGATCCGGATGCCCGGGCTCCGGCAAAATCTTCTTCGACATGAACACGCCGCCCAGCCCGGGGACGTCGCCGACGTAGATGCCCGCGTTCGCGAAGATCCAGGGCAGCGCGGCCAGTGCGAAGGCGGCGGCCAGCCCCAGCGCCAGCCGGTCGCCGCGCCCACGGATGCCGTGCGGCCCCAGGCCGCATCGGCGCACGGCGGTCACGGTGAGCGCCGCGGCCAGCGCGACGCCGACCGCCGCCAGGGCATTCGAGGGCTTGGCATCGAGGTCGGACTGCGTGATCACGCCCGGCCAGGCGATCGTGGCGCAGAGCACCGTCGCCGCCAGTGCCGTGCCGACCAGCATCCGGCGGCGGCGCACGATCGGCCGGCCGAGCAGCCGGTCGGTGGCCACCCAGATCAGCGCCACCGCCGCCAGCGAGATCGGCCAGCCGACCAGGATCAGCACCCGCGCCGATCCGCCGGACACGCCCGAGCCGGTGACGTTGTAGAAGTCCCTTGCCGGCAGGCGGGAGTAGGTGACGAACACCATCGCGGCCACCACCCCCCACATCAGCCAGACGGCGAGGGCCTCGCGCAGTCCAGGGCCGGACTCGGCGCCGGCCGCACTCACCGCGGCTCCGGCCACATCCACAGGCCGTCGCGGGGCCGCAGCGAGACCCGCGCCTGGGGCACGACCGGCCGCTCCGGGTCGAGCCGCAGCCGCCAGCGACGGCCGAGCTCCGCCAGCACCAGCACCGCTTCGAGCATCGCGAAGGCGGCTCCGATGCACTTGCGCGTGCCGCCGCCGAACAGCGGATAGGCCCAGTCCGGGCGGCCCGGGGCTCCGGGCAGGAACCGCTCGGGGTCGAATCGCAGCGGATCGGGGTACAGGCTGGGGTCGCGGTTGATCAGAAACGTCGGCATCAGGACGGCAGCCCCGGCAGGGATCACGTATCCGCCGATCGACTGGTCGCACAGCGCGCGGCGCTCGATGCCCCACGCCGGCGGGTACAGCCGCATCGCCTCGAGCAGCACAGCCTCCGTGTAGTGGAGGGACGCAGCGTCGGCGGGCACGGGCGGGCGGCCGTCCAGCACCGCGGCCAGCTCGGCGTGGAACCGCCCCTCGACCTCGGGATGGAGCGCCAGCATGTACCACGCCCAGTTGAGCCCGTTGGCGGTGGTCTCGTGGCCGGCGGTGATCAGGGTGACGGCCTCGTCACGCACCTGCTCGTCGGTCATACCGGTGCCGTCCCCCTCGCTGTCGCGGGCGTCCAGCAGGATGGAGAGCAGATCGGCGCCGTCCGCGGTGGGATCGAGCCGCCGCGCCGCAACCACCTGCTCCGCCGCCTGCTTCAGCTCGGCGATGCCGCGGCGGAACCGCCGCACGCGCGGCAGCGGCGTGCGGAGCAGCACCGGCAAGAGGGCGATCGTGAGGTAGTCGAAGAACTCCCCCACCTCGGCCACGGCCTGGCCGATCTTCCGCGCCCGGTCGTCCAGCTCGGCGCCGAACAGCGCCCGGGTGACGACGCGCAGCGCGAGCTGGGTCATGTCCGCCGAGACGTCGCGCACCTGGCCGTGCTGCCACCCCGCCCCCACCCGGCCGGCCTCGTCGACCATGATGTCCCCGTAGGCCGCCACCCGCCGGCGGTGAAAGGCGGGCTGCAGCATCCGCCGCTGGCGAAGGTGGAACTCGCCCTCACTGGTCAGCAGGCCGTCGCCGAGGACGATGCGCGCGCGCTCGAATCCGGGCCCCTTCTTGAACGACTTCTGGTGCGTCACCAGCACCTCGCGCATGAGGTCGCCGCGAGCCACCAGGAAGACGTGCTGGGGGCCGATCCGAAAGTGGACGAGGTCGCCGTACCGCTTCTGGAGATCGGCCAGCGTCCCGGTCGGGTCGTGATGCAGCCCGGCCACGACGCGCAGGGATCCGGCGGCGCCTGGCCCTGGTGGAAAACGATGAAACGCGCTCAGGTGCGGTATCGTCGCCAGCCTCCCAGCATGTCCCAAACGACACTACAGCTGTCGCCGCCGTGGTGGCTGCGAGCCTATCTGGTGGTGGGCGCCATGCAGGGGTTGGCGATCGGGCTGAGCGGGCTGTTCCGCCCGGCCCACGTGGTCGGCTTCCCTCTCGCCACCACCCCTCTCAACACCCGTTTCGTGGCGTCGTTCTACCTGGCCGGGGCAACCGGGCTGACGGCGTCGGCCCTCGCCCGGCGGACGATCGACACCCGCATCTACGTGGTCGGCTTCACTGCCGTGACCGCGCTGCTGCTGGCGGCCACCGTGTGGTACTGGTCGACCTACACGGCGGACGGCGTGCCGTTTCCCTGGGTGACGTCCTACGTGCTGGAACCGGTTGCCGGTATCGCCATCCTCGCCCGGCTGCGGCTGTGGCACGCCGCGATGCCCGGCAGGCATCCGATGACGTGGGTGTACGGCGCGCAGGCGATCGTGTTCGGCGCGCTGGGCGCCGTGCTCGCGGTGGCACCCGGCGAGGCCGTGAAGCTGTGGCCCTGGGCGCTGACCGCCGTCCTGGCCCGTACCTACGCCGCCATCTTCCTGGCCTTCGCCCTGGGCGCTGCGCTGGCCGCCCACGAGGCTCGACCGCAGGCGGTGCGACCGTTCGCGCTCAGCTCGCTGGTGTTGGTCGCGGCCGCGGCCGTCGTCTCCCTGATCCACCACGCCCGCTTCGACGGCGGGCCGGCGACGTGGATCTGGGCGGTGGGGCTGGCCGTCGGCGTGGCCGGGCTCGCGGTTGCCGGCGCATCCACGCTTCGGCCCGGGATGCGGCCGAGGTGAGGCCGCCCACGCTGCGGCCCTACCTGGCGCTGCTGGGCGCGGCGCTGCTCGGTCAGGGGCTGGCGTCCTGGGCGCTCGACTGGAGCGGTCGCGGCGGCGACCGGTCGCTCTACCGGTTCGCGAACGCCGACCCCCTGCACGCATTCATCCATGTCGTCTGGGGCGGCGTCATGATCGTGCTGGTCGCACGGCCCAGGGGCGAGCGATTCTACGCCCGGCTGGCGCTCGCTTTCGGGGTCTTCTACACCGCGCTGGCGGCGCTGGGCATCGTCGTCCACCATCCGTTCGGCCTGCGGCTCGATCTGGGCGAGAACGTGTTCCATCTCGTCGTCGGGCCGGTCACGCTGGCCCTGGCACTCGCCGCGATACGCCTGGAGCGGTTGCCGGCGTGATCGCGGCACTGGCGGTGGTCGGCCTGCTGGCGGCGCTCGCGTTCGTGAAGACGTTCGAGCGCCATCTGCCGGCGTGGGTCGTCCGTGCCGGTCTGGCCGTGTTCGTCGTCGGCCCGCTGGCCGGGCTCGGCTGGTCGATGTGGGCGCTGTGGCAGCGCTCGCTGGTGGCCGTCGACCTGGTGTTGTTCGTCACACTGGCGGTGATCACCGGGCTGGGGACGTCGCTGGGATACCACCGGCTGCTCACGCACCGCAGCTTCAAGACCACGCCCTGGATCAAGGCGGCGGCGCTGGCGGCGGGGGCGATGGCGGTGCCCAGCCGCCCGATCGACTGGGCCGCCCGCCACCTCGAGCACCATGCCCACGCCGACCGCGAGGGGGATCCGCACAGCCCCATCGACGGCCTGCTGCACGCCCATGTCGGCTGGCTGTTCTCGGTCACGCCGGCCAAGCGCGACCGGTACTGCCGCGCGCTGATGCGCGATCCGACGGTGATGCTGATCGAGCGGACGGCGGTGCTGTGGCTGGCTCTGGGGCTGATCGTGCCGGCGTTGGTGGACGGCTGGCGCGGCCTGCTGTGGGGCGGCGTCGTCCGCATCGCGGTGCACAACCACACGATGTTCGCCGTCAACTCGGTCTGCCACGCCTTTGGATCGCAGCCGTTCCAGACCGGTGATGAGAGCCGGAACAACCGGCTGATCTCCGTGCTCGCGTTCGGTGAGGGGTGGCACAACAACCATCATGCGTTCCCGTCCATGGCCTACCACGGGATGGGCAGCCGGCCGGACGCCACCGGGCTGGTGATCCGGGCCCTGGAACGGTCCGGGCTGGCATGGGACGTGCACCATCCCAGCGCGGCTGCAATCGAACGCCACCGCGCCGGGCGGCCCCGGGGCGATCGGGCTGTCGCAGACTGACCGGTCAGCCGCCGGGCGCAGCAGGAAGCGTTCCCTGGGAGTACGTAACCGCCGGGTACAGGATGTCGGCGGTCGCCGAGGGAAGCTGCCCGGCGAGCGGCTGACCCGGTGACTTGACGGGGTAGTAGCGCACCTGGCCGCCCTCGATGAGGACGCTCCAGCGTTCCGTCAGCCACAGGTGCCCCCCGGCCCGGATCTGCCACTGGAACCGGTCGAGCGGACGTACGGCCGGGCCGGCGATCCGGGCGCCCTGCTGGTCGAACTGGCTCGCGTGGCAGGGGCACGAGAAGCCGACTCCCGTCGCCTGCGCGGGGCAGCCGACATGCGTGCAGCGGTTCGAGAACACGACGAACATGGCGTCCGGCGCCAGCCAGTCATGGTTCGAGTGCCCGGTGTGGTGGACGTAGGCGAGCCCGCTCGAGACTAGGGGCTGCGCCGGATCCTCGACGTAGTCCGCCGCAGTGGGGGCGAATCCCGATTCGGATGTGAATCGCTCGATCGGGCCCAGGTCGACAGGGGTGAACGTCGTCTCCTGGCCGGCTGATGCAAGCGCGTACCCGGCCGCAGGGAGGGCGATCGCCCCTCCGATCGCCGCGCCGACGCCGACCGTCGCCGCGCTCAGGAAGCTGCGCCGGGTGGTTCCATTGTCGTGGTCGCTCATGGGGGAAGTCCTTTCCGTCTGTGCGTCGAGTACCGGCGAAACCGGCGAGCGGTTTGGTGGCAGCCGGGGTTCGCCAAGCCGGTGCCAACGGAAGGCGGGCCCGGCAGCTCGACCCGAGACCATGAGCCGGCGGCATCGTCGGGTATCGTCAGGGGCCATGCGACGCGGGCGAACGTTTCTCGCCGGCTTGTCTGCCCCCCGCGTCCCTTCTCCCGCGGTCGCGGCGGCGGCCTACGCCGTGGTCACCATCGTGCTGCTGTGGCCGGCGCTCAGCGGCCAGCGAGTGCTGGTCGCCGCGTCGGATCTCTATCTGTGGGCGCCCTGGCACTCATCGCAACCGGAGGGCCTGCATGACTATCTGAATCCGCTGTTGTCGGATCAGACGCGATCGTTCTACCCGTGGTTGTCATACGCACGAGACCAGCTTCACGCCGGTCATCTGCCACAGTGGAATCCGTTCGCGCTGTCCGGCACGCCGTTTCTGGCCAACGGGCAATCCCAGCTGTTCAGCGTGTTCAGCCTGCCGGTGTGGTTGCTGCCGCTGAACTACGGCCTGGCCGTATCGGCCGCGATGCGGTTGTGGGTGGCGGCGATGGGCGCCTTCGTGCTCGCGCGGCAGCTGAAGCTGGGATTCTGGCCCTGCCTGCTGGCCGGATTCGCGTTCGGCCTCTCGCCGTTCCTGCTGATCTGGCTGTATCACCCGATCTCCGGTGTGGTCGCCATGCTGCCCTGGGGACTCGTGTTCGCCGAGCGAGTGGCCCGGGGCGGCGGCCGGTGGGACGTCGCCGGGCTGGCCGTAGCCGTGGCGCTGATGAACCTGAGCGGCTACCCCGCCGGCCAGGCGCATGTCTGTCTCGGCATCGTGATCTACACGGCGGCCCGCGTGCTGACCGTGAACCATCTGGGCTGGACGGTACGGGCGGCGAGGCTGGGCCTGGTCATCCTCGGGATCGTGCTGGGCGCGATGCTGGTGGCCTTCGTGCTGCTGCCCGTGGCCCTCGCAATCCCCGGCACCGCCGGGGTCGAGATCCGGGCCGGCGGCGGCGGGTCGGTGCCGCTGTCGGGGCTTCGGACACTGTTCTTCCCCGACTGGTGGGGCCGGCCCAGCGGCGCAGCCGTTGACGGCCCGGGCACCTTCGCCATGCGCGACGCTTACGTCGGCGCGGTACCGCTGATGCTGGCCACGGTGGCACTGCTGCACCGTGACGACTGGCGCCGGAAGCTGCCCTTTGCGCTGCTTGCGTTCATCGGCCTCGCCATCGCGTTCGGTGTTCAACCGTTTCACTGGCTGATCACGCACACGCCGCCGTTCGACCACAGCATCAACAAGCTGCTGATCATGCTAGCGGACATGGGTGGGGCGATCCTGGCCGCCATCGGCCTCGAACAGGTGCTGCGCATGCGCCGGCCGGACCCGCGCACGATCGTGGTGGCGGTCGCCGGCCTGGCGGCGGCCGCGGTTGCGGTGGTCGCGCTGCACCCGGGAACCACCACCCTGAAGGCGGTCGAGAGGCATTTCAGGACCGGCGATACGATCGACGGCGCAGCTGCGCTCGCCCTTATCTCTGTGACCTGGTGGGCGCTGTTCGCGATCGGTTTCGC
>DATLLX010000271.1:0-3894 GCA_035537595.1 Gaiellales bacterium | reverse complement strand
CCAGTGAGGACGTGGTGCAGCGGGGCGTCGAGGCCGCCGCGGTCTGGGCTCCGGCGGTCGCCGAGGCCGCCCACGGCACACAGGCCACCGCCGCGAGCGCCAGGCCGGAAAGCACGGCCCGTCTGACCGTTCTCGATGTCGCGATCAGCTTGCTCATCTCCTCACCCCTCTCAGGTCGACGGCCCGTCGTGCGATCACGGGCACATCTCCGATGCTACGAGCCGGGCATATCGGCGGAGTGGCGGCCGTGTAACGGTTCGATATCTATGACGGAAACACGGGGTGCCAGGTGCGGCCACCGTCAGTGGTGGCGAGGATGGCCGGGCGCCGCCCCTCGGTCCCGCCGATGACCGCGGTCATCCAGCCGTGGGCGGCGTCGGCGAAGGCCAGGCCCGTCGGAGCGAAGCCGGTGACGACGCTGCGTTCCCAGTGCGTTCCGCCGTCGTGCGTGCGCAGCACCGTCACCCGCTGCGGGTCACAGGCCGGGCATTCGCCGAGGAACACGGCCTTGGACGCGGACACGGCCGCGAACGGGCCGGAGTAGGAATCGAGCGGGGTGACGTCCGCGAACCGCGGGTTGGATCCGACCAGCATCGGCGCGACCACCACCGGCTGCCAGCCGACGCCCCCATCGGCGCTGGTGTAGGCGGCGTAACCCTGGCTGCCGGCGGCCGAGCCACCCTGGAACAGCGCCCAAATCGACTGCAGGTCCGGGCACTGGACGCTCGCGGTGAACCAGGTCGCCGTCGTGCCGCCGGCGTCCAGCAACGTGCTCCATGTCGCCCCGCCGTCGGTCGAGCGCAGCACGGTGGATCCCGCGCCGGCGACCAGGTCTCCACCCGCCAGGCAGACCGAGTCGGCGATGTCTTGTTTGACGACAGTCCAGCTGGTGCCGCCGTCGGTGGTGGCGACCAGCGCGCCCGGGACCGGGTCCCCGACCTTGCCCGCGGGCTGCGCCACGCCCCATCCGTCGTCGGGGCCTGCGAAGGCGACGCTGGTCAGGACGAGTCCCGTCGGTTCGCCGGCCGGCGACCAGGTGTCCCCGCCGTTCACGGTGCGCAGCAGCGATGTCGTGGCCACCGCCCAGCCGTGGCGCTCGTCGGTGAAGTCGAGCGACCGGATGTCGGCACGCCCGGTGTACTGCTGCGTCCAGGTGGCGCCGCCATCGGCGGTCGCGATGATCGCGCCCCGGCCGGCCGCCCAGCCGCCGCGCGTGCTGGGGAAGGCGACCGCGTCGAGGTTGTCGACCTGCGGCTGAACGCCTGCGGGCTTGACGATCGGCGTCGTGGCGCCGTTGTTCTCGACCTGCAGGCCGGAGGACGTGCCGCAGCCGCCCGCCAGGAGCGCAGCGGCCACCGCGCTCACTCCGATACGCCGCCTCATGCCGGTGGCAGCGCGATCGTCACGACCGCACCTCCGGTGGGATCGTTGGCCAGCTCGAGCTCGGCGCCCAGCACGTGGCACTGGCCGGCCGCGATGGCCAGGCCCAGGCCGATCCCGTCGCCGCGGGCCGGATTGCCCGTGGTGAATCGCTCGGCGGCGTGGGCCAGCATCGCGTCGCTGAACCCCGGGCCGTGGTCGCGCATCACGATCCGGCCGTCCGACACCGAGACGTCGACGGGAGGCGCGCCGTGGCGGGCTGCGTTGTCGAGCACGTTCTCGATCACGCGCTCCAGCCGGCGGGGATCGACCAGCCTGCGGGACGCGCCGTTCGTGCTGACGGTTGTGCCCGGCGCATCCCCGACCACCTCGGTGACGAACCCTCCCAGGTCGACCCAGCGCAGGTCCGCCGTGGCCGTGCCGCTGTCCAGCCGGGCGATCTCGAGCAGGTCCTCGACCAGCCGCAGCAGCCGGTCGACGCGCTCGCGGATGGCATCGCCGACGTGGTCATGGTCGAGCAGGCTGGAGGCCGTCTTCAGCCCGGTCAGCGGGGTGCGCAGGTCGTGGGCGACGTCCGCCACGAACCGCCGCTCGCGCTCGATCCGCAGGCGCATCGCCTCGGCCATCCGGTCGATCGCCGCGCCAAGCTTGGCGACCTCGTCATGGCCGGTGGCATTGATCCGAGCGTCCAGCTCGCCGGCGGTCACCCGCTCGGCGATCGACGCGGCCCGCCGTAGCCGCAGCGACAGGCCTCCGGCCAGTAGCAGGCCGAGCAGCGCCCCGCCGACCGCCGCGGCCACGGCCACCTCGATCACCGTCTGCCGCAGGTCGCTCAGCTCCTGGCGCTGCGGGGCGTAGGAGTCGCGCACGTAGATCTCGTCCTGCCCGTCCGGCGTGCGCCGGCCCGCCCATACGGCCGGCTGACCGCTCCAGTTGCCGCTGTAGGACGCGACCTGCCCGCTGCGCACGGCGGCCCGCAGCGGCGACGGGACCGATGGGTCGCTGGCCGGCAGCGCCGAGCGGGGCAGCGACGGCTTGGTCAGCGGGTAGATCAGCGCCGCCGCCTGCACCTGCGCCACCGCGGCCGCCCGGGCACGAGAGAGCAGGTCCTCGGCGGTCAGCTCGTAGACAACGATGCCGACGGCCGCCGCCACCGTCGCCGCCAGCAGTGCGAACGCGAGCGCCAGCCGCCAGCGCAGCGAGCTCATCCCTTGGCCAGCTTGTAGCCCGCCCCGCGAGCGGTCTCGATCATGTCCGCGCCGATCTTCGCCCGCAGGCGCCGCACGTGCATGTCGACCAGCCGCGTGTCGCCTGCCCAGACATAGCCCCAGACCTCTTCGAGCAGGCGCTCGCGGCTGCAGACCACACCGCTGTGCTCGGCCAGCTCGAGCAGCAGCCGGTACTCGGTGGGCGTCAGGCTGACCGGCTCGCCGGCGACGTGCACCTCCATGCCGGCGCGGTCGATCACCAGCTGACGGACGTGCAGGATGGGCGATGCGTCGTGGCGGGCGACCCGGCGCAGCACCGCCCGCAGCCGCGCGGCCAGGATCGACGGCTCGAACGGCTTCGTGACGTAGTCGTCCGCGCCCGCCTCCAGGCCGAGCACCACGTCGATCGGATCGGTCCTGGCGGTCAGCATCACGATCGGCACGACGCTGCCCTCGCGGATCGTTCGGCACACGCTGACGCCGTCCACGCCCGGCAGCATCACGTCGAGCAGGACGAGGTCGGGCGCTCGCGAGTGGAACGCCGACAGGCCCGTGGCGCCGTCGCCGGCCGTGTCAACGGCGAAGCCGTCGCGCTGCAGCGCCAGCTGCGTCATCTCGCGGATCGTCGGGTCGTCCTCGACCAGCAGGATCCGCGGCCGCGCGCTGCTCTCCACGAACCCAGCGTACACCGCGGACCGGACTCCGGAAGCCCCCGCGCGGGTCGTTACACGACCGATACGTGGGCCACGGAGCTAGGCGACGACGCCCGGGGAGCCTCCCTGGATCAGTCGAGCACGAAGGTGACTTCGAGGTGAACCCGGTACCCGGTGACCCGGCCGTCGGATACCACGACCTTCTGCTCCTTGACCCAGGCGCCTTCGATGTTCCGAAGCGTCTCCCCCGCCTTCGCGATCACGTCATTGATCGCGGCTTCGAATCCGTCACTGGACGTTCCTGACAACTCGATCGTCTTGGCAACGCTCACGATGTGCTCCTTTCGACGGCCGCGCGCAGGTTAGCGCCCGGCCCAGGTGATGCGGGTACCCGCGATCGGTACGCCTCAACCGCCGGGGCCGGGACACCCGTGATGAGCCGTCTACTCGATGGGGATCTCGAACCGGGCGATGATGCCGGGATCGCCTCCCTTGGCGAGCTGGTCGGGTTCGGGGTCGCGAGTCGCCACCCAGGCGTAGCCGTCTTCGGGGTAGGCGACGACGTCGGGGAAGCTCCCGGCGCTGATTGCGAGGAGCTCCACCGGTTCATCCGTGGGATTGCTGAAGGTGTGCAGCCCGGCCCGGCCCTCCGG
>DATLLX010000270.1:0-33924 GCA_035537595.1 Gaiellales bacterium | reverse complement strand
GTCCGCGACGGTGTGCCAGCCGACGGCGACCCTGCCTCCGCCCGGCACCAGGCGGTAGGCCAGCCGCCCGCCGACGAACCCCGGGAAGCAGGCGCGGTGGACGACCACCACGGTGTGGCCGGCCCGCCATTCGCGCACGGTGCCCCCGGGTCGGCTGCCGTCGCAGGTCGCCAGGACGTCCGATCGGGGGCTCCATGCCGGCGGCGCGACGGCCAGGTCGGGATGCCTGAACGGCATCACCGTGCGCCCGGTGTCGAGGTCGAGCACCTGCAGCCGCGACGGCGAAATGAACGGGCGACCGGGGTGCATGGCCAGCAGGCGGCCGTCCGGCGAGGGCCAGAAGCGGCAGTGGCCCCCATCCGTGGTCACCGCCTGCGAGCGGAGGCTGGCCAGGGACAGCCGGCGGACCTCGCAGGAGGGAGTGGCGTACAATACGGATCCCATCAATCCCTGGGGTTGCTGGGGGCGCCCGGCGGCCGGCCCGCCGGCTCCGGCCCCTCCGACCAGGGCAACGGCTGCGACGGCGACGACGGAGGCGGCGACCATCTCGCTCTTCGCCCGCTCCCACATGTGAGCATCGTAGTGAGAAGGAGTCGATTCACTCGCGACGAACATCTCCGCCGATGAGGACATACGATCGCAAGCTCGCCGACTTCATGAGCAGCCTGCAGCTGGAGCGCGGCGCATCACCCCACACCATCGAGGCCTACCGGCGCGACCTGGTCGATCTGGGCGCGTTCATCGAGCATGCCGACCCTGACACGGTCGACGTCTCCGTCCTGGACGAGTACGCCCTCGCGCTCCGCGACCGCGGCCTGTCGCCGGCCACCGTGCGCCGGCGGCTGGCAGCCGTGCGCGCTTTCCTGAAGTACCGGGCCCGGGAGGGGGGCCGGCCTGACGCGGGCAGGGGAGTGCCGCTGCCGCGGCTGGGCCGCAGGCTGCCGGAGCCGCTGACGCCGGTCGAGGCCGTGGCCATCGTCACCCAGCCGGACGCCACCCCCAGGGGCCTGCGCGACCGGGCCATGCTCGAGCTGCTGTACGGCGCCGGGCTGCGGGTGTCGGAGCTGGTCTCGCTGAGGGTGGGCGACGTCGATCTGGACGAGGGGCTCGTCCGCTGCATGGGCAAGGGCGCCAAGCAGCGGGTGGTGCCGACCGGCAGCCGGGCGATCGACGCGATCCGCATCTACATGCAGCGCGGCCGGCCCTACCTGGGCCGGATGCAGCGCGGCGACGTGCTGTTCCTGAACCACCGCGGCCAGGGCATCACCAGGCAGGCGGTGTTCCAGCTCGTCCGCGAACATGCGCGGGGCGCCGGGATCGAGAAGGTGGTGACGCCGCACACGCTTCGCCACTCGTTCGCCACCCACCTGATCGAGGGCGGCTGCGACCTTCGCAGCGTCCAGGAGATGCTCGGGCACGCGACGATCGAGACGACTCAGGTCTACACGCACGTCTCGGCGGAACACGTCCGCGAGGCCTACCAGAAGGCCCACCCGAGGGCTTGAGCGTCGAGCTGCGGCCGCTCGCCGACGGGGACGCCGGCTGGCTCGCGGAGCTCCACAACCGCGCGTTCGCGGACTACCCGGTACCGGCGGTGCTGGACGCGTCGTCGCTGGCCTTCTACATGGACGAGACCGACGTCCGCCCCGAGCTGTCGTTCGCCGCGCACGTGGACGGGAGGCCGGCCAGCTTCTGTCTGGGCGCGATCCGGGGCCGCAGCGCCAGCATCCGCGGCGAGGGGACGGTGCCGCTGCTGCGCCGGCGCGGGCTCGGCGACCGGGCGCTGATGGCGACACTCGACGCGCTCGGCGCCGCCGGGGCGCGCACGGTCGGCCTCGAGGTGCTGGACGGAAACCAGGCAGCCCGCAGGCTGTACGAGCGGCGCGGCTTCGAGGTGCGGCGGCGCCTGCTCGGCCACACGCTGCGGCGGCCGCCCCGGCTGGGACTGCTCGACCGCCGCAAGTACCGGCTGGCCGAGCTCGACCCCGATCAGGCGCTCGACCGCCTCGACCGCTGGGGCTGGCATGACGCGCCCTGGCAGCTGCAGCCGCAGTCGCTGGCCCACCTGCCGGCGCTGGCCATGGGCGATCAGGCGGTCGTCATCGGCCGCCGGCGTGGCAGGCGGTTCTGGCTCTACGCGCTGGCCGTCGACCCGGCCGCCCGCGGGGCCGGGATCGGCCGCACAACCCTGGCGGCGCTGAACGCGGAGTGGATCGCCGTGCCGGCGCTGGTGCCCGAGGAGTGGGCGCCCCTGCACGGGTTCCTGCGCGCCCTGGGAGCCGAGCACGACGCCTTCGCCCAGTGGGAGATGACGCGGCCGCTGGGGGAGTGAGGCCGCCGGGCATGGTCTAGATTGCCCGGCGTGCCCCGCGCGTGCGTGATCGTGCTCGATGCTGTCGGCGCCGGCGACCTGCCGGACGCCGATGAGTTCGGCACGGCCGGCTCGAACACGCTGGGCCACGTGGCCGAGGCGGTCGGCGGCCTGGACGTGCCGGCGTTGCAGGCGCTCGGGCTGGGGAACGTGATGCCGTTGGCCGGCTGCGGCCCGCGGCCGGGGGCGCCGGCGGTGTGGGGGCGGCTGGTGGAGCGCAGCAAGGGTATGGACACCACCACCGGACACTGGGAGATGATGGGCATCGTCACCGAGCAGCCGTTCCCCACCTTCCCGGACGGCTTTCCGGCCGCGCTGATCGAGGACTTCGCCCGCCGCACGGGACGGGGCGTGATCGGCAACCAGGCGGCATCGGGCACGGAGATCATCCAGCGGCTGGGCGAGGAGCACCAGCGGACCGGCAGCTGGATCGTCTACACGTCGGCCGACAGCGTGTTCCAGATCGCTGCCCACGAGGACACGGTGCCGGTGGAGGAGCTGTACGCAGCCTGCCGCACCGCCCGCGCCATGCTGACCGGCGAGCACGCCGTGGGGCGGGTGATCGCGCGGCCGTTCGAGGGGTCGCCGGGCGCCTACACACGTACGCCGCGGCGCCACGACTTCTCGCTCGAGCCGCCCACGCCGAACCACCTGCAGCTGCTGCGCCAGGCCGGCGTCGGCGTCCACGCGGTGGGCAAGATCGGCGACATCTTCGCCGGCCGTGACATCGACAGCTCGGCGCCCACGGAATCGAACGCCGAGGGCATCGTCCGCACCATCGAACGGCTGCGCGACCTGCCGGACGGCAGCATCGTGTTCACCAACCTGGTCGAGACGGACATGATCTGGGGCCACCGCAACGACCCCGAGGGGTTCGCCGGCTCGCTGCAGGAGTTCGACGAGGAGCTGCCCCGCCTGCTGGCGGCGCTCCGCCACGGCGACCTGCTGGTGATCACCTCCGACCACGGATGCGATCCGACCACCGCGTCCACCGACCACTCCCGGGAGCACGGGCTGCTGCTGGCGCACGTGCCCGGGTTGCCGGCGATGGGCCGCCGCCACGACGGCGACACGTTCGCCGACGTCGGCGCCACGGTGTTCGCGCACGTCACCGGCCGGCCGGCCCCCGAGCTGCCGGGCAGGTCGATCTTCCACACGTGAGCGCCCGTATCGTCGATCTGATCGCGCGCAAGCGCGACGGCGGAGAGCTGACCGGCGACGAGATCGCCCAGATGATCTCGGATCAGACGCCCGACGAGCAGCTGGCGGCGTTCCTGATGGCCGTCGTCTTCCGCGGCATGACCGAGGCGGAGACGATCGGCCTGCTGGACGCCATGCTCGCCGGGGGTACCCGGCTGCAGTGGCCGTGGCCGGTGGCCGACAAGCACTCCACCGGTGGGGTGGGCGACAAGACGACGCTGGTGGTGGCCCCGCTGGTTGCCGCCTGCGGCATCCGTGTGGCCAAGATGAGCGGCCGCGGCCTCGGCCACACGGGCGGCACGATCGACAAGCTGGAGTCGATCCCCGGCCTGCGAGTCGACCTGACCGTGGACCAGATGCGGGAGCAGGTGGAGCGGGTGGGGATCGTGGTCTGCACGCAGACCGCCGATCTGGCCCCGGCTGACCGCCGCCTGTACGACCTGCGCGATCTCACGGGCAGTGTCTCGAGCCTGCCGCTGATCGCGACCAGCATCATGGCCAAGAAGATCGCATCAGGAGCGACCCGGCTGGCGCTGGACGTGAAGGCGGGCGAGGGTGCCCTGCTGCCCGACCAGCGTTCGGCCCGCGAGCTGGCCGACCTGATGGTCCGGCTGGCCACCGGCCATGGCATCGAGGCCACGGCGTTCGTCTCGCCCATGGATCAGCCCCTCGGCTGGGCGGTGGGAAACGCGCTCGAAGTGGAGGAGTCGGTCGCCACCCTGGCCGGCGGCGGCCCGGACGACCTGCGGGCGCTGGCGGTGGAGGAGGCGGGATGGCTGGTCGGGGACGAGCAGCGCGTGCGCCGGGCGCTGGAGTCGGGCGAGGCGCTCGAGACCTATCGCCGGTGGATCCGCGCCCAGGGCGGCGACCCCGACGCCCCGCTGGAAGCTGCGCCCGTCGTGCAGGAGGTGGCGGCGCCCTTCCCGGCCACCGTCACCCGCTGTTCGGCGCGCGCGGTCGGCGGGCTGGCCATGCGGCTGGGCGCCGGCCGGCCGGGGAAGGGGGCCCGGATCGACCATGCGGTGGGCGTGGTGGTGCACCGCAAACGGGGCGACGCGGTCGAGCAGGGCCAGCCGCTGGCCACCGTCCATGCCCGGGCCGAGGTCGACCCGGTACAGGTGCTGGACTGCTTCGAGCTGGAGCGGCATGCCTGAGCTGCCGGAGGTTGAGACGGTGCGCCGCGGCCTGGAGGCGGTGTTGGTCGGCCGCTCGTTCGAGGATGCCGACATCCGCGACGGCCGGCTGACCGCGCCGTTCGACCCCCAGGCGATCGCCCACGAGCTGCGCGGCTCCGTGGTGCAACGGGTCAGCCGCCGCGGCAAGTACCTGGTGGTCGAGCTCGACGACGGCCGGGCGCTGGTCTGCCACCTGAGGATGACCGGCTGGTTTCATCACGTGCCCGAGCCGTCGGAGCGACCGCACCTACGGGCCGTGTTCGGGCTGGACGACGGCACGTGGCTGCTCTATTCCGACCAGCGCCGGTTCGGCACCATGCGGCTGCTGGAGCCCGGCGAGCTCGAGGAGCACTGGCTGAAGCGGGTCGGCCCCGAGCCGCTTCACCCCGGCTGGACGGCCCGCGAGCTGCGGGCCTCGCTGGCCCGGCGCAGGGCGCCGGTCAAGGCGCTCCTGCTCGACCAGCTGGTGGTGGCCGGCGTCGGCAACATCTACGCCGACGAGGCGCTGTGGGAGGCGCGGATCCATCCGCTCACCCCGGGGGCGGCGATCGGGCCAGCCCGCGCCGAGCGGCTGCACGATGCGGTGGTGGCAGTGCTCGAGCGCGGCATCGAGTCGCAGGGCGCCAGCATCGACACCTACCGCAGCGTCGAGGGGACGCCCGGCACGATGCAGGAGCGATTCGCGGTCTACGATCGCGAGGGCGAGCCCTGCTTCCGCTGCGGCACGCCCATCCGCAAGATCCGCGTCGCCCAGAGAGGAACCCACTTCTGTCCACGCTGCACCCCACGGCCCTGAAGTTCAGCCGCCGCGCCGCCGAGCTCGGTCTGGAGCTCGACGTCCGTGAGCTCGAGCAGTCGACCCGCACGGCGCAGGAGGCGGCCGACGCGGTCGGCTGCGAGCTGGGTCAGATCGTCAAGTCAGTGGTGCTGATTGACGGCGAGGAGCCGCTGCTGTGCCTGACCGCCGGCGACCGGCGGGTCGACGTCGAGGGGCTTGGCCCCGGGGTGCGGATGGCCCGCGGCCGGGACGTCAAGGAGCTGACCGGCTATGCGATCGGCGGCGTGCCGCCGGTGGGTCACGACCGGCCGATACGCACGGTGGTCGACCGCTCGCTGCTTCGGTTCGACAGCGTGTGGTGCGCCGCCGGCACGCCCTATGCCCTGTGCCAGGTCAGCCTCGCCGACCTGCGGGCGGCGCTAGGCGGCCACCAGCTCGTCGAGTCGGCCTGACCGGGCGAGCTGGAGCAGCTCCCGGAATCCGCCGAGCGGCCGGTCGTCGACCACCACCAGCGGCACCGTCCACTGCCCGGCCAGGTCGAACATCCGCTGGCGGAACGCGGGATCGTCGCCGATGTCGACCTCCTCGAAGGCGATCCCGCGCTCGTCGAGCAGCCGCTTGGCGGCGTCGCAGAACCCGCACCAGTCGGTCGAGTAGACGACGACGCGGGAGCTCTGGGACGGTGTGGGATCTGACATCGGCGATATCCTCGACGGATGGGCCGGAGCTATGAGACGGAAAGCGTGGTGCTGCGCTCGATGCGGTTCTCCGAGGCTGACCGCATCCTGCACCTTTTTACCCTCGAGCGCGGCAGGGTGAACGCGATCGCCAAGGGCGTGCGCAAGACCAGCTCCCGCTTCGGCGCCCGGCTGGAGCCGCTGACGCATGCGTCGCTGATGCTGCACGAGGGCCGGGGGGAGCTGCATACCGTCTCCGGCGCCGACATCCTGCACTCCCACGACGCAACCCGGGCCGACGGCGGCCGGGTGGCGGTCGGCCAGATCGCGGCCGAGGCGGTGCTCAAGCTGTTCGTCGAGCCGGAGCCCGCGCCCCGGGCGTTCGCCGGCCTGTGCCGGTTTCTCGACCTGCTCGACCAGCGCACCGTCTCCGGCGACCCGACGCTCGACGCGGCCGGGCTGGGGTTCCAGCTCAAGCTGCTGCTGCTGTCGGGCTATCTGCCGCACCTCGACTCCTGCGCATCGTGCGGTGCCCACGGCGCGCTGGCGGGGTTCTCGGCGGCGGCCGGCGGGGCCGTGTGCGAGGGCTGCCTGGGCCGTACCGCGGGCTTCCGGCTGGGGGCCGGATCGCTCGCCGCGCTGGAGGCGCTGATCGAGCGCCCGCTGGAGCAGGCAGAGCTCGACACGCGGGCGGCACGGGACGCGCTGCGGGTGGTCGAGACCACCTACGAGCATCACGGCGGGTTCCGCCTACGCACGCTGCACGCGTCCTGAGCGGCCGCCCGGGACCGCTTGATAGCCTGACCCGCCCGTGCAGACCTACCAGGACATGATCTCGGCGCTGCAGGCCTTCTGGCAGGCCGAGGGCTGCGCGATCATGCAGCCCTACCACACCGAGGTGGGGGCCGGCACGTCCAACCCGGCCACCTTCCTGCGGGTGCTGGGACCGCGGCCCTGGCGCACCGCCTACGTCGAGCCGTCGATCCGGCCCGACGACGGCCGCTACGGCGAGAACCCCTACCGGTTCCAGCAGTTCTTCCAGTACCAGGTGATCCTGAAGCCGGCCCCGGCCGATGTCCAGGACGTCTACCTGGGCTCGCTGCAGGCGATCGGGATCGATCTCGCCGAGCACGACATCCGGTTCGTGGAGGACAACTGGGAGAGCCCGACGCTGGGCGCCTGGGGGCTGGGCTGGGAGGTGTGGATAGACGGCATGGAGATCACCCAGTTCACGTACTTCCAGCAGGCGGGCGGGATCGAGGTCGACCCGGTGGCGGTGGAGTTCACCTACGGGCTGGAACGGCTGGGCATGTACCTGCAGGGCGTGAAGCGCGCACAGGACATGATCTGGGCGCCCGGCGTCACCTGGGGCGATGTGTACGAGGAGAACGAGCGCCAGTTCTCGACCTACAACTACGAAGTGGCCGACACCTCGATGCTCGCCCGCCACTTCGACGATCACGAGGCGGAGGCGCGGCGCTGCCTGGAGGCCGGCCTGCCGCTGGCCGCATACGACCAAGCGCTCAAGTGCTCGCATGCCTTCAACCTGCTCGACGCTCGGCGGGCGGTCGCCGTCACCGACCGCGCGGCCTACATCCTGCGGGTGCGGGCGCTGTCCCAGGCCGTTGCCCGGGCCTACCTGGATCAGCAGGCCGGCGGTGGGGAGGGCGATGCCTGACCTGCTGGTCGAGATCGGCTGCGAGGAGCTGCCCGCCTGGGCATGCGACGAGGCCTCGGCGCAGCTGCCCTCGCTGGTCGAGCGCGGGATCTCGGCGGCCGGCCTGGCGCCGGACGAGACCCGCGTTCATGTCGGCCCGCGCCGGCTGGCCCTGATCGTGCTCGGCCTGCCGGCGCAGCGGCCGGCGGAGCGGCGCGAGGTGCGCGGCCCCCGGGCCGACGCCCCCGAGGCGGCGCGGGCCGGGTTCGCCCGCAAGCACGGTGTCTCGGCAGATGCGCTGGAAGAGCGCGACGGCACCCTGTGGGCGATGCTCGAGGGCAGCGCCACTCCGCTCGAGAGCCTCGTGCCCGACATCGTGCGGGGTGCGATCGGCGGCCTCCAGTTCTCGAAGACGATGCGCTGGGACGGCGGCCGCTTCGCCCGCCCGATCCGCTGGCTGGTGGTCAAGATCGACGACGCCGTGGTGCCCATGGAGGCCGCCGGCGTGACGTCGGGAGAGCTTTCCCAGGGTCACCGTTTCCTGGGCGGCCCGGTGCGGCTGGGAGCCGCCCGTTCGTACCTGGAGGACGTGCGGTCGGCGCGCGTGGTGGCCGACGCCGGGGAGCGCCGCGAGCTGATCGAGGCTGGGCTCGACTCCTGCGGCGAATGGATCGACCCGATGGGGAAGCTGCCCGAGGTGGTGCACCTGGTCGAGTGGCCGGCGGTGCTCGAGGGCCGGTTTGACGAGCGCTACCTCGAGCTGCCGCCCCGGGTGCCGGTGACCGCCATGCAGTCGCACCAGCGGTACTTTCCGGTGGTCGAGGCCGGCCGGCTCGCGCCCAGGTTCCTGTTCGTCTCCAACGGCTCCACCGATCCCGGGGTCGTCGTCGCCGGCAATCAGGACGTGCTGATGGGCCGGCTCGAGGACGCCGCCTTCGCCTACGGCCGCGACCTCGATCTGGGCATCGAGGCGATGAGCGCCGAGCTCGACCGGGTCAGCTTCCTCGAGGGCAGCGGGTCGCTGGCGGACAAGGTGCAGCGGGTGGCGGCGCTGGCGGCCCAGCTGGCCGAACGGCAGGAGGCGGACGCTGCGACCAGGGCGGCGGTGCTGCGCGCCGTCCAGCTGTCCAAGGCCGACCTGGTGTCGGGCCTGGTGTCGGAGTTCGCCGATCTGCAGGGGTACGCGGGATCGGTGTACGCCCGCCACGCCGGCGAGGACGATGCCGTCGCCGACGCCATCGAGGAGCATCACCAGCCGGTGGAAGCCGGCGGCAGCCTCCCGGCCAGCGAGGCCGGCGCCCTGCTGGCGGTGGCCGACAAGGTCGACACGATTGCCGTGGCCTTCGCGCTGGGCGCGCAGCCCACCGGCAGCCGCGACCCCTACGGGCTTCGCCGGGCGGCCGCCGGGGTGGTCGCGATCACGCTCGAGCGGCAGCTCGAGCTCGGCCTCGCCGAGCTGATTGGCCTGGCCGTGCAGATGTTGGTGGCCGACGGCCGCGACCTCAAGCGCCGCCCCCTGGAGGTCGTCCCCGACGCCGTCGGCTTCGTGCTCGACCGGGTCGAGCCGGTGCTGACCGGCGAGGGCGTGTCGGTGGAGGAGATCCGCGCCGCCCGCGGAGCCGGCCACGGCGCTCCCCTGCCGCTGGCCGAGCTGGCCCGCGCCCTCCGCGACGAGCGCGGCAGCGAGCGGCTGGCCGCGCTCCGCGATGCCTACGGGCGCTGCGTGCGGATCGCCGCGAAGGGCGAGAGCGAGATGGCGCCGACGTTCGACTCCGGGCTGCTCCGCGACCCCGCCGAGCGCGAGCTGTACGCCTCGCTCCAGGCCACCGACGAGCAGCTCGCCGACTGCGTCGCCCGCCGCGACTTCGGCTGCGCCCTCTCGGTCGCCGCCGACCTCGTCCCCGCCGTCAACCGCTTCTTCGACGACGTGCTGGTGATGGACCCCGACCCCGCCGTCCGCGGCAACCGCCTCAAGATGGTGCACAACGTCGCCTCGGCGCTGCGCTCGGTCGGCGACCTCGACCAGCTTCCGGGATAGCGGCGGGGCCGGCGGCTGGCGGACGTTCCCATCGGTCGAGCGGGAGGCGGCCGAGCGTCGCGGCCGATCGGCCGCTGCCGGCTCGGCCACTTGGCGGTGCGAGCGAATGTCATTTGACTGACCGGCGTTCTCCCTGCACCCGCCCGGGTTCCTGGTGTACCGGCGAACCACCCACGTGTCACCGGCCCCGTGACAGGTGCCGTGACGATCCGGCTGCGGGGCGACTCTGCAGGCGTCTCGTGCGGGGCGGGAGCCAGTACACTCTCCCGGCGTGACCGACGTCCTCGAGATCCACATCGTCAGCGACTCCACCGGCGACACGGCGGCGCGCGTGGCGAGGGCTGCCCAGAGCCAGTTCGACGACTTCCAGACGGAGCTGATCCGGCACGCCCGGGTGACCAGCCGCGAGGGGCTGGCGCGGGCGCTGGAGGCAGCGGTGGGCCGGCGGGCGGCGGTGTTCTACACGCTGGTCGACCCCGGGCTGCGGGAGGCGATCATGGATCTCGCGCGGCAGCACCGGATCGCCATCCTCGACGTGCTGGGGCCGGCGCTGAACGCGATCTCGACGGCGTCGGGCATGGTGGCGATGCACGAGCCGGGACGCCACGGGGCGCTCGACGCCCAGTACTTCCGCCGCATCGCGGCGATCGAGTTCGCGGTCAAGCACGACGACGGCCGCAGCACCGACGACCTGCGCAACGCCGACATCATCCTGGTCGGCGTGTCCCGCACGTCGAAGACGCCGACCTCGATGCATCTGGGGTACATGGGCTACATGGCGGCCAACATCCCGATCGTGAAGGGCGTCGATCCGCCGCCGGCGCTGTTTCAGGTCGAGCCGTGGAAGGTGGTCGGCCTGACCATCGAGGCCGAGCGGCTGGCCGAGATCCGCCGCCGCCGGGTGCGGGCGATCGCGGCGGGGTCGGGAGCGCGGTACGCCGACCTGTCGGAGATCTACGAGGAGCTCGATCAGACCGAGAAGCTCCACCGCCGGCTGGGCTGCCCCGTGATCGACGTCAGCCGGCTGGCCATCGAGGAGTGCGCGGCCCGCTGTGCCGAGCTCGTGGAGGAACGCCGCCGGGCCGCCCTCGAGGGAGCCCGGTAGCCGCTCGGATGAGCGACCCCTTCGTCTACGACTTCTCGGAAGGATCGGCGGAGATGCGCTCGCTGCTGGGTGGGAAGGGCGCGAACCTGGCCGAGATGACCAGGATCGGCCTCCCGGTACCGGACGGCTTCACGATCTCGACCGCGGCCTGCGTCGCCTACCTCGCCAACGGCGGCCGGCGGCCCGAGGGGCTTGACGGCGAGATCGCACGCCACCTGGCCGGCCTCGAGCAGCGCACCGGCAAGCGGCTGGGCGACCGCAACGACCCGCTGCTGGTGTCGGTGCGGTCGGGCGCGGTGTTCTCGATGCCGGGGATGATGGACACGATCCTCAACCTGGGCCTGAACGACGAGTCGGTGCAGGGGCTGGCGGAGGCCGGCGGCGGGGAGCGGTTCGCGCTCGACTCCTACCGCCGGTTCGTGCAGATGTTCGGCAACGTGGTGGCAGGCGTCGACGGCCACCTGTTCGAGGATGCCCTGTCGCGGATGAAGCTGTCGCGCGGCGCCGAGCAGGATGTCGACCTGTCGGCCGACGACCTCCGCTCGCTGGTCGAACGCTTCCGCGAGATCTACCGCGAGGAGACCGGGGAGGAGTTCCCGCAGGATCCCGGCGAGCAGCTGTCCCGCTCGATCGACGCCGTGTTCGAGTCGTGGAACACCAACCGCGCCCGCACCTACCGCCGCGAGTACGGCATCCCCGACGAGCTGGGCACGGCGGTCAACGTCGTGCAGATGGTGTTCGGCAACATGGGCGACGACTGCGCCACCGGCGTCGCCTTCACCCGCAACCCGTCGAACGGCGCGAAAGAGCTGTACGGAGAGTTCCTGCGAAACGCCCAGGGCGAGGATGTGGTGGCCGGCATCCGCACGCCCGAGCCGCTGGCCGAGCTGGAGCGCGACCTGCCGGAGGCATTCGCCGCACTGACCGGCCAGATGGACCGGCTCGAGCAGCACTACCGGGAGATGCAGGACATCGAGTTCACGATCGAGCGGGGCTCGCTCTACGTGCTGCAGACGCGAACCGGCAAGCGCACCGCCGCGGCCGCGGTCAAGATCGCCCGCGACCTGGTGGAGGAGGGCGTGATCGACCGCATGGAGGCGCTGCGTCGGATCGACGCCGGCCAGCTCGACCAGCTGCTGCACCCGTCGATCGACCCCGAGGCCGAGACGACGGTGATCGCCGAGGGCCTGAACGCCTCGCCGGGCGCCGCGGTGGGTGCCGCGGTGTTCGACGCGGACACCGCCGAGGAGCGGGGCAGGGCCGGCGAGGACGTGATCCTGGTGCGCTGGGAGACCACGCCCGACGACATCCACGGTGTGATCCAGGCGCGGGGCGTGCTGACCGCCAGGGGCGGCATGACCTCGCATGCGGCGGTGGTCGCCCGCGGCCTCGGCAAGCCCTGCGTGGCCGGTGCCGAGTCGCTCGTCATCGATCCCGAGGGCCGCCGCTTCCGGGCCGGCGAGCATGTGATCGAGGAAGGCGAGACGATCACCATCGACGGCGGCCGCGGCCTGGTCATCCTGGGCGAGGTGCCGCTCGTCCCGCCGCAGGTCAACGAGGACTTCGAGACCATCACCGGCTGGGCCGACGAGGTGCGGCGGCTGAAGGTGCGGGCCAACGCCGACACGCCGGCCGACGCCCGCAAGGCGCGGGAGCTGGGCGCAGAGGGCATCGGGCTCTGCCGCACCGAGCACATGTTCTTCGGCGAGGAGCGCCTGCCGGCCGTGCAGGACATGATCATGGCCACAGACGAGGATCGCCGGCGGGTCGCCCTCGACCGGCTGCTGCCGATGCAGCAGGAGGACTTCGAGGGCATCCTGCGCGCGATGGAGGGGCTGCCGGTGACGATCCGGCTGCTCGATCCGCCGCTGCACGAGTTCCTGCCCGACCTCACCGACCTGCTGCTCGAGATCGAGTCGATGCGGGCGGAGGGCAGGCCGAAGGAGGAGATCGCCGACCAAGAGCGGATCGCCGCCCGCGTCAAGGCGCTGCACGAGGCCAATCCGATGCTGGGAACCCGGGGCTGCCGGCTGGGCATCCAGCATCCGGAGATCTACGAGATGCAGGTGCGGGCGATCGTCCGCGCGGCCCGGGCGGTGGATGCTCGAGGCGTCGAGATCATGCACCCGCTGGTCGGCTTCGCCGAGGAGCTGCGCCGGCTGCGGTCGCTGACCGAGACCGTGATCGAGCAGGAGGGCGGGCAGCACCTGGGCATCCTGGTGGGAACAATGATCGAGGTGCCGCGGGCCGCCCTCACCGCTGACGAGATCGCGGAGGTGGCCGACTTCTGCTCGTTCGGCACCAACGATCTGACGCAGATGACGCTGGCATTCTCGCGCGACGACGCCGAAGGCGGCTTCCTGCCCACCTACCTGGAGGACGGTGTGCTGGACAGGAACCCCTTCGAGACGCTCGACCTGCCCGGGGTGGGGAAGATGATCGAGCTGGCCTCCGGGCTGGCCCGGGGCGCCAAACCGTCGATCAAGCTCGGCATCTGCGGCGAGCACGGCGGCGATCCGGCATCGATCGCGTTCTGCGAGGCGACCGGCCTCGACTACGTGTCGTGCTCGCCGTTTCGGGTGCCGATCGCCCGGCTGGCAGCCGCCCAGGCCGTGCTTGCGGGAACCGAGACGGACGGCGAGGGCTAGCGATGCGGATCGATGTCGCCTTCGCTCCCGGCCGCACGCCCGACGCGGCGGTGGCCGTGGTGATCGACGTGCTGCGGGCGACCACCACCATCACCCAGGCCATCGACAGCGGCTACCAGCGGGTGCTGGCATGCGGCGAGCTCGAGCAGGCGCGCGCGCTGGCGGCCAGGTTCAACGGCGGCGCGGTGCTGGCGGGTGAACGGCAGTGCGTGAAGCCGGAGGGTTTCGACCTGGGCAACTCGCCGTCGGAGTTCGCCGGCCCGCCGCTGGGCGAGACGCTCGTCCTGACCACGACCAACGGCACCCGGGCGATCGTCGCCGCCGCCGCCCATGCCGATACGGTGGTGATCGGCAGCCTGCTGAACCTGATCTCCTGCGGCGCCCACGTCGCCCGGAAGGCGCGCGAGGCGCAGGGCGATGTGCTCGTCCAGTGCGCCGGCGTGCGCGGCGAGTTCACGATGGACGACGCGTATACGGCCGGCCGGTTCGTCGCCGAGCTGGGGGTGTGGCTGCCCGAGCACGAGCTGTCGGACGCCGCCCGTGCCGCCGAGGCGCTGGCCGGCACCTTCCCGTCGGCCGGCGACGGGCTGGCCGCGTCGAAGAGCGCCCGCAACCTGCGCAACGCCAGCCTGTACGACGACGTTCGCTACTGCGCCCGCGAGGGCGTGCTCGAGACCGTGCCCACCGTCGTCGACGTCCATGACGACGTGGCGATGATCACCGCCTGACAGATTTCGGGTGTCCGCCGGCAGGGGGACGGCGACCGGTCGCGAACCCAGCCCTCGAGGAGGCCTGGCATGGAGCCACAAGGAAGCACTTCAGCCGAAAAGGGCGGCGGCCGATATCACTCGGAAGGGTGTCGCGTCGACACGGCGTCGGTGGCACCCTCAACCCAAGCGTCGAAAGAGGGGTCTTTGATGCGCTGGTCTGGGGGCACAACTGAAGACGAGTACGGCCGCGTGTCCGTTCTCGAGCGGGCCGAGGAGCGGCCCGTGCTGGCAGTCGGGCTGGTGGTGATTGCGTGGGCGCTGGTCGTCTTCGTGCTGGCCACGGTCTACGGCATGCTGGTCTGACCGGGCGGCAACGCGGAACAACGGGGTCAGACCCCGTTGTTCCAGCTGACTAACGCCGCCCGCGGCCGAAGCTGTTTGCGTGAGGCGCGGCGGCGCGCAGGTCCTGCAGTTCGCCGTCCGCCGGCTGCTCGCGAGGGCCGATGACGGGGCGGCCGGGCCGCGCCAGCGGCGCCACCCGCTCGGCGATCACGTTCAGCGTCCCGTCGCGCCGCTCCAGCCTGCCGGTCACCTCGACCAGCGGCTCGGCGCGGACCACGATCCGGTCGCGCTCGTACACCTGCGGCCATACGATCACGTTGACCATCCCGTGCTCGTCCTCCAGCAGCAGGAACACGATGCCCTTGGCGGTCGACGGCCGCTGGCGGGCGACCATGATCCCGGCGAAGGTGACGGTCGACCCGGTGGGATCGGTGTGGAGGTCGGCGGTCGTGCGCAGCGAGGGCGCCAGCGACGGCCGCAGCAGCGCCATCGGGTGGGGGCCGGTGGTCAGGTTCATCGTCTCGTGATCGGCCACCATCCGCTCCCACGAGCTCATGGCCGGCAGCCGGGGCGTGGGCGACGCGTCCAGCGCCAGCGCCAGCTGGCCCTGCTCCGGCGCGCGGTGCAGGCGGATCTCCCACAGCAGCCTCCGCCGGTCGACGCCGAAGCAGTCGAGGGCGCCGGCCCGCACCAGCTGCGCCAGCTGGTCGCGGCCGACGGGCGAGCGGCGCACCAGGTCGCCGGCATCGGCGAACGCCCCGTGCGCCTGCCGCTCGGCCACCAGATCCTCGGCTCCCTTGCCGACGCCCTTCACGCAGCCGAGGCCGATCCGCACGGACGGCCCCTGCTCGACGGTGCAGCCTGCCAGGCTGGTGTTGACGTCCGGCCCGAGCATCGTCACGCCGCGCCGCTCGCCGTCGCGCAGCAGCGTCGCCGGCGGGTAGAAGCCCATCGGCTGGGCGTTCAGGAGCGCGCACAGGAACTCGGCCGGGTGGTGGCGGTGAAGCCACGCCGACTGGTAGGCAAGGATGGCGAACGCGGCGGCATGCGACTTGGGAAACCCGAACGCCGAGAACCCGACCACCCTGTCGAACACCAGCCTGGCCACCTCCTCGGCCACGCCGTTTCCGACGGCGCCGGCGCGGAACCGCTGCCACTGCGCCTCCAGCGCGTCGCGGCTGCGCCGCCTGCTCATCGCCCGGCGCAGCGACTCGGCGTCCCCGGTGCTGAAGCCGGCCATCGCAATCGCCACCTCGAGCACCTGATCCTGGAACACGATCACTCCCAGCGTGTCGCGCAGCGGCTCCTCGAGCAGCGGATGGTCGTAGGGCACCTCGAACGCGGGGTTGCGGCGGATCGCCTGGCGGCGCGCGATGTAGGGGTTGACGGCGTCGCCGACGATCGGTCCGGGCCGCACCAGCGCCACCTGGACGGTGAGGTCTTCGAGGCTCTCCGGCCTCGTCCGCACGAGCGACTGCATCTGGGCGCGGCTCTCGATCTGGAACACCCCGACGGTGTCGGCGTCCTGGATCTCGGCGAACACCTCGGGGTCGTCGAACCCGATCCGCGACAGGTCGACGGGCTCGACCGCGGTGCGGGCGATCAAATCGACGCACTCCTCGACGGCGGACAGCATCCCCAGTCCCAGCAGGTCGATCTTGAGGAAGCCGGCGTCGGCACACGAATCCTTGTCCCACTGGCAGATGCGCCTGCCCTCCATTGCAGCGGGCAGCACCGGGACGAGCTCGACCAGCGGGGTGGAGGAGATCACCATCCCCCCGGAGTGCTGGCTGATGTGGCGGGGCAGGCCCATGATCTCGTCCATCAGGAAGCGGAATGCGCGCCAGCGGGGGGAGTCGAGGCCCTCGGGCATGCGGGCCGACTCGGCGCCCCTGTCCCACATGTCGGTCAGCCGGGCCATCCGCTCGATCTCGCCCTGCGGCAGCGCCAGCGCCTTGCCCAGGTCGCGGATGGCGCCGCGCACGCGGTAGGTGGGGAAGGCGGCGACCAGGGCCGCGTGGTCGTCGCCGTAGCGGCGCTGGATCTCGAGGATCAGCCCCTCGCGGACGTCACGGGGGAAGTCGAGGTCGATGTCGGGCACGCTGGCCAGCTCCGGTGCCAGGAACCGGCCCAGGAACAGCCGGGCCTCGATCGGATCGACGTGGGAGAGGCCGATCAGGTAGCAGACGATGGAGCCGACGCTCGACCCCCGGCCACGGCCGGGCGGCAGCAGGCGGCGTGCCGCACTCTGGCCGCGCACGTCGACCGCCACCTCGCGGGCCAGTTCGAGGATGTCGCGGTGGAGCAGAAAGAACCCGGCCAGTCCGTGGTGCTCGATCAGGCGCAGCTCCTCCTCCAGCCGCCGCCGGGCCTCGTGCAGGTGGTGGAGGCCGGCGTAGCGCCGCTCGAGCTCGTCGCCGCAGACGCGGTGCAGCGCCTGCAGCGCCGACTCCCCCGTCTCGGAGACGAAGTCGGGGTAGCTGTAGCCGAGATCCTGTGTCAGGTCGAAGCGGCAGCGCTCGGCCACCGCTGCCGCCGCCCGCACCGCCTGCTCCGGGAACCGGCCGGCCATCTCGGCGGGCGAGCGCAGCACCGCCTCGTGGTTTCCGCGGCGGTCACGCTCGCAGGCATCGAGAGTGGTGTTGAGGCGGATGGCGACCAGCGCGTCCTGGAGGAACGCCCGGCGGGCGTTGTGGGCGTGGGGGTCGCCGGTGGCGACGGCGCGGACGCGCAGCCGCTCCGCCAGCTCCGACAGCAGCCGGTTGCGGCGGGCATCGCCCCGCCAGTAGGGACGCTGCAGCTCGATCGAGAACCGCTCGCGGCCGAAGATGCCGCGCAGCGTGCGGGCCGCCTGCTCCGCCTCGCCCAGCCGGTTCGCCGCCACCAGCCGCGCCACCATCCCGTCGCGGGCGCAGCCCGACAGGCAGTGCAGGCCGTCGGCGTGGCGGGCGACCTGCTCCAGTGTGGCCCGCGGCGCCCGGCGGTCGTCCTCGTGGGCCAGGCTGAGCAGCCGGCAGAGGTTGCGGTAGCCGGCCTGCGACTCGACCAGCAGGGTCAGGTGGGCGCCGTCGTCGAGCGTCAGCTCGCATCCGGTGATCGGGCGAACTCCGGCATCGCGGGCCGCGCGGGCGAACTCGAGCGACCCCGAGAGCCCGTCGTGATCGGTCAGCGCGAACGACTCGTAGCCCAGCTCAGCCGCGCGGAGGGCCAGCTCGTCCGGCTGGGAGGCGCCGTCCAGGAACGAGTAGCAGGAGTGGGCGTGAAG
Organism: Gaiellales bacterium; assembly: GCA_035537595.1. Classification (GTDB taxonomy): domain Bacteria; phylum Actinomycetota; class Thermoleophilia; order Gaiellales; family JAICJC01; genus DATLLX01. The sequence goes on along the minus strand of DATLLX010000270.1, from coordinate 15,958 downwards.
CTCGGTGGGCGCCGGCATGCTCATCCTCGCTGCGCGTACCACCGGCCACGCCGCCGGTCGCAATAGACGACCGCATTACGCCCGTCATCCAGCACCAGGTCGTAGTAGAGCCGCCGCACCGGCTCGCGAGTCCACCAGCCCTCCTCCACCCGCCACTCGTCACGCAGGTGCAGCACCCTCCGCTGACCCACCGCCACCGGGATCCCGTCCGCTCCCGCATCGACTGCCACCTCCCGCGGCAACCCCACCCGTCGAACATGTGTTCGCCCCATGAATGAGACGATACTGCAACGACTTCAGCCTTGCCACTCGGGTGGGGGCGGGGCGCGCCAAATGACCGGCGGTCGTTCGGCCAAGTGGCCAGCGTGGGTTCGGCCAAGTGGCCAAGGGTGGTTTGGCCAAGTGGCCAGCGATGGTTCGCCAAGTGGCCGGCGGTCATTCAGCCAAGTGGCCGGCGGTCGTTCAGCGAAGTGGCCAAGGGTGGTTCGGCCAGGTGGCCAGCGGTGGCTCGGCCAAATGACCGGCGGTCGTTCAGCCAAGTTGCCAGCGGTGGCTCGCCCAAATGACCGGCGGTCGCTCGGCCAAGTGGCCAGCGATGGTTCGGCCAAGTGGCCAAGGGTCGCTCGGCCAAGTGGCCGCGACCGCAGCCCGGCCCGGCGCGTGCCGGGACCGGGCTGGGAGTGCGCTCGCTCAGCCGGCGGTGGACTGGCCGGCCAGGCTCATGGTGCGGCCCTCGTGGCGGCCTTCCTGGAACTCCTCGATCATCTTCTTGTTGAAGGCCGGGATGTCGTCGGGCTTGCGGCTGGTGACGACGCCCTGGTCGGTGACCACCTGCTCGTCGGTCCAGGTGCCGCCGGCGTTGCGGACGTCGGTCTGCAGGCTGGGCCAGGAGGTGATGGTGAGGTCGCGCACGACGTCGGCCTCGACCAGCATCCAGGGTGCGTGGCAGATCGCGGCGATCGGCTTGCCGCTCTCGAAGAACTGGCGCACGAACTGCACCGCGCCGTCGTCCATCCGCAGCGAATCGGGATTGACGGCGCCGCCGGGCACCATCAGAGCGTCGAACGACTCGGCCTGCACGCTTGAGACCGTGTCGTCGACCGGGAAGGTGTCGGCCTTGTCGATGTGGTTCATGCCCTGGATCTTGCCGGGCTTGAGGGAGACCAGCCGGATCTCCGCGCCCTCCTGCTCGAGCGCCTTGCGGGGCTCGACCAGCTCGACCTGCTCGACGCCGTCCGTCGCCAGGATCGCGATCTTCTTGCCGTTCAGCTTGCCAGCCATGGTGCCTCCAGAGATCGATGGTTGTCGGTGGACCGTGCCCGGGCCGCGGCGGAGGCAAACGGTCTCGGCTTCAACCCTCATAGGGAACCAGCAGGCTGCGGCCTTCCGGGATCCGCGACCAGGGCGCCACCTCGATCACCTTCAGCAGATGGCCGTCGCCCAGCCCGGCGCGGAGCTGGCGGGCGGCCTCGGCAGCACGCTCGCGGCGCACCTCCGCCGCCGGGCGCAGCAGCTCCTCCTGGCGGCCGTTCGCATCGCCCAGCCCTGTCAGCTCGAGCGTCAGCCGCTCGACCGCCGCCGGCAGCTCGGCCAGCCGGGGGATCAGCGCGTCCCGCAGCCGCTGCGGCTCGGCGGTCGCCTCCCGCAGCGCCACCGGGCGATGCCACGACCCGCCCCCCGCCAGCCTGGCGCCGATCGTCACCGAGCGCACCGGGCGACCGCGGCGGCCGGGACCTCCCAGCAGCCGGTCGAGCAGCACAGCCAGCGCCTGGCGCAGGGTGAGCTCGTCGCCCACCGACTCGGGAAAAGCGATCGTCTCGCGGAGCGGCTCGGGCGGTGTGCGGGGCGCGACGAATGCCTCGTCCTCGCCCCGGGCCAGCCTCCACGCGCCGATCCCGGCCGGCCCGAAGCGGTCGGCCACCGCCGGCAGTGGCAGCGCGGCCAGCTCGCCGGCCGTGCGGATGCCGAGTGCGGCCAGCTCGTCCGCGACGTCCCCGTCCAGCCCCAGCCGCCCGACCTCGAGCCGGGCGAGGAACGCCGCCGCCCCATCCGCATCGACCGCCAGCGGCCGGCCCGGCCGGGCTCGTCCCGCCGCCACCTCGGCGGTGAAGCGGCCCGGGCCGGCGCCCACCCGGCCCCCCGACGGGAGCAAGGCGGCCGCGGCGTCGAGCAGCCGCCGCAGCCCCCCGTGCAGCCGCACCAGCCCGTCGGCGGCGAAGAGCGCCCTGCCGCTGCCGTGCGGCTCGACCGCTGCGCCGATCCCCTCCAGCCGGCGCAGCAGGGACTCGGCGGCTTCGACGACGGTGCCCGGGTCGGCGGTCACCAGCTCGAGGCCCGGGCAGCGGGCGATCGCCTCGCCGACCCGCATCCCCGGGCGCACCCCGAAGGCCGCGGCGGCCGCGTTGGTCTCGCCCAGCAGCGGCGGGCCGCCCGCCTCAGGGCCGAGCGCGAGAGGCGTATCCGGCAGCGGCCCGCGGACGGCGCAGCGAAGCGCGAAGCGGGGGACATGGACGCAGACGATGATGCGCGAGGTGCGGGGCATCGGGACTCCCAACCCTACCGAACATACGTTCGTATGGCAAGGATCTCGTCAGCCGCTGGGCAGCGTCATCTGCTGCACGGCCATGCCCGGGTTGTGCCGCTCGACGACCACCTGGTCGAACACCTTGCCGCAGGAATCGCACAGATACCGCTCCCGCCGCTCGAGGTAGCGCAGCGCCCGCCGGTGGCAGACGTGACAGCGCGGGACCTTCGGGCGGCGGGCCATGGGAGAGCCACCGTAGCCGCCGGCGCGGACGGTGCTCTCCCGTGCCGTTATCGCCGGCGAAGGGCGTCGATCAGCTCGGCCTTGCCCATCTTCGAGCGGCCGGCGATGCCGCGCTTCTGCGCGACCTCCATCAGCTGCTCGCGGGTACGGTCGTCGTAGGAATGCCCGGGCCGGCCGCCCCGCTTGCGCGCGGCGGCGGCGTTCTTGCCGAGGTCGCGCCGCGTCTCCGCGGGCAGGTTCGCCAGCGTGCGCTTGCTCTTCGCCGCCGACGCTGCCTTCTTGATGTTCTGCCTGGCCGCGGCAACCTGCTTCTGGGATGCCATCTCACACCTCCGTGGTTCGACTGAGGGCGGGATGCCCGGGGCCGCCGGAGTCGAATCGCGGCCGGGTGGCGCGACACCTAGGTGTCCTCGCCGGCCTCCATACGGCGCCCGTAGTCGCGCCGGGCGCCCAGGCTGGGCAGCAGCCGTTCGGCCTGCCGCCAGAAGTCGCGCCGGTAGGCCGGCCGCTGGTCGTCGGCCATCGTCGCCGCGTACCGGTCGCGCAGCTCGAGCAGCGCGTCCTCGGCCTCCTCCACCAGGTCCATGTACTCCCCGAACCGTTCCTCCGCCTCGCCGGCGCCGGCACGGTCGTAGGCGCGGTGGGCGGCGCCGATTCGGGCCAGGAGCGCCGAATGCTCCTCCGAGAACAACGCCAGCTGACGCCTGATCACGTCGGCGTAGCGGGGGCTCCAGGGCAGTCGCACGCGGCGCATGGTAGTACCATCCCCGCCCGTGTCCGAGCCCGTCAGCCTTCGCGTCCGCACCTGGAACATCGCGCACGGCATGGACGTGCCGCCGATGCGCGAGGGCTATCGGCACGAGCGCCGCAAGCATCTCGACGAGATGGCCCGGCTGATGGTGCAGGACGCGCCCGACCTGGTGCTGCTGCAGGAGGTTCCGGTGTGGGCCGGGCCGCTGCTCCATCAGCTGACCGGGATGGGCGTCACCCTGGCCCCGGCCTACGGGGCGCATGTGCCGTTCGTCCACGTGCCGCTGCCGCTGGCGGTCGGCGCCGCCGTGGGCCGGGCGCTCCCCGATCTCGTCCGTACCCAGTTCGAGGGCCAGGCGAACGCCGTGCTCTACGGTGCCGGCCTGCTGCTGGTGTCCGCCCGCCGCGCGCAGGTGAACGAGCACCGCCGGTTCCGCGGCGAGCCGCGGATCGCGCAGCTGGTGCGGCTCCGCCACCGGGCGGCCGGCCGCGAGTTCGTGCTTGCGAACGTCCATCTCGACCCCGGCGACAACCGCGAGCAGGTTGAGCGCACGGGCTACCTGCTCGAACGCTTCGCCCGCGGCGCTCCCATGATCCTGGGCGGCGACGTGAATGCGCCGGCCAACTCGCCGGGCGTGCGCGGGCTCGTGCAGCGGGGCTGGATCGAGGACTCGTCCGCCCTCGATGCCCGCATCGACCACATCTTCGTCCGCGGCTTCCGGATGGACGGCCAGTCCACGCCCTGGGACTCGACGCGTCGCGAGATCCGCCGGGAGGGGGCGCTGCCGATCCGGCTGTCCGACCACGACCCGGTCGACGCGGTGATCTCCTGGTGATCCGCGACCAGCTGCCGGCCCTGAGCGGGGTCGCCTACCTGAACACCGGCACCAACGGGCCGCTGCCGCGGGCGGCGGCCGACGCCATGCGCGAGGAGCTGCGGCTGAGCCTGGAGCAGCCGCGCATCGGCCGGGCCTCCTTCGAGCGCCTGATCGCCCAGCGGGAGGCGGCGCGGGCCGCCGCCGGCAGGGTGGTCGGCGCGCCGGCGCAGGAGATCGCCCTCACCCGGTCGACGTCGGAGGGAGTCGGGCTGGTGATGTCGGGCCTCGACTGGCAGCCGGGCGACGAGATCCTGACCACCACTGAGGAGCACCAGGGGGTGCGCGGCCCGCTGGACGTGGTCCGCCGCCGCCACGGCGCCGACGTCCGCGAGGTGCCGGCCGACGATCTGCCGGCGGCGATCTCCGAGCGGACGAGGATGGTGGCCGTCTCGCATGTGCTGTGGACGACCGGGCGCACGCTCGACCTGCCGGCGATCGCCGAGCGGGCGCATGCCGTGGGCGCGCAGCTGCTCGCCGACGGCGCCCAGTCGGCCGGGAACATCGCCGTCGACGCCCACGCCAGCGGAGCCGACTACTACACGCTCTCGGGCCAGAAATGGCTGCTGGGGCCGCAGGGCAGCGGCGCGCTGTGGGTGAGCCCCGCCCGCACCGAGCAGATGTGGCCGGTGCTCTCGAACTATCTGGGGCTGGAGAAGGGCGAGGTGGGGCGGTTCAAGGAAGGCGCGCCGCGGTTCGACCCGGGCAGCATCGACCCGGTGACGGTGGTCGGCTTCACCGCCGCCATCGAGTGGGTCGAGGGCCTGGACGGCGGCCGTGCCGGCTGGGTGGCCCGGACGGCCGAGAACGCGGCCGCCGCCCGCGAGCGGCTGGCGGCGGCGCCCGGCGTGCACGTCGCCCCGGCCTACGGGCAGCCAAACGGCCTGCTGGCCTTCACCCTGGAGGGCGCCGGCGACACCGAGGCCCTGACCGCCAGGCTGGCCGAGGCCGGCGTGCTCGTGCGCTTCATCCCCGGCACGCCATGGATGCGGGTGTCGGTGGGCGCATTCACCAGTGCCGGGGACATCGAGCGGCTGGCCGCCGGGCTAGCTGCGTAGACCCAGCTGCGGTGCGACGGGGCGCAGGGCCCCGATCACGAAGGCGATGTGCTCGTTCAGGTCGACGCCCAGCTCTTCGGCCCCGCGGGTGACGTCGTCGCGGTTGACGCCCTTGGCGAAGCTGGGCTGCTTCAGCTTCTTGCGCACCGACTTGGGCTCCAGCGTGGCGATCCCGTCCGGCCGCACCAGGCCGCAGGCGTGAACGAAGCCCGACAGCTCGTCGCAGGCGTAGAGCGTCTTCTCGAGCTGCGTCTCGCGGGTGACGCCGGTGTGGTCGCCGTGCGAGAGCACCGCCCGGACGAACCACTCCGGATAGCCGCGCTCGCGCAGCACGGGCGCGCCGTCCTGGGGATGCTGGTCGAGCGTCGGGTGGCGCTCGTAGTCGAAGTCGTGCAGCAGGGCGACATTTCCCCACGCCTCCTCGTCCTCGCCGCCCTCGCGGGCGTAGGCGCGGACGGCCGCCTCGACGGCCAGGGCATGTCGGATCAGCGGCTCGCTGTGCGTCCACTCGGTGAGCAGCTGCCAGGCGGCGTCACGGTCGTGGACGAGATCGTCGCTCATGGCGGGCCACGATACCCCACCGACGACGGCTGCAGGACCGGGGGCGGCGGCCGAGAATGGGGGTACCCTAGATGTCGATGTCGACCGCGACCCGAGAAGGCACGGTGGAAGCTTTCCTGATCGAAGGCGGAGCGCCCCTCTCGGGCACCGTTCGCCCCGCCGGCAACAAGAATGCCGCGCTGCCGATCCTGGCAGCGTCGCTGCTGACCGCCGACCCGGTCACGCTCGAGAACGTGCCCCGGATCCGGGACGTGGAGGAGCTGCTCGAGCTGATGGCCCGGATCGGGGTCGAGATCGAGTGGAAGGCCCGCAACACGGTGCGGGTGTGGGCGGCCGATGTCACCAGCACCCGGCTCGACCCGGAGCTGTGCGAGCGGATCCGGGCGTCGATCCTGCTGGCCGGCCCGCTGCTGGCCCGCTTCGGCTCCGCGGATGTGCCGCCGCCCGGGGGCGATGTGATCGGCCGCCGCCGGGTCGACACCCATCTGATGGCGTTCGAGGCGCTGGGCGCCACCGTCGAGGTGGGTCGCGAGTACTTGCTGCGCGCCCCCGGCGGGCTGCGCGGCGCCGATATCCATCTCGACGAGGCGTCGGTCACCGGCACCGAGAACGCCGTCATGGCGGCGGCCATGGCCCGCGGCACCACCCGCATCGGCAACGCCGCCTGCGAGCCGCACGTCCAGGATCTGTGCCGGCTGCTGGAGCGGATGGGCGCCCGGATCGAGGGCATCGGCTCCAACGTGCTGACGGTGCACGGGGCGCAGGAGCTGCGAGGCTGCACGCATCGGATCGGCTCCGACCACATCGAGGTGGCGTCGTTCATCGGCCTGGCGGCGGTCACCGGAGGCGATCTCGTGATCGAGGACGCCGCGATCGAGCACATGCGGGCGATCCGCCACTCCTTCTCGCGACTGGGCATCGAGGTGGAGTGCGACAGCGAGCGCGACACCATGCGGGTGCGCGCCGGCCAGTCGCTCGAGATCGTCGACGACCTGCACGACCAGATCCCCAAGATCGAGGACGGCCCGTGGCCGATGTTCCCGGCCGACCTGACGTCGATCGCGGTCGCCGTGGCCACCCAGGCCAGGGGCACGGTGCTGATCTTCGAGAAGATGTTCGAGAACCGCCTGTTCTTCACCGACAAGCTGGTGTCGATGGGGGCGCGGATCATCCTCTGCGATCCCCACCGGGCGGTGATCACCGGTCCCGGGAAGCTGTACGCGCACCGCATGGAAAGCCCCGACATCCGGGCCGGGATGGCGCTTTTGATCGCCAGCCTGTGTGCGGAGGGCACCAGCCGGATCGGGAACGTCGGCCAGATCGACCGCGGCTACGAGCGGATCGACGAACGGCTGCGGGCGCTGGGCGCACGGATCGAGCGCGTCGAGGCGTGAGCTCGATCGCGGACAGCCTCTCCGACCTCGCCGGGCGGGGATCGGTGACGCTGCACGACCCGGCAGACCTCTTCTCCGAGGCGATGATGGAGGTCGTGCTGCCGGCGGAGCACGTGCGGGTGCTGGGCCGGTCGAACGGCATGGAGGCCTACGCCGGCTACTACCGGCTGTTCGCGCTGGGCGGCGATGCCGCCATCGAGCTGCGGCGCTGGAACGCCCCCGGGCTGTGGCGGCACGCCTGGGGCAGCGCGGCGGACGGGTTCCTGTGCTTCGGCGAGACCGGCTGGGGCGACCAGTTCGCCTACCGGGTGGACGATCCGCAGGGACCGGTGTTCCGGCTGGAGGCGTTCAGCATGGACGCCGAGGTGATCGCGGCGGGCTTCGTCGAGTTCATGCGCACGGTGTTCCTGCCCGACGCCGAGCGGCCCCGTGACGAGCTGACCGTCGCCACCCGCGAGCGATGGGGGCGGCTGCCGCTTGCGGAGCACGTGACGTTCCTACGCGGAGCGCAGCCGGGCGAGCCGGACGTGGCCGACGTCACGCGGATGCCCGCGGTCGCAGCGATGCTGATGAATGCGCAGTCCCAGGGCGCCGCGCCGCTCGGCCGGCTGCGCTAGCCAGCCTTTACACTTCCGGCGTGGAGCCGCTCGAGATCACGCCTGCGACGATGGCCGAATGCGTCGCCGCGTTGCGGCCGAGCGCCGAGGACCGCGAGCGGGTGCGGGGCACCGTCGCCGATGTCGTCGAGATGGTGCGCAGCGGCGGCGACGACGCGGTGCGCAGGCTGACCGAGCGGCTGGACGGGATCGACGTCCCCGACTCGCGGGTTCCCCACGCCGCGCTCGACCGGGCGCTCGAGGCCGCCGACCCCGAGGTGCGGGGGGCGATCGAGCTGCTGGTCGAAAACCTCCGCCGCACGGCGGGGGCGACCATGCCCGGGGCCACGCGCGAGGAGCTGCCCCAGGGCCAGATCGTGAGCACCCGGCCGGTGCCGGTGGAGCGAGTCGGCATCTACGTACCGGGCGGCCTGGCCGCCTACCCGTCGAGCCTGGTGATGGCCGTGGTGCCGGCGCAGGTGGCCGGCGTCCCGGCGATCGCCGTCTGCTCGCCGCCGGGGGACGACGGGCTGCCCGACCACACGGTGCTGGCGGCCTGTGCGCTGCTCGGCGTCCGCGAGGTGTACGCCGTCGGCGGGGCGCAGGCGGTTGCCGCGCTTGCCATCGGCACCGAGACGATCCCGCCGGTCGACGTGCTGGTCGGGCCGGGCAACGCCTACGTCGAGGAGGCCAAGCGGGGGCTGTTCGGCGAGGTCGGCATCGAGTCGCTGGCCGGCCCCAGCGAGCTGATCGTGCTGGCGGACGCCTCGGTGTCGGCCGAGGTGCTGGCCTGGGATCTGCGCGCCCAGGCCGAGCATGGCGCCGGCGCGCAGTCCGTGCTGGTCTCGGACGACGCCCGGGTGCTGGAGCGGGTCGCCGCCGTGCTGGGCGAGGAGGACGGTGTGACGCTGGCCCTGGCCGACTCGTGGGACACCGCAATCGCGTTCGTGAACGCCTACGCGCCCGAGCATGTGCAGCTGTCGATTGCCGACCCGGTGCCGGCGCTGGAGCGGATCCGCCATGCAGGCGCCATCTTCGTCGGCGAGATGAGCGGCACCGCCTACGGCGACTACATCGCCGGCTCCAACCACATCCTCCCCACCGGCGGCCGCGGGCGGTTCTCGTCCGGGCTCGGGCCGTCGGTCTTCCTGCGCACGCAGGAGGTGATCGAGATCTCCGCCGGGGCGGCCGTCGCGCTGGCCCGCCCGCTGGCGGCGCTCGCCCGTGCCGAGGGCCTGGAGGCCCACGCCCGGTCGGCCGAGGCACGGGCCGAGCTCGTCTCCCAGCGCACCGACATCGAGCAAGGAGCTGCCACGTGACCAAGACCGTGATCGCCGTCGACGGCGCCCCCCGGCCCTTCGCGGGCGCGCCCTACAACCAGGCCATCAAGGCCGGCGGCCTGGTCTTCTGCGCCGGCCAGGTGGGGCTCGACCCGGAGACCGGCAGGCTGGTCGAGGGCGGTATCGAGGCCGAGGCCAGGCGGGCGCTCGACAACCTGCAGGCGGTGCTCGAAGGGGCGGGCTCGGGGATGGACAGCGTGGTCAAGACCACCGTCTTCGTCACAGACCTGGGCCAGTTCGCTGCGATGAACGAGATCTACGCCGGCTACTTCACGAGCGATCCACCGGCCCGCTCGACGGTGCAGGTGTCGGCGCTGCCGGCCGGAGCCTGCGTCGAGGTGGAGGCGATCGCGCTGGCCGACTGGAACAACGGGGTCTGACCCCGTTGTTCCGGCGGGGCGGGGCGGGGCCGGGTTGCCACGTAAGCTTCGCCCGTGCGACCCACTGAGATCATCGTCACGCACGGTTCCACCGATTTCGACGCCCTGGGCTCGATGCTGGCCGCGCGCCGGCTGTATCCGGAAGCCCAGGTGCTCGTGCACGGCGGCCTCAACCGCAACGTGCGCGAGTTCGTCACCCTGCACGAGGCGGAGCTGCAGCTGGCGGATCCCGCCAAGTGCGATCTGTCCGACGTCGCCCGGGTGATCGTGGTCGAGACCAGCCATCTGTCGCGGCTGGGCGCCCTGGCCGAGGTTGCTCAGCGGCAGGGCGTCGAGGCACTGCTGTTCGATCACCACGGCGACCGGCCGCCGGACTGGGTGGACGCAGCGCACGCCGTGCTCAGTGACGACGGGGCGCTGTCGACGACAATGGTCGGGATCCTGGCCGAGCGCGGCATCCAGCCGACGCCGGCCGAGGCCACGGCCCTGGCCCTGGGGATCCACGAGGACACCGGCTCGCTGACCTACGTGTCGACCACGCTGCGGGACGTCGAGGCGCTCGCCTTCTGCGCCCGGCACGGCGCCGCCCAGGAGCTGATCGCGCGGTTCCTGCACCTGCCCGTGCCCGAGGAGCAGCGCGCGCTTCTGACCACGCTCGTCGATGCGGCGGAGACCGTGGACGTGGACGGGATCGGCGTGCTGGTGACCGCGGTTGCGTGGCCCCGCTACGTGGACGGCATCTCGACGCTGGCCACCAAGGTCACGGAGGTGGTGGAGTGCGAGGCGCTGCTGATGCTGGTCGAGATGGACGGGCGGGTGTTCGCGGTCGCTCGCAGCCGCTCATCCGGCCTGGACATGGCCGCGGGGCTGTCGCGGCTGGGCGGTGGGGGCCATGCGCAGGCGGCGTCGGCGATCGTCCGCGGCAGCCCGCTGGACGCGGTGCGCCGGGAGGCCGTGGCCGGGCTCCACGATGGCCTGGTGCCGGGTGCCCGGGCCGAGCACATCATGTCCTCGCCGGCCTGGCTGGTCGACGACGACATGCCGATCGCCGAGGCGCTGGCCGAGTGCCGCAAGCGGCGCACGTCGGGCGTGCTCGTCCGATCCGGCGAGCGGCTGGCCGGTGTCGTCAGCCGCGAGGATCTGGGCCGCGCGATCGCGCACGGCCTGGGCCACGCCCCGTTGCGCGGGGTGATGACCGCGGGGGTGACCGCCGTTTCGGCCTCCGCCTCGCTGGCCGAGCTGCGTCGGGCGCTGCTGACCGTCGACCGGGTGATCGTGGCCGACCGCCCCGGCGAGGACGGCGTGCCCGTCGCCGAGGTGCGGGGCGTTGTCACGCGGGGCGACCTGCTGCGGGCGCTGCGCAGCCGGCCCGAGGAGCGCGGTGAGGCCGTCGCCGCCGACGACCTGGGCGGGTTGCTGCGGGCGCTGCCCGGGCTGGACGGGCTGTGGCAGGCAGTGCCCGCCGCCGCGGAGGCCCAGGACGGCGTCTACCTGGTCGGCGGAGCGGTGCGCGACGTGCTGCTGGGCGAGCCGACCTTCGACATCGACCTCGCCGTCGAGGGCGACGGGATCGCCTTTGCGCGAGATCTGGCCGCCGAGCTGGGTGGCCGGATGCATGCGCACGAGAAGTTCCACACGGCGGTCGTGATCGCAGGCGACCTGCGGGTCGACGTGGCCACGGCCCGCACGGAGCACTACGAGCACCCGGCGGCGCTGCCGATCGTCGAGCACTCGTCGATCCGCCAGGACCTGCAGCGCCGCGATTTCACCATCAACGCCATGGCCGTGAAGCTGCAGGCCGACGGGTTCGGCGAGCTGGTCGACCCCTTCGGCGGAGCCGGCGACCTGCGGGCCGGCCGCGTGCGGGTGCTCCACAACCTGTCGTTCATCGAGGATCCGACGCGAATCTTCCGCGCCATCCGCTACGAGAACCGCTACCGCTTCGCGATGGATGCCCACACCCGCGAGCTGGCCAGGGCCTGCGTCGACATGGGGCTGGTCGGCGACCTGTCGGGCGCCCGCGTCCGCGACGAGCTGGTCGCCCTGCTGTCCGAGGACGAGGTCAGCGGGTCGGTGGGGCGGCTCGCCGCCCTGGGCCTGGCGGCGGCGATCCATCCCGGCCTGGATGCCGGGGACGAGGTGGTCGCCCGGGTGAAGGCCCTGGACGCGGCCGCGGCGGCCCACCTTCCGGCGGCGCCGCGCTGGAGGCTGCGGCTGGCCGCCATGGCCCACCGGCTGCCCGGCGACGAGCTGCTGGAATGGCTGGAGCGGCTCCGCGTGCGCCGCCGAGACGCTCGGGTGGTGGCGGCGCTGACCGCCGTTGCACCACGGCTCGCCGACCGGCTGGCCGGAGACGTGGAGCCGGCCGAGGTCGGCGAGCTGCTGGACGCCCAGCCGGCCGAGGTGGCGGTCGCCATCGCCGCCTCGGGCGGGCCCGCGGGGCGGGCGGCGGAGCTGTACCTGGAACGGCTGCGCGACCTCGGCCTGGACGTCAACGGCGGCACGCTGCGCGAGGAGCTGGGGCTGGAGGAGTCGCCGCGGATCGGCACGATCCTGGCCGAGCTGCTGCGGCGGCGCCGGAACGGCGAGCTGGGCGGCCGGGACGAGCAGCTGGAGGCTGCCCGGGAGCTTGCGGAGGAGGTGCCGAGCTGACGCTGGCAGCGGCCAACGCCAGCCGGTGGCGGGGCCAGCCCGGCCACTACGAGGCCTGGCACCTGCGCCTCGCCGATCCGGCGTCCAGCGCGACCGCCTGGATCAGGCTCGGCTTCCACGTGCCGGTGCGCGGCGGCGGCGACCCGCTGGCGGAGGTGTGGTTCGTCGGCCGTGATCCGGCCGGCGAGCTGTACGCCCGGCGGGAGACGTTCGCCCTGGACAGCCTGAGTACCGGCGCCGGGGGGTTCCCGGTCACGCTCGGCCGCTGCCGGCTCGATGAGTCGGGAGCCAGCGGCGCGGTCGACGAGGCCTGGTGGGAACTGTCGTGGCAGGCGGACGGCGAGGGCGGCTACGGCGGCGAGAGCCGGCTCCGGCGCACCGAGATCGTCACCACGCAGCCGGCCATCATCGCCCAGGGCACCGTGTCGGTCGGCGCCAGGGAGATGCGGGTCAGTTCCTGGCCCGGTCATCAGCTGCACGCCTGGGGCAGCCGCCACGCCGAGCTGTCGGCGCGAATGCACTGCAACGCGTTCCCCGAGCGCGGCGCCTACCTCGAGGCGGTCAGCCGCAGCTACCGCCGGCTGGGGGCCGCGTCACCGACCCTGACCATGGGCGCGGCCCGCCTGGCCGGCCGCACGTTCGACGCCCGCAGCTCGGCCCGCGGCCTGGTATCGCCGGCCGCGATCGAGCCCGACCTCTACGAGTTCACCATCCGCGGCGTCCGCGAGCAGCTGTGGGGCCGGGTCACCTGCCACCCGGCGGACATGGTCGGCGTCTCCTATCGCGACCCTGACGGCGGCAAGGTGTTCGCCTACCACGCCGACAAGGCGTCGGTCGATGCCCGGCTGATGCGGCGGACGAGGAGGGGCTGGAAGCTCGAGGCCGAGGTCTCGGCGGCCGGCTGCTGTGCCTACGAGTACGCGTCCCGGAAGCCGGTTGCCGGGGTGCCGGTGGTGCTGTGAGCGGCCTTCGCTGGGAGGACGGCAGCGTGCCCGTGATGCGCTGGGACGCCGCCCCCGAAGGCGTCCGGGTGGCCTTCACGGGCCGCCGCGGCGGCGTCTCCGAGGGAGCGTTCCGCTCGCTCAACCTGGGAGCGCTGACCGCTGACGACCCCGGCCACGTGGCCGAGAACCGGGGCCGGGCCGTCCGCGCGCTGGGCGCCGATCCGGAGCGGACGACGATGGCCTGGCAGGTGCACGGCAGCGAGATCCGCGAGGTCGGCGAGCAGCCCGCCACCGGCCGGTTCACCGAGCCCGGCCGCGAGCCCTTCCCCCGGTCGGATGGCCTGGTCACCTCGCTGGCGGGGCGGCCGATGGTGCTGCTCACCGCCGACTGTCTGCCGATCGCGATCTCGGCCGCCGACGGCTCCCGGCTGGCGATCCTGCACGCCGGCTGGCGGGGCCTTCAGGCAGGCATCGCCGAGCGGGGCGTGGACGCGGTCGGCGGCCCGGTGCGGGCGGCCGTGGGGCCGGGTGCCGGCCCCTGCTGCTACGAGGTGGGCGACGATGTGGCCGTGCCGCTTCGGGCGCGCTTCGGAGACGACGTCGTCCGCGACGGCAAGGCCGACCTGTGGCTGTGTGCGCGCCGTGCCCTCGAGAGCCGCGGCGTGGAGGAGGTCGACGTGGCTGAGGAGTGCACCATCTGCAATCCCGACCGGTACTTCTCGCACCGCCGCGACCACGGCGTCACGGGCAGGCAGGGGGTGGTGGCGGAGCGTGCTCGATCCTGAGCTGATCCGCGACAACCTTGCCCGCGTCCGTGAGGCCGTCGGGCCGGGGGTCGAGATCCTAGCCGCCACCAAGTACGTGGAGGCGGCCGACCTGCCGGCGCTGGCCGCGGGCGGGGTGACCCTGGTCGGCGAGAACCGCAGCGATGCCCTGCTGGAGAAGCAGACGCTGCACGGCCCGCTGTTCACGTGGGACTTCATCGGCCAGCTGCAGAGCCGCAAGGTGCGCGACATCGTGGGCAGGGTGCGGCTGATCCACTCGGTCGGCTCGCTGTCGGCCTGCAGCCAGATCCAGGCCCGCGCCGAGTCGCCGGCCGACTGCCTGCTGGAGGTCAACGTGGCCGGGGAGGACTCGAAGGCGGGGGTGCCGCTGGCCGAGGTCGACGGCTTCCTCGAGCAGGTGGAGGAGCTGGAGCGCGTGCGCTTCCGGGGGCTGATGACGATGCCGCCGCTGGCGGCCACGCCCGACGAGGCCCGGCCGTGGTTCGCCGCGCTGCGCGCCGAGCGCGACCGGCTGGCCGAGCGCTGGGGCGGGCGGCACGAGTTCCGCGAGCTGTCGATGGGCACCAGCCAGGACTACGCGGCGGCGGCGGCCGAGGGCGCCACCATCGTCAGGGTGGGGAGTGTCCTGTATGGGCGCTGATCCAGTGCTCGACCGGCTCGAGATCGGACCGGCGGACTGGCCTGCCGACCTCGATCTGGTGCGCACCCTGTTTCTGGAGTACGCCGCCTCGTTGGGGTTCGACCTCTGCTTCCAGGACTTCGACGACGAGCTGGCGGGCCTGCCCGGCCGCTATGCCGAACCGGCCGGCAGGCTGCTGGTGGCTCGGCTGGACGGCGAGCCGGTGGGCTGCGTGGCCCTGCGCGGGCTCGAGCCCGGCATCTGCGAGATGAAGCGGCTCTACGTCAGGCCGCCGGCGCCGGCCGCGCGCTTGCGGGCGCGGTGGTCGATCATGCCCGGCGGGCGGGCTACCGGCGTATGCGGCTGGACACGGTCGAGCCTGTGATGGGCGCCGCCATCGCGCTGTACGAGAGCCTCGGCTTCGTCGACATCCCGCCCTACACCGACAACCCGATCCCCGGCGCGCGCTACCTGGAGCGGCCGCTGTGAGCGTCGAACGCGCCGCCCCGGCGCCAACGGCGGATCCCACTGTCCTCTCCCGGCGGTAAAGTGTCATCGCGATGAGCGTCAAGGATTTCTGGCACCGGACTCAGGTCTACTTCGGCATCCGCGAGGAGGACTGGGACGACGAGTACTTCGACGACGACGGCTCCGCCGCGCACGAGGATCTCGAGCGGAGCTACAGCGAGCGCCCGAACGTCCGCAGGCTGAACCCGCGGCGGCGCGGCGAGGAGGCCGACGACATCTTCTCGGAGGAACCGCCGAGCCGGGTGGTCAGCGCCCGCGGCCGTAGCCGCCGGTCGAGTGCCGTGGCCGGCAACGGCCATCCCGAGGTGCCGCGCGCGGCGCCGCAGGTCGGCCTGGTCGTGCCGCGCTCGTTCAACGACGCGCAGAAGGTAGCGGACAGCCTCAAGTCCGAGGTGCCGGTGATCGTCAACCTGCAGACCGCCGAGTCGGACCTGGCCAAGCGGCTGATCGATTTCTCGAGCGGGCTCACCTACGCCCTCGACGGCTCCATGCAGCGTGTCGCCGACCGGGTCTTCCTGCTGACTCCGGCCAGCGTCACTGTCACCGCCGAGGACAAGGCGATGCTGATGGAACGCGGCTTCTTCAACCAGTCCTGACGCCCCGGACAAGCGCGGGCACGGTACGCTGCCCCGCACCATGGGCGAGACGGATCCCACCCTCGGGCTGATCGGCGCAGGCAACATGGCCGGCGCGATGGTCCGCGGCTGGG
>DATLLX010000269.1:0-3761 GCA_035537595.1 Gaiellales bacterium | reverse complement strand
TCGACGTCCATGGATCGTCGTGCCGCCCACGTCGCTCTGGCCGCTGCGCTGACCAGCGAGATGGACGCCGACCGCCGCGCCTGGCACCTGGCGACCGCAGCCGTTCGGCCGGACGCAAACGTCGCCGACGCGCTCGAACAGACCGCCGACCTGATCAGCGGGTGGCTCATGGCGACCCGCTGGCCGGCGACGGCCACCAGATCGGCCTGCTCGGCGGGATCGAGCGCCTCCGGTGGAATCTCCCACCCGCGCGCCGCGGCCAGCACCGTGGACAGTGAGCCGCCATCCTCCGCCGCGATCAGCAGCAGCAGACGCTGCGTCGGTTCCGGCAGCTCGCGGACGCGGTCGAGGAACAGGCGCTCCACATCACGGCTGAGCGGCAGCGTCTCCGGCAGCGGCTGTGTGCCTGCCAGCTGGGCGGCGGACAGTGACGACGGCAGCTCCATCAGTGCCAGCGGGTTGCCGGCTGCCTGCTCGACCAGCACGTCCGAGACGGCTTGGGCCAGGGGCCTGCCCACCTCGCGGGCGATCAATGACCCGGCCGACTCGGCGTCGAGACCGCCCAGCCGCAGCACGGGCAGGCCCGATTCGGCGAACCGCTGTCCGGCCGTGTCGCGGGCGGCGAACACCATCGCCAGCGGCTCCGCCTCCAGCCGTCGGGCCGCGAACAGCAGCGCGTCCGCGGAGGAGCTGTCCAGCCACTGCGCGTCGTCGACGAGGCACACGACCGGCCTCGCCTCCGCCAGCTCGGCCAGCAGCGAGAGCGTCGCGGCCGACACCAGGAAGCGGTTGTCCCCATCCGAATGAGACATCCCCAGCGCACCCTCCAGCGCGGCGGCCTGCGGCTGCGGAAGCCGCTCGATCAGCCCCACCGCCGGCCGCAACAGCTGGTGCAGGCCCGCGAACGGGAGCTCCGACTCCGCCTCGACCCCGCGCACCGTCAACACGTGCATCTGCGACGCCCGCCGGCGCGTGTCCTCCAGAAGCGCGCTCTTGCCGCATCCGGCTTCTCCGGTGACAACCAGCACCCGGCTGCGCCCAGCCGCCGCCGATTCCAGCAGCTCGCCGATCTGTGCACGTTCCTGGTCGCGTCCGAGAAGCATCGGGACTACAGATTGCCAACGTTTCGCCCCGCTCGCCCCGGCAATCTGACCGGTCGACCGTCTAGGCGATCTCGCCGGTTCCGAGCGATGCAATACCGGCGAACTTACCGATTCAACCACCGCATGTGCTCGGCACGGTCTGACATTCCCTTGTTCCGTCTCACAGGAGTTGTCATGACCACGCAGAGTTCTCAGGGCCACCCACCGGCCCCGACAGGCAGCCTCGCCGGGCTCGCACGCGCCGCGGCGACGCATCCATGGCGGACGATTGCCGCCTGGCTCGTGATCATCGTGACGGTGATCGCCTGCTCGAACATGTTCGGCGGTGAGCTTTCCAACACTGCAACCATCCCCGGGTCGGAGGCCCAGAAGGCCACCGACCTGCTGCAGGAGCGGTTCCCGGCTCGTGCCGGTGACACCGCGCAGATCGTGTTCCAGTCAGACAAGGGTCTGGCCGGAAGCCAGGCCAAGGCCGACGTGCGCGCCGCCGCAGAGGCCGCCTCGCACGTGCCTGGCGTGACCGCCGTCGGCGATCCCTACGCCGGCAAGGGCGGAGCGATCAGCAAGGACGGGCACATCGGCTTCGCCGAGGTGCAGTTCGACACGCCCGCCTCGGAGGTCGATCAGTCGCAGATCGACGCCCTCCAGGGCGACGTGCGGGCGGCCGTGGACGACCCGAATGTGCGGGTCGAGTTCGGCGGCACCGTGATGACCTCGACCATGGTCGACTCCCACACCAGCGAGCTGCTGGGTCTGGCGGCGGCCGTGATCGTGCTGCTCGTGGTGCTGGGCGCCGCGGCGGCGATGGCGGTGCCGATCACGCTGGCGCTGATCTCGGTCGGCGTCGGCATGTCGGCGCTGACCCTGTTGGCGTCGCTGACGACGTTCCACAAGATCACGCCGATCCTGGCCACCATGATCGGGCTGGGCGTCGCGATCGACTACACGTTGTTCATCCTGATGCGGTTCCGCCAGGGGCTGGCCGACGGCCTGTCGCCGGTGGACGCCTCGGTGACCGCGGTGGCAACCGCGGGCCGGGCCGTCATCTTCGCCGGTCTGACCGTGGCGATCTCGATCTCGGGGCTGTTCCTGATCGGGATCCCTTTCGTGACCAAGATGGGCCTGGGCACCGCCCTGGCCGTGATCGTGTCGGTGCTGCTGGCGATCTCGCTGCTGCCCGCCGTGCTGGCCAAGGTCGGGCACCGCGTCAACGCGGGCCGCATCCCGTTCCTGCCGGCCGACGCCGGTTCGGATGCGGTGCACGCCGGCGCCGCCGCGCGCTTCGGCCGGGCGGTCACCCGCCGGCCCAAGCTGGCGGCCGCTGCCGTACTCGTGATCCTGGGCGTCGTGGCGATCCCGGCGGCCTCGATCCAGCTGGGCACGGCCGATGCGGGCACGAACCCGCCCGAGATGACCACCCGCAAGGCCTACGACATGATGGCTGCGGGCTTCGGCGCCGGCGTCAACGGCCCGCTGCTGGTGGCCGTCGATCAGCAGAACGACCCCGGAGCGGCGAACCGCCTGGCGGCCGCGTTCCAGAAGACGCCGGGTGTGGCGGCGGTGCTGCCGCCGGTCGTCAACGACTCGGGCGACACCGCTCAGGTCGTCGTCTACCCGACCACCTCGCCGCAGTCCAGCGAGACCTCGGATCTCGTCAGCAGCTTCCGTGACGAGGTCGTGCCCACAGCCCTCGAGGGCTCGGGCGCCCAGGCCTATGTCGGTGGCCCCACCGCCGCCAACGAGGACCTGGCGACGATGATGATCGACCGGTTCCCGCTGTTCCTGCTGTTCGTGGTGGGCACCACATTCCTGCTGCTGACCATGGCGTTCCGGTCGGTGGTGATCGCAGTCAAGGCCGCGCTGACCACGCTGCTGTCGGCAGCCGCCGCGTTCGGCGTGCTGGTCGCGGTGTTCGAGTGGGGGTGGGGCATCAACCTGATCGGGCTCGACAACACCGGGCCCACCGCGTCCTACCTGCCGGTGATCGTGCTCTCGATCCTGTTCGGGCTGTCCATGGACTACGAGGTGTTCCTGGCCAGCCGGATCCGCGAGGAGTACGTGGCAACCGGCGACGCCCGCACCGCCATCACCGACGGCGTGGGTGCTGTGGGGCGCGTGATCGTCGCCGCCGCGCTGATCATGGGGGCCGTGTTCTGGGCCTTCGTGCTGACCGACGACCGCACCGTCAAGAGCTTCGGTGTCGGCCTCGGGGTGGCCATCCTGGTGGATGCGCTGCTGGTGCGGATGGTGCTGGTGCCGGCGCTCATGCAGATGCTGGGCGACCGGGCGTGGTACATGCCGCGCTGGCTCGACCGGCTGCTGCCGAACCTCACGATCGAGCCGCCGCACGACGGCGACGCACGGGCCCCGGCCGTGGAGCCCGAGCCCGTCCGGCCCGGCTAGACACATCACTGCGGGGCCTCGCCAGTCGGGGCCCCGCAGTCGTCCGAGACGCTCGTCGCGGGGCCGGCCCGGGTCGGCCCCGCGCGGCTCACAGGATGTTCACAGGCGCCGCGGGGCCGTTCACAGCAGACTCACAGGGTGGACTGGCACGGTGGCCACATGACCTTCGCCCAGGGGAACGGCCGGACGGGCATGCGGATCCTCGTCGTCGACGACGAGGCGTCGATCGTCGACGCAGTCGCGACCGCCCTCCGC
>DATLLX010000268.1:0-3221 GCA_035537595.1 Gaiellales bacterium | reverse complement strand
AGCACGGTGAGGCCGTAACGTTCGGCCGCCAGCGCCGTGCTCACGGCGGCGTCGGCGCGACCGTTGGCGACGTCATGCGCCGCCGCCGCGTTGGAGTTGGCGGGCACCAGTTGCGCCTCGGGCAGGTGGGCCGTCAGCCAGTGCCGCACCTGGGCGGCCGCGACCGGGAAGGCGGCCACCGTGCGCACGTCAGCGGCGGGTGTCCCGGGCCGGACCACGATCGTGAAGGCCACGTCGAGGGTCAGCTCGGCGAAGATCTGCAACCGCGTCCCAGTGGCCAGGCTGTCCAGGGTCGGCAGTACGGATCCCTCGATCGAGTTCTCGATCGGCACGCAGGCGTAGTCGGCGCCGTTGGACCGGACCGCCGCCAGCGCGGCCGCGGTGCTCTCGGTGGGGACGGGCACGAAGTTCGATGCGCCGTCGTCCGGCACCATGCCCTGCGCCACCATCCTGAGCAATGCCGCCTCGGTGAAGGTTCCTTCCGGGCCGAGGTAGGCGATGCGGGGCACGTTTCAACACTATCGGGTTGATGGCCGCACCCATGGTGAGGGATTCGGTAACCCTTGCGCGTGCCGCCGCCCGGAATTAAGTTAGGCTTACCTCACCTAGTGGAAGGCAATCCGATGGCAGCAGCGGCACCGACGACGGCCGAACGGATCCGCAGCGCATGCGCGCGGGCCGGCGGCGCGATACTCGCCGTGGAGGGCCTCGAACCCACCGCCACCGCCGTACACCACCTGCTGGATGACGGGTCGTTCGCTATCACCGTGCCGGTGGACGGCGTGCTGGCCCGCATGGTCGTCGCGTCCGGAACTACCGCGATGCAGGCCGTGCTGGAGATGACCGACTACGCGCCGTTGCCGCTGCGCGAGCCGGTGCGCTCGCTGGTCTGGATCAGCGGCCGCCTGCAGGGCGTGCCCACCGCCGAAGTCGCCGAGTTGCTCGACCTGCTCGCCGCCCAAGACCCCAATCCCGCTCTGCTGCAGGTGAATACGCAGTCCGGGGCCGCTGACGGTGACACCCGTTATCTGCTGATGCGGCTGGAGATCGAGTCGGTCGTCGTCGCGGACTCCACCGGCGCCGAAGCCGTCGGGGTGAGCACGCTGCTGGGGGCGCAGCCCGACCCGTTCTACGCGATGGAGTCGTGCTGGCTGCAGCACATCGAGTCCGCCCACCGTGAGGTGGTCGACCGGCTGGCCACCCGGCTGCCGATGGCATTGCGGCGCGGTCAGGTCCGGCCGCTGGGCCTGGACCGCTACGGGGTGCGGTTGCGGGTGGAGAACGACGACGGCGACCACGACGTACGGCTGCCGTTCGCCAAACCGGTCGACGACGTGACCGGCCTGTCCCAGGCGATCCGGGTGCTGATGGGCTGCCCCTTCCTCAACGGGCTGCGGGCCCGGCGGCTCTGAGCCCACCGCACCGGGCCGCTACCGTAGCTCCGGTGACCGGGCCGCCCGATGAGCTGACCGATCCCCAGCGGCGTGCGCTGCGGATCGAGATCGTCATCGTGTTGGCGGTGACATTCGGGCTGAGCGCCTACACCGCGATCCTGAACCTGATCGAATCGGTGCTGCTCGGCCTCGGCGGGCAGATCGTCGCGTTGAACCCGCGCCTCTCCCCGTTCGACCTCATCGATCTGGGACTCAATCTCGCCGGCGTGTTCCAACTGATCGGCTGGGGAGCGCTGGGCCTATACCTGTTGTGGCGCAGCGGCTTTGGCCCCACTCAGATCGGGTTGGGCCGACCGCAGTGGCGACCCGATGTACTCGGCGGCGTCGGGCTCGCGGCGCTCGTCGGGCTGCCGGGCCTGGCTCTCTACGTCGGCGCGCGCACGTTGGGCATGAACGTGTCGGTGGTGCCGTCGGCACTCGACGACACCTGGTGGCGGATACCGGTGTTGCTCGCCGCGGCCTTCGCCAACGGGTGGGCCGAAGAAGTGATCGTGGTGGCGTTCCTGCTCACGCGGCTGCGCCAGCTGCGGGTCAACCCCGTTGTCGCCCTGGTGGCCTCGAGCCTGCTGCGCGGCGCCTATCACCTGTACCAGGGCTACGGCGCCGGACTTGGCAACGTGGCGATGGGCCTGGTGTTCGGCTACGTGTGGCAGCGCACCGGCCGGCTGTGGCCGCTTGTCATCGCGCACGGCCTGATCGACGCGGTGGCGTTCGTCGGCTATGCGCTGGCCGCCAATCACCTGGGCTGGCTGCCCTGACCGCGCCTAGAACCGATAGAGCACCAGCCGACCCAGTTTCCGCAACCCCGGCACGGAGTCGAACACGCGGACCAGCGCCCGCTTGGTCAGCGGCAGCTTGGAGTACCCGGGCATGTCCGGAGTTCGCGCCGCGTGGGCGAACTCCAACCTCGGCGCGACTTTCCGCAGCTCCCGCGGATCGTCGACGTTGAACCCGCCGAAGGTTGCGCCCGTTGCCCGCACGCTCGGATTGAGGCGGGCCATCCGGGTCGCCGCGGGGCTGAAGGCATCGAATGCGATTGCGCCACTTGGGAAGTGATTCGTCAATGTGCACAAAAGCGTACTCATGACGTCCGTCGACAAGTACATCGTCACGCCCTCCGCGAGGATCCACGCCGAGCGATCGTTGGGGATCGCAGCCAGCCAGCCCAGATCCGCCAGCGACGACCCGATCGTTTGGTACCCGGCCCGTTGCGGGTAGAGGCGGCGACGCAGTTCGATGACGTCGGGGAAGTCGACGTCGAACCAACTCACGGCGGGAGGCGGATCAAGCCGGAACACCCGGCTGTCCAACCCGCAGCCCAAATGAAGCACGACGGCGTCGGGGTGACCCCCAAGGAATTCGGCCGTCCAGAGGTCAAACTGTCTGGCACGCATGGCAATGGAGAGCGTGTCTACCTTGAGCCGGTCGAAGTCGTAGTCGATGCGGCGGACAGCGTCCTCGGCCATCTCGTCGCGCAGAATTGGATTGGCCGAGCGGCTCTCCAGGGCCCTGCCGTACAGGGTCGCGAGCAGCGTTTCTTTTTCCTTGGTGAACTGAATCTTTTCGGAATCCACGACCACTAATTATCTCGTCGTGGCCGGGACGCCGTTCCCCGCTGCCGCGCTGGCACGTAGATTCTTGCTGTGAACGACAACCGACCGCGCGCTCCGGGGCCTGACCCCAGACCGCGTCGGCCCGTCGTACCGCAACCGCCACCGCGGGAGCCGTCGCAGGTGATCCGCCGCGATCCTGCCTACCGGCCGCAGC
>DATLLX010000267.1:0-6749 GCA_035537595.1 Gaiellales bacterium | reverse complement strand
GTTCTGGCCGGTGACGAACTCGGCCGCCAGCAGATAGCGGATCGCCTGGCAGACGTCCTGTGGCGACCCGATCACGCCCAGCGCCGTCTCCTCGGTGGCGCCCCGCTGCTCGTCGGGCAGCAGCACCGGCCCCGGCGCCACACCGCAGACGCGCACGCCGTCCTTGCCCCAGGCCAGGGCCAGGCACTTCATCAGCTGCACCTGGGCGGCCTTGGCCGCGCAGTGGGCGGCGAACGCCCGCCACGGCTGCATGGCGGCGACGTCGGTGACGGCCACGATCACGCTGCCGGCCTGCATGTGACGATGCGCCGCCTGGGCGCCGAACATGAAGCCCTTGGCGGTGGAATCGACCGCGGTGTCCCACAGCGCTTCGTCGATCTGCTCCGGAGATCGCGGCTCGAAGCCGCCCGACGGGCAGTGGATGTAGCAGTCGATGCCGCCCAGCGCCTCCACGGTCTGCTCGACCAGCTGCGCCATCTGGCCAGGCACGGCGGCGTCCGCGCGAAAAGCGGCAGTCCGCCGGCCGAGGCCCTCGATCGCCGCCCGCGTCTCCTCGGCGGAGCCGGCGGAGGAGTGGTAGCTGATGGCCACGTCGGCGCCTCCCTCGGCGAGGTCGAGGGCGATCGCCCGGCCCACGCGGTGGGCCCCTCCGGCCACCAGCACACGCGCCCCCTCGAGCCTCATCGGCCCTCAGCTCCGCGGCCGGCCAGGCCGGCGAACCCGCTTCGGTGCTCAGTCACGCCGGGTATGCTAATCCCCTACCGAGTGAAGACTCATGAAGGAGTGAGACGATGGCCTTTGAGGTTCCCCCGCTGCCGTATGACTACGCAGCCCTTGAGCCGCACATCGACGAGCAGACGATGCGGATCCATCACGACAAGCACCACCAGGCATACGTGGACAAGGCGAACGCCGCGCTGGAGGGCACCGAGTGGGCGGACAAGCCCGTCGAGGAGGTGCTCGCGAACCTGAGCTCCCTCCCCGCCGACAAGCAGGGGCCGGTGCGCAACAACGCCGGCGGCCATGCCAACCACAGGTTGTTCTGGACCGTGCTCTCGCCCAACGGCGGCGGCCAGCCGTCCGGCGACCTGGGCTCGGCGATCGACAGCGCGTTCGGCGGACTCGATGCGCTGAAGCAGCAGATGACCGATGCCGGGGTCAACCGGTTCGGCTCCGGCTGGTCGTGGCTGGTGCTCGACGGCGGGCAGCTGAAGGTGACCAGCACCGCCAACCAGGACTCGCCGATCCTCGAGGGGCAGACCCCGCTGCTCGGCATCGACGTCTGGGAGCACGCCTACTACCTGAAGTACCAGAACCGCCGGCCCGACTACCTGGCCGCGATCTGGAACGTGGTCGACTGGGACGCCGTCGCCGAGCGCCACTCCCAGGCTCGCTCGTCGGCCGCAGCCGTCTGACGATCCGGAAGACCGATCTCGAGGCGGGCCGCCCCAACTGGCCGGGCGGCCCGCCTTCCCTGTCCTGAGCCGCTCCCAGGAGGATCCTTGTCAAAGACGGTCGTCTTGTTTCCCGAGGGTGCGTTCGGACCCACCAACAACTGCGTCGGCATCGGCGAGCAGCTGAAGGCGCGCGGCCACCGGGTCGTCTTCATCATCGAGGAGTCGTTCGAGGGCACGCTGGCCACCCGCGGCTTCGAGGAGGCGTTGATGCGGCTGGGCCCCCGGCCGGAAGTCGAGGAGGCTCCCGGCCAGTTCTGGAAGGACTTCATCCGCGAGACGGCGCCGGTGTTCCGCAAGCCGACGATCGAGCAGCTGGGCGAGTTCATCCAGCCCACCTGGCAGGCGCTGCTGGACGGCTCGCGTTACGTCGAGCCGCGGCTGCGGGAGATCTTCGCCGAGCTCCGCCCCGACGTGATCGTCGAGGACAACGTGCCCGCCTTCCCGGCCGTCGTCACCGCCGACGCTCCCTGGGTGCGGATCGTCTCCTGCAATCCGCTGGAGCTGAAGGACGCCGAGCTGCCGCCGGTGTTCTCGGGCTACCCGGTGGCCGACCGCAGCGGCTGGGGCGAGTTCGGGGCCGAGTACGACCGCACGCACCGGGAGATGTGGGCCTCGTTCGACGACTGGGTGCAGGAGCAGGGCGCCCCGCCGCTCGCCGACCTCGAGTTCATCCACACCGCCGACCTGAACATGTACCTCTACCCACAGGAGGCCGACTACCGGCGCAGCCGGCCGCCTGCGGGCGACTGGCACCGGCTGGACTCGTGCGTGCGCAGCGGGGACGGCGACTTCGAGATCCCGGAGTCGCTGCGTGACGGCCCGGGCGGCCTGATCTACCTCTCGCTGGGGTCGCTGGCATCGGCCGACGTGGCGCTGATGGAGCGGCTGGTCGAGGTGCTGGGACGGACGTCTCACCGGTTCATCGTCTCCAAGGGCCCGCAGGCCGACCTCTACGAGCTGGCCGACAACATGTGGGGCGAGGAGTTCCTGCCCCAGCCCGCCGTCCTGCCCCAGGTCGACCTGGTGATCACCCATGGCGGCAACAACACGACCACCGAGTGCTTCCACCATGGCAAGCCGATGATCGCCATGCCGGTGTTCTGGGATCAGTACGACAACGCCCAGCGGGTCGACGAGGCCGGCTTCGGGGTGCGGCTCGACACGTACGGGTTCACCGATGGCGAGATGACCGCCGCCCTCGACCGGTTGCTCGCCGACACTGCGCTGCACGAGCGGATGGCCGACATCTCCCGCCGACTGCAGGCCGATCCGGGGGCGGTGCGCGCTGCCGATCTGATCGAGCGGTTGTGAGCACGCTCGATACGAGCTCGCTTTCACAGGAGATCGCGGAGGCCCGCTGGTACGGCGGGAAGGGGGAGGAGATCGCCGGTGTGGAGGAGGAGGACCGCCTCGACCTGGAGGACGGGTGCGCGCTCCACATCCTTCGCATCCGCACAGGTTCCGGGGCCGAGGACCGCTACCTGTACCTGACCGGCGAGGAGCGGCTGGGTGCGCCGCTGATGCGGGCGCTGGCCGAGGGCCGGCGCGTGCAGGGGCGGGTGGCCGAGTTCGTGTTCGAGCCCGGCGCCGCGCTGCGTGGGCTTTTGCCGCGCTCGGTCGGGCAGCGGCCGATGGGGCTCGACCAGTCGAACACCTCGCTGGTGGTGGACGAGCGGCTGGTGATCAAGCTCTACCGCCGGCTGGAGGCCGGCGACCACCCCGAGATCGAGCTGGGACGGTTTCTGACCGACACCGCCCACATCGCCTTCATGCCGGCGTACGTCGGCTCGGTGCGGTGGGGCGACTACGCGATCGCCATGGTGCAGGCCTACGTGTCGAACGCACGCGACGGCTGGTCGTGGGCCACCGACACGGTGGTCTCCGGCGAGACGGCTCCGTTCGCGCTGCTCGGAAAGCAGACCGCCGCACTGCACGGGGCGCTGGCCCAGGTCGCGTCGCGCACGGCCACGATGGTCGAGCTGCGCGGCTGGCGGCAGGGGGCCGAGCGCCAGCTCGACCGGGCGCTGCAGCTGGTGGGCGGAGGCACCGGCCGGGAGCTGGCCCAGATGGCGCCCGCCATCCGCCTCGAATTCGAGGCGTTCGAGCAGCTCGCCCAGACCCCGATCCTGACCCGCGTCCACGGCGACTACCACGTCGGCCAGATCGTCAGGTTCGCCGACGGGCTGCGGGTGGTCGACTTCGAGGGGGAACCGACCAAGCCGATGGCCGAGCGGGTCGCGCTGGGGACGCCGCTCCGCGACGTGGCCGCCATGCTGCGGTCGTTCGATCATCTCGCCCGCTACGTCGACCGCGACGTGATTCCCGGCGACCCGGTGCGGATCGAGCGCTGGCTGACCGAGGCCCGGGGGGCTTTCCTGGGCGGCTACGGCGACCACGACCCCCAGCTGCTGCGTGCGCTCGAGGTGGAGAAGGAGACGTACGAGTTCATCTACGCGGCCACGTTCCTGCCCGAGTGGATGTACGTCGCCATCGGCGGCATGCGCTGGCTGATGCGGGGCCGTGCGGGGTGAACGTCGAGGGGTTTCGCCTCGACGTGCTGTCGGGCCCGGCGGCGCTGCGAGCGATGGCGGATGCCTACGCCGGGCCCCGCTCACCGCTCGATCGGCTGCACCGCGAGCAGCTGGCCGGGCGGCGTCTGCTGTTCTCCGGCATGGGTAGCTCGAAGTACGCCGCCGACACCGTGGTCGCCCTGCTCCGCAGTCGCGGGATCGACGCTCACGCCGAGCTGGCCTCTGCCGCGGCCGGCCAGCCGCCGGCCACCGACACCGTGATGTTCGCGGTCTCCGCCTCCGGGACGTCGGAGGAGACCGTCGAAGCGATGCAACGCCACCTGGGGACGAGCCTGGTGGTCGGCGTCACCAACCGCGCCGACAGCCCGCTGGCCGACTCCGCGGACGTGGTGCTCCCGGTACTCGCCGGCGAGGAGAAGGGCGGCATCGCCTGCAAGAGCTATCAGTGCACGCTGGGCGCGCTGCTGGCCGCCACCGGGCTGGTCGCGGCGGCCGACCTGCGGGCGGCGGCCGACGCCTCGCAGGCCCTGATCGCGAGCCGCGACCGGTGGCTGCCGGCGCTGGCCGATCTGGCCGATGGCGCGCTGGGCGTGTGGGTGGCCGCCCCCGTCGAGCGGTTCGGCGCCGCCGAGCAGAGCTCGCTGATGCTTCGCGAGGCGCCCCGCATCGTCTCCGCCGCCTGCGAGACGGGCGACTGGCTGCACGTCGACGTGTACCTGACCAAGCGGCCGCGCTACGTGCTGCTGCTCCTGGCGGGGTCGCGATACGACGGCGAGGTGATGGGCTGGCAGCGGCAGCGCGGGTTCGATGTCGTCAGCGTGGGCAACCCACCGGTCGAGGGCGCTGGGCTTGCGATCGACTATCCGGGCTCGGATCGGCCGCTGGTCGCCGCCATCGTCGAGACGGCGGTGGCCGAGCTGCTGGCCGCCGAACTTTGGGAGCGGCATCCGATCTAACCTAGGCGGCGCATGACCCTCCCCAACTGGATCTCACTTGGCCGGATCCTGCTGATCCCGGTGTTCATGGTGGCGCTGCTGGGCAGCGTTCCCGGCGGCGAGGATCTGGCCGTGATCGTGTTCGCGCTGGCCGCCGCCACCGATTCGCTGGACGGCTACCTGGCCCGGGCCCGCAGCTCGGAGTCGACCGTCGGCAAGCTGCTCGACCCGCTGGCCGACAAGCTGCTGATATCCGCCGCCCTGATCAGCCTGGTCGAGCTCGACCGCCTGTCGGCCTGGGTGGCGATGGTGATCATCGCCCGCGAGTTCGCAGTCACCGGGCTGCGACTGATCGCCGCCAGCCAGGACGTCGTCATCGCGGCGTCGCAGTGGGGCAAGATCAAGACCACCCTGCAGGTGGCGGCGATCATCGCGCTTATCGTCGACGATCCGCCGCACACCGTGACCACGGTGCTGGTGGCGGTCGCCGTGGCGGCGACCATCTGGTCGGGGGTCGAGTACTTCATCGCCGCCCGCGACGTGCTGAGGGCGCCGGCATGAGCCGCGTGGTTGCCGCCGTCGCCATTGCGTACCTGCTGGGCTCGATGCCGTTCGGGTACTGGATCGGCCGGCTGCGGGGCGTCGATCTGCGGGCCGAGGGCAGCGGCAACACCGGGGCCACCAACGCCCTGCGGGTGCTGGGCCGGAAGCTGGGCGTGCTGGTGATGGCGCTCGACATCGGCAAGGGCACCCTGGCGGTGCTGATCGCCGCACAGCTGGGTGGCACCGGCACCGAGGTGCTGGCGGCGACCGCCGCCGTGATCGGTCACGCCTTCCCCGTGTTCCTCCGGTTCAAGGGCGGCAAGGCGGTCGCCACGGGCGCCGGCGCGATGCTCGGCCTGGCGCCGATCACCGCCGTGATCGCGTTCGCGGTCTGGCTGGCGGTGATCGCGCTCACCCGCTACGTCTCGGTGGCCTCGCTGATCGCGGCCGTGCTGTTCCCGATCCTGGCCATCGTGTTCGACCGGCCGTGGCCGGTGGTCGCCTTCACGCTGGCCGCCGCGTCGTTCGTGTTCTGGCGCCACCGCGCCAACATCGCCCGCCTGCGCGCCGGCACCGAGAACCGGCTGTCGCTGAGAGGCGCCCCGTGAGGGCCGCCGTCTTCACCGGGCCTGGGCAGCCGCTGGCCATCGAGGAGCTGGAGGTGGACGAGCCGCAAGCGGGAGAGGTGGTCGTCCGCATGGAGGCCTCGGGCGTGTGCCACTCCGACCTGCACGTGATCGAGGGGGAGTGGGAGGAGCGGCCGCCGATCGTGCTCGGCCACGAGGGCTTCGGCGTGGTCGAGGCCGTCGGCGACGGGGTCGAGGATCTGGCCCCCGGCCAGCGGGTCGTGCTGTCCTGGTACGCACCCTGCGGGCGGTGCGCATTCTGCGCCTCGGGCCGGGAATGGCTGTGCACCCGGACGCGGGCCGAGGATCACCTGATGCCGGACGGCGGCGTCCGGCTGCACCGGGAAGGCGGGGAGCCGGTGCGGCCCTACCTGGCTGTCGGCTCGTTCGGCGAGCGGGCGGTGGTGCCGGCGGCGGGCGCGATCCCGGTGGCGGGCGAGCTGCCGGCGGAGGTGGGGGCGCTGATCGGCTGCGCGGTGACCACCGGCGTTGGCGCCGTGCTGAACACGGCCCGGGTGGAGCCCGGCGCGGCGGTGGTGGTGGTCGGCTGCGGCGGCGTCGGCCTGTCGGTGATCATGGGCGCGCGGCTGGCCGGTGCGGATCCGATCGTCGCCATCGACCTGCACGACGCCAAGCTCGAGCTGGCCCGGCTGGTGG
>DATLLX010000266.1:0-17946 GCA_035537595.1 Gaiellales bacterium | reverse complement strand
GGGCATCGCCAGCTCGCTGCCGGCGGCGGCCACGGGCGCCGGGGACTGGCGCACGCTGCAGGGCGCGGATCGCCGGCTGGGCCTGATCCACGGATCGGCCAACGGCGCCGCGCTGCTGGCGTTCGGCACCTCGCTCGCGCTGCGCGCCGGCGGGCGGCGGGGCGCGGGGCGTGCGATGTCGGCGGCAGGGTTCGCGCTCAGCACCCTGGCCGCGCATCTCGGCGGTGAGCTGTCCTTCCGCCGCGGCGTGCGGGTCGACCGCACCGCCTGGGAAGAGCGGGCCGGCGAGTTCACGGCCGCGCTGCCCGAAGCGGCGATCGACGGCGAAGAGCTGTGCCGGACCGAGGTCGAGGGCTCGCCGGTGCTGCTGGCCCGCGCATCCGACGGCAGCATCTGTGCGATCGCCGCCACCTGCACCCACCTCGGCGGCCCCCTGGACGAGGGCCAGCGCGACGGCGACACCGTGGTCTGCCCGTGGCACGGGTCCCGCTTCGACCTCCACGACGGCGCCGTGCTCGAAGGCCCGGCGGTGTTCTCACAGCCCGCCTACGACACACGCGTGGTCGGCGGGCAGGTCGAGATCCGGACGCGCGACAGCGCCTGACGCTTCGCGGCCGGCCCTGGCCGCTGCCGGTATAGGCTCGCGCCGATGAGCTTTCCGCGTGCCAGCGAGGCCGGTCGATGGCCCGCATAATCGTCCTCGGCGGCGCCGGCGAGATGGGCTCGGCGGCTGTCGCCGACCTGGCAGAGCGCACGAGCCACGAGCTGGTTGTCGGCGACGTCCGGCAGGTGGCCGGCGTGGAGTGGCGAGCGGTCGACGTCGAGGACGCGGTCGGCCTGCGGCAGGCCATCCGGGGATTCGACGTCGTCCTGAACGCGACCTACATGCGCCAGAACGTCGGCGTCACCCGGGCCGCGATCGACGTCGGCGCCGCCCTCGTCGACCTCGGCTCCTACTGGCCCGAGACCCTGCAGCAGCTCGAGATGCACGACGACGCGGTGACGTCGGGCGCGCGGATCGTGCCCGGCTGCGGCGTGGCGCCCGGGCTCTCGAACGTACTCGCCCGCCACGGAGCCGACCGGCTCGACCGCGTCGACGCCGTGCGCATGTACTCGTACATCACCCACCCCATGTACACGTCACCGGGGATCGTGATCACGCGCTTCGATGCCAGCGTGGGCACCTCGCTGGAGCTGGTCGACGGGCGGATCGTCGAGCGGCCGTCGTTTTCGGGCGAGGAGGAGGTGGAGTTCCCCCAGCCGTACGGGCGCCAGCACGTCCACCTGGTGCCGCACCCGGAGCCGGTGACGCTCCCTCGCAGCTTCGGCGTCCGAGACGTCGTCTTCAAGGTCGGATATCCGGCGGACGAGAACCGGCGCATCTCGGTGCTGCTCGAGCTGGGGTTCCACCTCGACCGGCCGTTCACGGTGGACGGGGTTGCCGTGTCGCCGCGGGCGTTCGCGGCCGCATACATCGGCAGCCGGGGGATCGGCGAGAGCGAGGTCAGCGCCAACGTCAAACGGGTGATCGTCTCGGGCAGCCGGGCCGGTGAGCCCGCAGAGCTGGTCTACGACTTCGCGGTCGAGCATGCCGGTGCCTCCGCCTCCAGCCGCATCACCGGCACCTTCGCAGCCATCTGCGCCGACCTGCTGTCCGCCGGCGCCGCCCGGCCGGGCGTGCTGCCGCCCGAGCAGGCGTTCGATCCGCAGCAGGTGCTGGCGGCGCTCGAGGCGCGAGGGATGCCGGTCGCCTTCTCCGGCGGCTGACCGCCGGTGGGGTTATCCCCACCAACCGCCGGGAGGCATCGCCCGCCAGGCCGGGGTGCCGGCCCCAGTGTGACGGCCGGCCGCGTCCTTCAGCATGGGTGAGCGGCAGCTGCGTCGCCGCCTCCCAACTGAGATCGAAAGGACACGAAGGTGATCAACACAGGAGACATGGTCGTCAATCCGAGCACGGGCGAGCGCCTGATCTTTCGCCAGACGTCCGCCGACACCGGCGGCCGGCTGGTCGAGGTGGAGGCGATCATCACACCCGACGGCGCATGCGCCGGGGCGCACGTGCACCCCAATCAGGAGGAGCGGTTTCAGGTCATCGAGGGCCTGGTCGGCTTCCGCAAGGGCCGCGAGAAGATCGTCGCCGAGCCTGGCGACACCGTGGTCGTGCCCGCCGGCACCGTGCACCGGTTCTGGAACGCCGGTGACATCGACGCCCGCTTCGTCTGTCAGGTGACTCCGGCGCTGCAGTTCGAGGCGCTGATCGAGACCATGTTCGGGCTTGCCGCGGACGGTAAGACGAACAGGAAGGGCATCCCCAACCCGATCCGCCTGGCCGTGATCGCGGACGCCCACTGGGACGGTCTGCGTGCTCCCTACGTGCCCAGCGTGCTGCAGCGGGTCGGGCTGACGATGGGCGCGGCCGTCGGCCGGGCCGTCGGATACTCGGCGCAGTACGAGGCCAGCCAGCCGGTCGCCGTCGGCGGCGTCGCCCCGCAGGGCGCCTAGAAGCCCACCAGATCGGGGCCGCCCGCAGGGGCGGCCCCGTTTTCGGGGCTTCCGCGGCCCACCCATACCTGCCTCCGCATCTGGCCCCACGGCTACGATCCGGGTCGGCACCAGTGGAAAGGCACGGCGTGAACGACCACCGATTCGTCTTCGTCTGCGGGCTCCAGCGAAGCGGCACCACGATGCTCTATCGCTACCTGAGCGAGCATCCGGAGATCTCGAAGCTCGAGGGCACCGCCCGCAAGGGCAACGAGGGCCAGCACAACCAGACGGTCTACCCCGATCCCGACAAGCTGGGCCGGGCCGGGCGGTTCGCATTCCTTCCCGAGGCACGGCTGACCGAGGACTCGCCGCTGGTCACCGCGGCCAACCGCGAGAAGCTGTTCGCCGAGTGGGCGCGGTACTGGGATCTCGAGAAGCCGGTGTTGATGGAGAAGTCACCACCCAACATCATCCGCTCGAGGTTCCTGCAGGCGATGTTCCCGGAGTCCTGGTTCGTGTTCATCACCCGCCATCCGATCGCCGTGTCCTGCGCCACCCAGAAGTGGAGCGATACCCGGCCGCGGTCGCTCGTCCGCCACTGGCTGGCCGCCCACCGGCTGATGGTCGAGGACATCCCGCACCTGCGCCGCGCCCACGTCATCCGCTACGAGGACCTGGTGGCGGATCCCGATGCGGTGCTGGCCCGGACGTTCGGGTTCCTGGGCCTCGACGGCTTCGACGCCCAGCGGCAGGTGGCCGAGGGCATCAACCAGGACAACTTCTACGCCGACCGCACGCTGCGCACGGGCGTCAACGACAAGTACTTCACCCAGTGGCGCTCGCCGGCGCGCCGCAGCACCCCCCTGCGGCGCCTCTACTACCAGCTGGTCGACCGCGGCTACGAGCGCGCGGTCGGCCGCTTCGGGTACAGCATGCTGCACCCCGAGCGGCTCAGCGAGCCCAGCGTCGCGCTTCCCGGCCTCGGCAGGCCGGCGGCCGAGCCGGTCAGGCTGTGACCGGCGCCGAGCCGGCCAACCGGTTCGTGTTCATCGGCGGCCTGCATCGCAGCGGCACCACCATGCTCGCCCGGCACATGGCCGAGCACCCGGCCGTGAGCGGGTTCGAAGGCACCGGCGTGCCGGCCGACGAGGGCCAGCACCTGCAGACGGTGTGGCCGAAGCCGAGCGCCGCCCAGCAGGCCGGCCGCTTCGCCTTCGACCCCCACGCCCACCTCACGGAGTCGTCGCCGCTGGTCACCGCCGCCGGCCGCGCCCAGTTGCTCGCCCAGTGGACGCCGCACTGGGACATGGGCCGGCCCTGGCTGCTCGAGAAGTCGCCGCCCAACCTGCTGATGATGCGCTTCCTGCAGGCCATGTTCCCAGGCGCCCGCTTCATCGCCGTCCTCCGCCACCCGGTGGCGGTGGCCTGTGCGACCCAGAAGTGGAGCGGCTCCCGGCCGCACGACCTGATCCGCCACTGGGTGGTCGCCCACGAGCGGTTCGCCGCCGATGCACCGTACGTCGACCATCTGCTGGTGATCCGGTACGAAGACCTGGTGGCGGAGCCCGACCGGGTGATGGCCCGGGTGTTCGGCTTCCTCGACCTCGACGACCCCCACCACGGGCGCGACGTCGGCGAGGGGCGGAACGCCGACAACTTCCTCACCGACCGGGCGGTCAGGACCGGGGTCAACGAGCACTACTTCCGCAGCTGGGACGAGCGGCGGGCCGGCATCGCCCGGCGCGTCTACCTCGAGCTGGTGGCCCGCATCTACGAGCGGCGGATCAACCGGTTCGGCTACAGCATCCGCGAGCCGCGCCGGGCGCCGTCGGACACGGTTTTACTGGCGCGGCAGGCGACTGTCTCCGTACACTGAAGGGGATGCAGGCAGCAGCACCGCGACCTCTCTGGCGACGCCTCATGCCGGTGGCCGTCGCGACCGCCGTGGCGGCGCTTCTGTACGCGGCGATCTTCATCGACCGTTCCCCGGCCCCGCCCACGGCGGGAGCCCCGCTGCCCACGCAGCAGGATGTCCGGCTGACCAGGCATGACCGGTCCCAGATCAACCACTCGCTGGACGTGTTCCTGCGAAGCGCGGTCGAGCGCCGTGACGTCGCCCGCTCCTACGACTGGGTGACGCCGCAGCTGCGGGGCGGCAAGTCGCGAGCCGACTGGGTGGCCGACCGGTTGCCGGTGATCCCCTACCGCTCGCGAGAGCAGACGGCCCACCACTGGCGGCTGACGTACGCCAAGCCCGGCGAGGCGGGGATGGAGCTGCTGCTGCACCCGGCCAGAAGCGAGAAGCTGGGACCGATCGCCTTCACCATCCGGGTCAAGCAGGTCGGCCGCAGGTGGCTGGTCGACACCTGGTATGCCAACGCCCTGTTCGCCAAGGAAGGCGACCGCTCGAACATCGTCGCCGTGCCCGACCTGGGGCCGGCTGCGGTGCCCGATCACGGGGCCGCCGACGACCGGCCGTCGTCCGCCTGGATCGGCATCCCGCTGATGATCATCATGCTGCCGATCGCGATCGGCCTGGTGCTGGCCGCCGTCGCGCTGGTGCGCTGGGCCCGGAACCGGCGGCGGCCCGCAATCGACGACGAGCGGGCGCTGATCAGCTGGGAGGCCTACCGCCAGCAGGTGCGCCGGGAGGATGGCGAGAGCAGCTAGCTAGTCGCCGATCCGCTGCTTGAGCAGCTGGATCCGCCGGTACGACTGCTCCAGTCCGCGATGGTCGAGCAGGCCGTCCCTGGCGGCCCGCCGGAGGGTTGAGAACACCGCCCGAGAGGTGGCCTCGCTGCCCGTGATCAGGAGCAGGTCGACTCCGGCGGCGGCCGCCCGCAGGGCGAGCGGCACCGGCGTGATGCCGCGGGCATGGGCCGCGCCGTCCAGGGAGTCCGTGATCGACACGCCCTCGAATCCGAGCCGGCCGCGCAGCAGCCGGCGGGCGATCGCCGGCTCCCATCCGGCCGGGAACCGCCCGTACGCCGGGTAGGACGCATTCGAGAGCATCACCATCGGCACCCCGGCATCGATCGCGGCCCGAAACGGCAGCAGGTCATCGCCCAGCGGGGAGCGGCCGGCGCCGATCTCGACCACCGCCCGGTCGGTCGTCTGCCGGGCGCGGCCCAGCCCGGGGAAGTGCTTGACGGTGGCGATCACGCCCGCGTCGCCGAGGCCGAGGGCGAAGGCGGTGGCCAGCGCGGCGACGTCATGGGGATCGTCACCCCAGCTCCGGCCGGACGCGCGCAGGAACGAGCGGCCGCGGACGACGTCGGCCACCGGCGCCAGATCGACGTTGATGCCGGCGGCGGCCAGCCCCTTGCCGGTGGCCCGTCCCTGTCGGCGGGCGGCGTCGACGCCGTCGCCGGCCATCGCAGCGGCCGACAGCGCCGGCGGTGCCCATGTCAGGCGGCGGACGGCTCCGCCCTCCTGGTCGACGGCGATCAGGAGCGGCGGCCTGCCGGCAGCCGCGGCCGCGCCCTGCAGGCGGGCCACCAGCGCGCGCAGCCGGCCGGGCGAGCGGATGTTCGCCGCGAACAGGATCACGCCGCCCAGCTCGCCTCGGCGGATCCGGCCCAGCAATGCCGGCGACGGTGCATCGCCGTTCATGCGCACCACCAGCCGCTGCCCCACCAGCTCGGACGGCGTCGGCGGGCGCGGCGCATCGCTGCCGGGAGCGGCCGGCAGCGGCCCGGCCGACGAGCCCGATCCGCCGCCGCCACCGAACGCGGTGCATCCCGGGAGCGCAAGCAGGACGGCGATCGCAAAGACCGTTCGCGTCCAGCGCGCGGGATAGGGTGCGCTCCGATGCATGAGTTCGCCTTTCGGCCCCGGTCACCGTACCTGCTGGCCCCGTCCGCGGGCCCTTCCGACCCCACCCGCCGGCGGTTCAGCGGCATGTTGCGGGCCACGTTCCGGCTGCCGTCCGGCTCCGCAACGGCCACCGTCTGGCAGGAGCGGGACGGGTCGATTCACGCCCGTTCGGCGTGTGACAACCCAGAGGCCGCGCACGATGCCCTTCGCCGCATCCTCCGGGTCGATGCCGACCACCGGCCGTTCCACCGGATGGCCGCCGCCGACGCGTTGCTGCGGCCGCTGTCACGGCGCATGCGCGGCGTGGTGCCGCTGATGCGGGCAACTCCGGAGCACGCGCTGGTGCAGGCGGTGTGCGGGCAGCTGATCCGCTCGTCGGAGGCCCGCGTGATCGAGCGGCGGGTGGTGGCCGCCACGTCGGGCCGCCGGGACGGGCTCTACGAGCCGCCAACGCGGCAGACCCTGTGTGCCGTCCACGGCGCCTCGCTGGCCCGCGCCGGCCTGTCCTCGGCCCGGGCATCGGTGCTGCACCGGGCCGCCCGGCGGCTGCCCTGGCCTCAGCTCTCGTCGGCCACCACCGCCCAGGCGATCGCCCGGATCCGCCGCGAGCCCGGGCTCGGCCCCTGGTCGGCCGGCATGATCATGCTCTACGGGTACGGGCGCGACGACGCCGGGCTGGTCGACGATCTCGGCCTCGTGCGGCTGTGCCGGCAGCTGGGCGTCGAGCACACGGCGGAGCTGCTCGACCGCTATGCGCCCTGGCAGGGGCCGGCATCGGTCTGGCTCCTTCACCATCCGCTGGCCGCGGACGCCCGCCGCCAGCAGCCGCGCCCGCTATAGGGCGTTCTCGGCGCGGTGGAAGGGGTGATCGCAATCACCGTGCACGCAGGCCCCCACCTGATCGACGATCGCCTGCGGCGAGTCGGCCACCA
Source organism: Gaiellales bacterium (assembly GCA_035537595.1). Classification (GTDB taxonomy): domain Bacteria; phylum Actinomycetota; class Thermoleophilia; order Gaiellales; family JAICJC01; genus DATLLX01. Next base: position 10,714 of record DATLLX010000266.1, on the reverse strand, counting down.
TCAGCAGCTCGCGGTCTTCAGGCGAGATCTTGCCCTCCTCCAGCAGCCGGTCGCGGATCCAGTCCAGCATCCCGGCCCAGTATCCGCTGTCGTAGAGCACGATCGGGAACTGCTTGATCTTTCGCGTCTGTACCAGCGTGACCGCCTCGAACAGCTCGTCGAGCGTGCCGAAGCCGCCGGGGAAGATCACGAACCCCTCGGAGTACTTGACGAACATCAGCTTGCGCACGAAGAAGTAGCGGAACTGCATCGACAGGTTGGCGTAGGGGTTGCCCTGCTGCTCGTGCGGCAGCTCGATATTGCAGCCGATGGAGAGGCCGCCGCCGTCGCGGGCGCCCAGGTTGGCCGCCTCCATCAGCCCGGGGCCGCCACCGGTGACGACCGCGAACCCGCTCTCGGCGAACAGCCTGCCGGTCTCCCTGGCGGCCTCGTAGGTGGGATGGCCGGCCGGCACCCGCGCCGAGCCGAAGATCGTGACCGCCAGCCCGACCTCCGCCAGCCGCTCGAACCCCTCCACCAGCTCGGCGCTGATCCGCATCACGCGCCAGGGATCGGTGTGGGTGAAGGCGGCATCCTGCCGCTGGAGCAGCTGTTCGTCCTCGGTTCGCCGGCGCGGCCGCATCGGCAGCCAACCTACAGCACGCCGCCGGCCCTGAGGGCCCGGAAACGGCGCACGATCTCGGCGGTCAGCATGTCGGGAGCCGCATCCAGGACGTGCACGCCGCCACGCTCCAGCCGCGACAGCGCGCCGGCCCGCCGCCCCAGCACGGCGGTCGCCAGGCCGCGCTCGTAGAGCGCCGCGCCGTCGGCCACCGGCTGTTCTGCCATGGCAGCCAGGCCGGCGTCGCGCAGCGAGGCGAAGACGACCAGGTGCCGGCGCGCAAGCCGGCCCAGCCGGGCGGCCAGCAGGGGGTCGGTCTCCAGGTAGAGGGCGTCGGAGAAGACCACGACCATCGCCCGGCGCCGAGACAGCCGCCCGGCCTCGGCCAGCCCCCGCGCCCAGCCCGGCTCGACCAGCCGGGGATCGGCGCGGGCCAGGACGTCGACCACGCGCCGCACCTGGCCGGCCCGAGCCGACGGCGGCAGCGACGCCTGCGGCCGGTCGGCGAACGTGGCCACGCCGACAGCGTCGTCGGACTCGCGTGCCACGGCGGCCAGCATCACCGCCGCGTTGACCGCGCGATCGAGCTTTCCCAGGCCGCCGCCGCCCTCGCCCAGCATCAACCTGCCGGCCTCCAGCACCAGCAGCAGCGTCTGCCTGCGTTCGGGCTGTTGCACCGCGACCACCGGCTTCCCGCGGCGGGCGGTCGCCTTCCATGAGATCCGCCGGTACTCGTCGCCGGGCACGTAGTCGCGCAGGCTCTCGAACTCCCGGCCCGCCGCCTCCGCCCTGCGGAGCCGGGAGCCGCCCAGCCGCCGGCCGGGGGGCAGCAGCCGCTCGTCGCGCAGCTGGATCACGTCCGGCCAGACGGCCGCAGCCGCGGCTGTGGCCGGGAAGCTGCGCTCGCGAAACGCCAGGCCGAGCGGCCCGAACGCCCGCACCTCGACCGCCGAAAACCGCAGCGGCCCGCGGCGGGAGGGAGTCAGCTCCGCCTCCAGCACCAGCTCCTCACCGGCCGCCATCCGCAGGCGGTGGGTCAGCGGCTCGAGCGCCGCCGCCGCAGGCTCGGCCTCCGCGACCGCCAGGAGGCGCGACGGCCCGGCGTTTCGCACGGTGAGCGCCACCGGGTTGGGCCGGCCGACGGAGAACGGCCCCTGCTCCGGCCGCTCGACCTCGACGGTGGACGGCCGCACCGACAGCCAGTCGGCGGCGATCGCCGCGGCCACCAGCAGGTCGCCGGCGGCCACCGCCCATCCGCTGACGCCGAGGGGGGCCGCAACCGGCGCCAGCAGGGCGACCGCAGCCAGCGCCAGCAGGCCGCGGCGGGTGATCAACGCGGCACCGGGACGGCGGACAGGGCGCCCGCCACGACCGCATCGGCGTCCCGGCCACCCAGCTCGGCGTCCGTCGACAGCACGATTCGGTGGCGAAGCACTGCCGGCGCCAGCGCCTGCAGATCGTCGGGGGTGACGTAGTCCGCAGCCCGGGCGGCCGCCATCACCCGAGCGGCCATCACCAGGGCGATCGACCCCCGCGGGCTGGGCCCGACGATCACATCGGGAGACCCCCGCAGCCAGGCCGCCACCTCGGCGGCGTAGCCGAGCACGTCCTCGTGCACCGTGACCGCTGCAGCCTCCTCCTGCAGCGCCAGCGCCCCGCCGGCATCGACCACCGCCGGCAGCTCCATGCGGGCCAGGTCACGGGGCCGGAAGCCGGCCTGGTGGCGGCGCAGGATCTCCCGCTCGGCCTCGATGTCGGGATAGGCCAGCAGCAACTTGAACAGGAACCGGTCGAGCTGCGCCTCGGGCAGCGGATAGGTGCCCTCGAACTCGATCGGGTTCTCGGTGGCGCAGACCACGAACGGGCGCGGCAGGTCGAGCGTCTGGCCCTCGATCGTCACTCTCCCCTCCTCCATCGCCTCGAGCAGCGCGGCCTGGGTCTTCGGCGGAGTGCGGTTGATCTCGTCGGCCAGCACCAGCGACGCGAACACCGGGCCCTTTCGCAGCTCGAAGCGCGCCTCCTGGGGCACGAACACCATCGTCCCCGTGAGGTCGGCGGGCATCAGGTCGGGGGTGAACTGGATCCGGGCGAAGTCGAGCCCGGTGACGTGGGCCAGCGACCGGGCGAGTAGCGTCTTCGCCGTTCCCGGGGGGCCCTCGAGCAGCACGTGGCCCTCCAGCACGAGCGCTGCCAGGACGCCGTCGATGGCCTCGTCGTTGCCCACGACGACACGGCCCAGCGCCTCGCGCCCGCGCTCGAAGAACTCAGCGATTCGCACCCGTCAGCCTCCTGGTCGCCTGCTCGATCTCCGCCAATGCTTCCACAGCGTCCGCTTCCCGGCGCGCCCCCTCCAGCCGTGCCAGCCCGCCGGCAAGGCGGCTGTCGGTGCTGCCCAGCCGCCGCCGCAGCTCGGCGGCCAGCGGCACCGTGGCCGTCTCCAACCGCCCGGCCTTGCGGTGCAGGCGGGCCAGCGACCCGGCCAGCTCGGCGGTGGAGCGGGTGGCGGTCGCGCCCTCCGGCCGCACCGGCCCCAGCCGCCGGGCGGCGGTGATCATGGCGGCGATCAGGGCCACGGCCAGCTGGAGCACGACCAGCTGGAGCCACCCGGGCAGGTAGCCGAAGCTGCCGGCGCTCTCGCCCACGCCGTGGTGGTACTCGTCCACCGTCACGGTTGCGCCGGCCGTCCTGGCCAGCGGCAGCGCGATCGGCAGCCCGGTCGCGACCACCCCCCGGTTGGTCAGCCAGCGCGGGTCGCTGATCGCCCAGACGCTGCCCTTGCCCAGCGGGAAGACGACCATCACACCGTCCCCGCCGCTCGTCCACAGCGCCCGGGCACCGGCGGGCGTGCGCGTGAACGACGCCGCCACCGGCTCACCCGGCGTCACCGCCTGAGGGAAGGCCCGGGCCGCAGACGCCGTGGGCACGGCCGGTGGCCCGGCGGGCCCGACGGCCAGCCCCAGCGCCTTCGTCAGCCGGCTGTTGCGATCGGTGGCCAGCAGCAGCGTCGCTCCGCCGCGGATTGCCGCCAGCCAGCGGCCGGCCTCGTCGATGCTGAAGCCCTGAGGTGCCACGCTGACGGTGAGGCCGTCACCGGCCATCGCCGGCCGCCTGCCGGAGCGCACCTCGACGCCGGCAGAGCGAAGCCCGGCGCCCAGCCCCGACACGCCCAGCTGCCCGTGGCCGTCGAGCCTGTACGCCGGGCCGACCGGGCGGTCGCGGCTGACCACGACCAGCAGGCCGGCGGCCAGCAAGGCGACGAGCACGGCCAGCAGGCCGGCATCGCGGGACAGCCTCACGCCAGCACCTCCTCGACCAGCCCATCCATCCGGCTGACGTCCGCGGCCGCAGCCGGCGTATCGCCGTAGACCCGGCCCTCGAACAGCCGCGTGCACTCGCCCAGCGCCGCCCCCTGCGGCGTCGCCGGGCCCAGCCGGCGGACAAACGTCCAGTTCGTCCGCCCGGGCAGGGCGCGCCAGCCGCGCCGCCGCCCCACCTCCAGGAGCAGCGCGGCATACAGCAGCCGCAGTGCTTCCCGCGGGTCGCCCTCCGCCAGCCCGACCGCGTGGCGGCGGGCGCGCTCGAACCCGGGAGGTCGCGGCTCCGCCGGGTGCCCCGGCGGTCGCCGCGGCACCCGGGCGCGAGCGGCCGCCCGGATCGCCAGCAGGATCAGCCCGGTGGCCAGGCCGCCGACGATCAGCCAGCCCGGCAGGCTGGTGACCGAGCCGCCCAGGCCGACATCCGGGAACAGGGAGCCCGTCCGCTCGCCCAACCAGCCGAAGAACCGTGACAACAGGCTCTCGTGGCCCGATCCGGGAGCCCGGAACGAGTCCCGCGCGGCGTCGCCGGCGGGGCCCAGGCCGGCGGCGCTCCGCTGCGCAGCCTCGCCGGCGCGATCGACCAGCTCACCAGCCGTCATTCCCGGGCCGGCGGCAGCGGCCCCAGGGCGTCGATCTCCCGCGCGATGTCCGCGCCCTCCTTGCGCAGCCGCAGGTCGAAGTAGAGCAGCGCCGCCACCACCGACGTGACCGGGGTGATCAGCATGGTGGCGAACGCGTTGGCCACCACCGCCGCCGGCCGCGACGTGTCGAAGGCAGTGCCGGCGAACGGCAGCACGATCGCCAGCGAGGCCAGCGCCCCCACGACGTTGATGGCCAGGAGGATGCCGAACACCCGCCACCACGAGCCGCTGACCAGCTGCTTGCTGCGCCTGGCGGCGTCCAGGTACCGGCGGTCCTCGATCGCCAGCACCGGCGCCACCTGGGTCAGCCAGATCGCCAGTACCAGCGCCGGCACGAGCAGGTAGAACGCCAGCACGGGCGCGGTCAGCAAGGCCAGCCCGAGCACCACCACGAACGGCACCAGGATCAGCGCCGCGGTCAGGATCAGCGGCACGACCACCGGCGTGACCCGGTTCCACACCGACCCCACGGTCGGCTTGACCCCCGTGGCGACGTCGGCCACCACGTAGGCGGTGACGGCTGTGGGGATGAACGCCAGCAACCCGCCCGCGATCAGGCTGCCGACGTCGCCCAGCACCGGCTCGAGCAGTGCCAGCGGGACGACCAGCACCCCCACCGACGCCAGCAGGGTGACGAAGTGGCGCCGGTAGATCGACAAGGCAGAGTCCAGCATGGCCCCCAGGTCGAGCGGACGCTGCAGGTTCGGCGCCGACATCCCCTAGCCCCGGCGAGCCGGCCCGTAGGTGACCGCGGCCCGCACCACGAACTCCTCCAGCGACATCCCGTCGGGCCGCGGATGATATGCCTCCAGGTGCACGGCCAGCCGTTCCGCCAGCTCCCGTCGGGCCTCGGGCAGGAGCTCGCCGTGGCGGCGCCGGTATTTCACCAGGATGGCGACCAGCTCCGGCGGCACCGGGCCGGAGTGCAGCTCGCCCACGGCCTCTGCGAACGTCGTCTCGGGCCCGAAGCGCTGCCGCTCGTCCGCCCGGGCGCGGATCGCCACGGTGCCCGCGGCCAGGTCGCCCAGCCGCTTGCTGCGCGACGATGCGATTGCCACCGTCCCGCCCAGCAGGTACAGGGCGGGCAGGAAGTCGATCAGCCGCACCAGATTGCGGATCGCCGATTCCCGCCAGCCGATCGGCGCGCCCTCGTCGGTGACCACCCGGATGCCGAGCGCCCGCTTGCCCACCGTCGCCCCCGTGCGGGCCTCCTGGACGAGGAAGTAGGCGAACGGCAGCACGGCGACGAAGATTACGGAGGCCGTCACCGCGATCACGTCGGTCACCGTGGCGGCCAGGGACAGCACCGCCATGCCGCCGATGACGACGGCGATCAGGATGGCCCAGTCGATCAGCTGCGCCATCAGCCTGGTTCCGACGCCGGCGATGTCATGCCCGACGACCACCCGCTCGGGTGTGGTCGTTTCGATTCGGTCAGTGAACAGCCTCGGCCTCCATTACCGTTCGTCGAGATGGTATCGGCCGCCTCGGAGCGAACGTGGACCGCCGAACGGGCGCCGCTGTGGGATGAGCTCGCCGAACTGGTCGCCGAGACCCGCCGGGACGGTGGGCGGATGCCGGCCGAGCGGGTCGACCTGCTGGTGCTGCGCTACCAGCAGACGGCAGCCGACCTTGCCCTGCTGCGCACCCGCGACCCCTCCTCCCCGCTGCTGCCGCGCCTGAACGACCTGGTCGCGCAGGCCCATTCCGTCGTCTACCGTCGCGGCACGGCCCCTCTGCGATCGGTGCTGGGGTTTGTGTGGAGTGGCTATCCGGCCCTGGTCTGGGAGCTGCGGCGACCGATCGCGGCGGCCGCCCTGCTGGGCGTCGCGGTCGCCGCCGCCGGGTTCGCGTGGGCGCTGGCCGACCCGGTCAGCGCCTCGAGCTTCCTGCCGGCCGGCCTGCGCGACGCCAACCACGCCCGCCACGAGGCGATCCCGGCCAGCCTGATGGCGCCGGAGTCGGCGCTGATCTTCACCAACAACATCCGGGTCAGCATCATGGCCTTCGGCGGCGGCCTGACGGCCGGCCTGCTGACCCTTTACGTGGTCTATTTCAACTCCATGCTGCTGGGGGTGCTGTCGGGGATCACGAACGGTGATGGGGTGAACGGCGAGTACTGGTCGCTGATCCTGCCCCACGGCGTGATCGAGCTGTCCTGCTTCGCGATCACGGCCGGCGCCGGGCTGGCGCTGGCCGACGCCATCGTCCGGGCCCGGCCGGAGCCCAGAGCGGTGGCGATCCGCCGGGAGGCGACCCGGGGGACGCTGATCGTGCTGGGCACGATGCCGCTGCTTGTGCTGGCCGGACTGATCGAAGGCTTCATCACACCGTCCGATCTGCCGATACCGGCAAAGCTTGCGGTTGCCGGCGTGTCCGGCCTGCTGCTGGTCTCCTACCTGCTCCGGGGACGGCCGCGGTGACCGCTTGCCGACAGGATTCGGCGCCACGAGCGGCGAATCTGTCGTACACTCCGTCCATGACTCTGCTTCTTCGACAGGTGACCCAGGATGCCGAATCTCCCACGGATCCCGAGGACAGTCCGCAGGCGCCAGCAGGCGCCGCTGGGACAGCCGGTCGTACCCGCAGAGCCTCGGGTCTCTGAGCTCGAGCATGCCGGCGCGCGCTGGCTGAACATCGAGGAGCCGACAGCGGTCGAGACGGCCTGGCTGGCCGAGCACTTCGAGTTCCACGAGCTCGATCTGGAGGACGTGCTCTCGACCCGCCAGCGGCCGAAGATCGACGAGTACGACGAGTACCTGTTCATGGTGCTCCACCTGCCTCGGTTCGACAAGTCGATCGGGCGGCTGAACGCCGCCGAGCTGAACATCTTCATCGGCCCCGACTACGTGATCACGCTGCCGAACCATCCGCTGAAGCCGGTCGGCAGGCTGTTCACACGGCTCTCGAACAGCGACGAGCTGCGCGAGCAGTATTTCTCGAAGGGCGCGGGCTACCTGCTGTACGAGATCCTGTCGGAGTCCTTCGACTACTGCTTCCCGATCCTGGACAAGATCGGGTTCAAGCTCGACCGGCTGCAGAACGCGATCTGGGACGAGCGCAGTGAGGACGTGGCCCGCGACATCTCGAACGTCAAGCAGGAGATCATCGCCTTCCGCAAGATCATCAAGCCCGAGCGGACGACCCTGCGGCTGCTGGAGCGGGCGCGGACACGGTATCTGTCGGAGGATCTCGAGGTCTACTTCGACGACATCGTCGACTCCGCCGAGCGGATCTGGGACCAGCTCGACAACTACAAAGAGGTGGTCGAGGCGCTCGAGCAGACCAACGAGTCGGTGATCGCGCACAAGCAGAACGACATCCTGCGCGTGCTCACGGTGTTCAGCGTGATCATGCTGCCGCTGACCCTGATCTCGGGCATCTTCGGCATGAACGTGCCGATCCCGCACGAGGCCTCACAGCACGCGTTCTGGACGATCATCGCGGCGATGGTCGCGATCGCCGCCGTGATGCTGGGGTTCTTCCGGCTGCGGAGATGGCTCTAGGTGGAGCGCCTGTGGGCGCCCTGGCGGCTGGAGTACGTCGCCGGCGGGGCCGACAAGCCGGGCTGCATCTTCTGCACCAAGCCCGGCCAGCCCGATGACGAGGCGCTGATCGTCCACCGCGGCGAGCACTGCTTCGTCGTGCTCAATCTGTACCCGTACGCCAACGGCCACTTGATGGTCGCGCCCTACCGCCATGTCGCCACGCCCGGTGACCTCACCGGCGATGAACGGCTGGAGCTGTGGGAGCTGTTCGACCAGGGCGTTGCGGCTCTGACCAAGGCGATGGCGCCCCACGGCTTCAACGCCGGCGTGAACCTGGGTCGGGTTGCCGGTGCGGGCGTCGAGGATCACATCCACCTGCACGTGGTGCCGCGGTGGAATGGCGACACGAACTTCATGCCCGTGCTGGCCGACGTCCGCGTCATGCCCGAGCACCTCAGCCGCACGCTCGAGCAGGTGCGGGCGGCGTGGCCGGCCCGCGGCTGAGCTCAGCCGTACAGCGCCATGACAACGAGCGCGACCAGGAACGTCGCGACGCCGAGCGCGATCTCCCGGTTCGAAAGCTTGTGGTCCATGGGGAACCCTTCGAGTGGTCGTTTCCGGCGAACGGGGCCTGCGGCCGCCGTCGCCCGATGCATCCCCAGTCTCCGTGCGGCCGCCGGCCCGGCAAATCACCCGGACGGGTGACAGGGCGGGGCTAAGGAAGCAGGCTCTCGCGGACCGAGTTGAGTGCGATGGCGCGCTCCATCGCGGCCGCCCGAGCTTCCTCGAGCCGGGTCGAGAACTCCTCGTCGGCAGGATCGAGCAGCGCCACCCGCAGCGGCTGGTTGCCGGGGCGGACGATCTCCACTGCAGTGCCGCCCTGGATCGCGCGGATCCGGACGCGCCAGCGGTCGTACGCCGCCCGGCGGCGCTTCGACACCACCACGACGGCCGCCACGATCACCGCCAGCACCACGAGCACGAGCAGCAGATCGACGAGCATGGTCGAAGTGTGCCTGATCCGGCCTGCGGCGCGCACGCGCCGCACATACAAACCATTGGCCGGTCGGCGGGCGCGGCTAGACCCAGTCCAGGGAGGGGACGCCGGCACGACCCTCGATGCAGCTCCGTGCCATCACGGCGGCGCCGATGTCGCCGGTCCACAGCGAGTGTCTGCCGGTGCCGTGCGCCGTCCGTTGACGTGCGGCCTGCTCGAGGGCGTGCACGGCGAACCCGCGCGCCCGCTCCAGCCAGCCGGCATCTGCGGTCCTCTCGTGAAGCGCCAGGAAGGCCAGCCCGCTGCCGGCCGTGCCGTGGCACAGCCCCTGGCCGGACGCCAGTGGGCCGGCCAGCCAGATCAGCTCGCCCGCCTCGACCAGCAGCGCCGTGAAGGCGTCGTCGCCGGGCGCCATCGACCCCAGCGAGGTGACCATGCCCGGCGCGCCGTGGCACCACTGGACGCGAATCCGCCCCCGGTGGGCGAGCGGGCCGACCGTCGGCGGCCAGTTCGCCAGCCCCTGCTCTCGCACCGCCAGCGAGGTGGCCGTCCGCACCGCCCGCCGCTCCAGCTCCGCGGCACGGTCGGGGGCGAGCAGCTGGCGCCCCAGCCACAGCGAGCGGACGTTGCCGGCGAAGCCATGGGCCGGGCCGATGTACTGCGCCGTCGACCCGTAGAGCAGCTGCGTCCAGAGGTCGCTGCCCGAATCACCGCCGCCGCCCCATCTTGACCACACGGCCTCGGCGCTCTCCCGCCAGGCATCGGCCCATCGTACCTCCCCGGTGCGCCTGTGCATCAGCAGCGCCGCCAGCATCGTGCCGGGCGCGCCCCACATCACCTCGTTGCTCTCGTTCTCGGCGTTGCCGCGGACCACCGCCGCCAGTCGATCGGCGCGCCCGGGATCCGGTTCGAGCAGCTCCGAGACCAGCAGGATGCCCGCCTCGCCGCACCAGTAGCCCGCCACCCGGCCCGGCCAGTCCGGCTCCCCGACGTAGCGCTCGTGCAGCCCCCGGATCAGGTCGGGCCGGTCGCGCCCCAGCGCGTGCAGCCCCCACACCATCCCGGCCGCGCCCAGGTAGATCCCCTTCGCCATCGGCGCGGAATCGTCGTGGTCGTCCGGGTGCTCCGGCCACTCCCCATCCGCCGTCACCGCCGCCTCGGCGTGGTCCGCGATCTCCTCGATCCGCCGCCGCACCCACGCCTCGTCCCACCGGCGCTCGGTCAGCGGCTCGTGGTACTCCGGCGAGTGCAGCATGCCCTAGACCCCCGCCCGTCCGGCCCAGCTGGACCGCGCCGGCGTGCACACACCCGATGGGCGGCAAACAGGGGGATGTGCAGGCAATTGCCACTTGGCCGAGACATCGCCGGTCATTTGGCCGTCACCCCACCGACCCGCTGAGGCCCGGCGACTGCCGTAGCCGCCGCTCGAGCCACGTGGTGGCGTTCGGGTTCCGGTTGTAGTCCCCGATCTCGACATAGCCCGCACTCCGGTAAAGCGCCATCGCCTCCGCCAGCGGCTCCGTCGAGTCGAGCCGGGCGACGTCGCAGCCGAGCTCGACCGCCGTCAGCTCGAGCGCGTCGAGCAGCGCCCGGCCCATCCCGCGGCCGCGGGCACGTGGCGCGACGAACATCCGCTTCACCTCCGCCACCCCCGGCGCGATCACGTGGAC
>DATLLX010000265.1:0-17862 GCA_035537595.1 Gaiellales bacterium | reverse complement strand
GGGCGTCTCGGCCGGTGCCGATCCCCAGCTCAGCCGGCGGCTGGCCCTGATCCTGCGCGAGCAGTACCTGCTCGTCCCGGCCCTGCGGCCGGATGACCCGAACGACGCGCCGGAGCTGGCCCGGCTGGAGGAGCTGACGTGAACTTCGACCTCACCCCCGCCCAACTCGACCTGCGGACGCGGGCCGCGGGCTACGTGGACGACGTGCTGATCCCGCTCGAGGTGGAGGCCGAGCTGGCACTCGGGCGGCTGCCGGAGGAGGTCGGCCGGCGGGTGCGGCGGGAGGCCCGGGAGCGCGGGCTGGACGGCGGCAACCACGCACCCGAACACGGCGGTCGGGGGTGGTCGAACATGGAGCAGTCGCTGGTGCACGAGGAGCTGGGGCGTAACACGAACGCGATCTGGTGGCACATGGGCGGCGCCTACAACGTGCTGTCGCGGGGCACTCCGGAGCAGATCGAGCGCTACCTGCTGCCGACGCTGCGCGGCGAGCGGAGCGACGCCTATGCCGTCACGGAGGGCAACGCCGGCTCCGACGCCGGAGGGATCGAGGGAACGGCCGAGCGGTCGGGCGACGGCTTCCGGCTGCGGGCCGAGAAGTGGTTCGTCACCACCGGCGACAAGGCCGACTACTTCATCGTGATGGTGAACGTGGTCGAGGAGGACGCCCGCCTGCCCACGCTGTTCCTGGTCGACCGCGACGTTCCGGGCATCGAGTTCGTCGACGACCCGCCGTTCACCCACAACTACCCCCACGGCCATCCGACGATCCGCTTCGACGTGCAGCTGCCGGTGAGCGCCGTGCTGGGCGGCCCCGAGCGGGTCGGCCAGGGCGACGAGCTCCAGAACGAGTGGTTCGTCGAGGAGCGGCTCCACATCGCCGCTCGCTGTGTCGGCGCGATGCGCCGGCTGCTCCACGAGACGGTCGAGTGGTCGCTCGACCGCCAGCAGTTCGGCTCCCGGATCTACGACTTCCAGGGCGTCTCCTTCCCACTGGCCGACTCGGCGGCCGATTGCGTGGCGGCCCGGCTGCTCGTCTACCACGTGGCCGCCCTGGCCGACGATCCCGGCGTCGACCGCAAGCTGGTGCATGCCCACGCCAGCATGGCCAAGCTGTTCGCCAGCGAGGCCGCCTGGCGCTGCGCCGACCGCTGCGTCCAGGCCTTCGGCGGCCGCGGCTACATGCGCACCAACGTCGCCGAGCGCTTCCTCCGCGAGCTGCGCGTCGACCGCATCTGGGAGGGCACAAGCGAGATCCAGCGGCTGATCGTCGCCCGTGGCCTCGAGCGCCGGGGCGTGGAGCGCCTGCTGTCCGTGTGAGCCCAGCGGAACAACGGGGTCAGACCCAGTTGTTCCACCGAGTTGGAACACCCCACGTGCTGACACGTAACGCCGGTCGCGGATACCGTCGGCGCATGCCACGCACACCACGAATCGACTACCCCGGCGCCTGGCACCATGTGTACTCGCGGGGGAATCGTCGTGAGCGGCTGTTCCACGCCGAGCGGGACTATCAGATCTACATGGCCACCCTCGCGAAGGTTGCGTCGAGCGTTCGCTGGCGGATTCACGGTTACGTGCTGATGCCGAACCACACGCATCTCGTCATCGAGACGCCGACGGCCACGCTCTCACGAGGGATGAAACGGCTGAACGAGAGCTATGCGGCACGGTTCAACTCTGCATACCACCTTGACGGCCACGTGTTCCAGGGACGTTTCGGGTCGAAGCTGATCACCGGCGACGAGCAGCTTGGCCGTGTCCTTTGGTACCTCGCGATGAACCCGGTGGAGGCGGGCCAGTGCAGCGATCCTGCGGCCTACCGGTGGTCGAGCTACGCGGCGATCAGCGGCAGGGCGCCGATGCAGCCGTTCCTTCAGCCTGACATCGCCCGCCATGTGCTCGCCCGGACACCGCCTGCGCCGTCGCTTGACAGGCTTCTCGACGCCCGCACCGACGAGGCAATCCGGCAGGCCCAGGCGGCCGGCTACACCGTGCGATCGATCGCGAGCCATCTCGGCGTCGGCGTCGCAACAGTGAGTCGGCGGCTCAAGCGGAACAACGGGGTCTGACCCCGTTGTTCCGCTCTGGCTACGCTTTCGACGTGCGGCGCGTGTGGATCATCGGGGCGAGCGGGTCGGGCAAGACGACGCTCGGCGCCCGGCTGGCGGCGGCTCTGGGCGTGCCGTACGTCGAGCTCGACGCGCTGCACCACGGGCCGGGGTGGTCGGAGCCGACCGCCGAGCAGTTCCGGGCGGTGGTGCGGCCGCTGGTCGAGGGCGACAGCTGGGTGATCGACGGCGGGTACTTGCACAAGCTGGGTGACCTGATCCCGGCGGCCGCCGACACCGTGATCTGGCTCGACCTGCCACTGCACGTGACCATGCGCCGGCTGCTCGCGCGCACGCTCGACCGGCTGTGGAACCGCCGCGAGCTCTGGAACGGCAACCGCGAGAGCCTGCGCAGCGCCTTCTGGGGCCGCGAGTCGCTGACCTGGTGGGCGGTGCGAAAGCACCGCGAGTATCGCCGCACGCTGCCGCACCAGTTCGCCGGGCCGGACTACGCCGCCACGCGCGTCGAGCGGCTGCGGTCGGCCGCGGACGTCGAGCGGCTGCTGGCCAGCGCCGGCGCCGGCTGAGCGGCATGGCACACTAGAGGGTCATGGCCGTTCCCGAGACCGACCGCATCCAGGACGTCCCCACGACCACCCAGCTGGCCGGCCGCATCGGCGGCGCCCTGGCGGCGGTCGGCGAGGGCTGGGTGGAGGGCGAGGTGCGCCAGATCAAGACCTCCCGCGGGCACTTCTACCTGTCGCTGACCGACGGCGAGACCGACCTCGAGTGCGTGATCTGGCAGTCCTGGGCGTCCCGGATCGGCGAGCTGCCGGCCCAGGGCACGCTGGTGCAGGTGCACTACCGGCGGGTGGCGCTGTTCCACTCCCGCGTCAACCTCCACGTCGACCGCATCCGCGAGACCGGTGAGGGGGAGCTCCGCCGCCGCGCCCGTGAGACGCTGGAGCGGCTGACTCGGGACGGCCTCACCAACCCCGCCCGCCGCCCGCGCATCCCCCGCTACCCGCGCCGGATCGGCCTGATCTGCGGCAAGGGCTCCCACGCCCAGGCCGACGTCGTCAAGGCCGTGATGGAGCGCTTCCCGCCGGCCAGCATCGTCTGCTGCCCGGCCGCCGTCCAGGGCAAGTACACGGTGCCCGAGGTGATCGGCGCCATCGCCCGGCTGTGCGCGATCGACGGCGTCGACGTGATCCTGCTGGCTCGCGGCGGCGGCGGCGTCGCCGACCTGCACCCGTTCAGCGACGAGCGGCTGTGCCGCGCCGTGGCCGCCAGCCCGGTGCCGATCGTGACCTCGATCGGCCATACCAAGGATCGCCCGGTCTGCGACCAGGTGGCCGCCGGCTCGGCCGACGTCCCGGCCAAGGCCTGCGCCCTGTTCCTGCCCAGCGGGGACGAGCTGGCCCGCGACCTCGCCGATGCCCGGGCGGCTATGGCGCGCGCACGCCAGCGGTTCAACCGCACCCGGGAGGGCTTCGACCGCGCCGCCGCCCGCCTGGCCTGCGAGCGGATCATGCGCCACGTCAGCGGCCGGCTCGACCGCTCGGCGGCCGACCTGCACCGCCACGCCGTGGCCTTCACCGCCGGCGTGCGCGTGGTGCTGGATGCTGCCGTCGACACCCGCCGCCGGGCGGCCCAACGGACGCCCCGGCCGGAGATCCTCGACGGTCATCGCACGCGGTTCGCGATGGCCGGGCGGATCGCCGGCGAGCGTGTCACCGCGAGCCGGAGCTCCGCCGGCCGCTGCCTCGAGGCGGTGCTTCGCAGCGGCCGGTCGGCGCACACCGCCGCGGCCGGCCGCCTCCAGCACCAGGCGGCGCTGCTCGACGCCCGGGACTACCGCCGCCGGGGCTACGCGATCGTCCGCCGCCAGGACGGCACGGCGATCCCCACCGCCGCCGCGCTGCGGCCCGGCGACGGGGTCGAGATCGGCTTCGCGGACGGCGCCGCCGAGGCCGGGGTGACCAGGATCACGCTGCGAGAAGAGGAGGCGGAATGAGCCAGGAAGCAGCTGGACAGCCGATCGCTGTCAGCTTCGAGGCGGGCATGGCGCGCCTGGAGGAGATCAGCCAGGAGCTAGACTCGGGCGACACGTCGCTCGACCGGACGATCGAGCTGATGAAGGAGGGCAAGGGCCTCGAGCAGGCGCTGCGGACCTACCTCGACCGGGCAGCCGAGCGGTTGACAGCGATCGAGCACGGCGAGATGGCCACCCTCTACGAGATCGTGTCGATCGGCGACCGGCCGGCGGAGCAGCCGGCGCCTGCACAACGCCCGACCGACACCCACGACCCGGGCTCGATCCCTGCAGAGCGACCGCCCGAGACCGCGCAGGACGACCTGTTCGGCGCCCCCGGCGACAACGTGCCGTTCTAGACCAGGATGCGCTCTGCCATCGAGGGCGCGCAGCCCTGATTGAGCATGTGCACCGCGCGATGCAGGTCGGCGTCGCTTCGGGCCAGCCGTTCCGCCACCTTGAGCGGATATCCGGCCTGGAGCAGCACGTGGAGCCGCCACGCCTCGACGGCCTCCGACAGCGCTCCCCGCGGCTTGTGAACAAGTTGTGCAGCAGTCATGCGCAAGGATGGTATGGGGCCGCCCGGACAGACTCCCGGCCACCCGGTATGGTCGCCGTGATGGCACGCTTGCGAGGCATCTGGCTCGAGTTGCGGGTCATCCCCGTGCTGCTCTGGAGCTTCTCCGCGATCACGCTGGGAACGGCGCTGGCGGCCGACGGCGGCACTCTCCACGGCTGGTACTACCTGGGCGCGGTGACGCTCGGCCTGCTGATCCAGGGACTGATCGCCCACTGCGTGAACGAGCTCGAGGACTGGCGCTCGGGCACCGACCGCCACGACTCGCCGCGGGTGATCTCCGGCGGCAGCAAGGTGCTCGTCAACGGCCTGCTTTCGCATCGCGGGCTGATCGGCCTGTGGTGGGTCGCCTTTGCGCTGACCACCATCCTCGGGCTGGCCATGGTGGCCTCGCGGGGCATCGTGATGCTGCCGTTCGGCCTGGCCGGCGTGGCGGGAGCGGTCTGCTACACGATGCCGCCCCTGCGGGCCGCCTACCACCCCGTGATCGGCGAGCTGATCGCCTTCGTCTGCCTCGGTCTGTGCGTGATCGGCGCCGCCGTGCTACAGGGCGGGGACGTCGACGGCGCGACCCTGGCCGCGGCGGTCGCGGTCGCCGCCTATGCGGTCGGCATGCTGATGGTGCACCACTACCTCGACCATGACGCCGACCGCTCGGCGCGGCCGCAGAAGCGGACGACGATCGTTGCACTGGGGCTGGAGCGGGGCCGGTACTACGCGATCGCCTGGTGCGTCCTGGCCATCGCCGCGGCCATCGCCGCCGCCTGGAGCAGGCCCGAGCTGCTGCCGCTGGTCGGCGCCTACGCGCTCGGCCTGGTCGCCCACGTGCGCTGCCGGCCGCGCGACGTGGCATCGGTCACGCGGTGCGAGCTGGCCATCATCTTCGCCGGGATCAGCGGCGCCCTGGTGTCAGCTGCGCTGCTCGTCCCCGCCCTCGCCTGGGCGGCGCTGGCCGCCGCGGCGCTGATCGCCGCCGAGCTGCGGCTGGCCGTCTCGCCCGCCGAGAGGCCGGCCCAGTGACGCTCGAGGATCGGCTGGTCGACGCCTACTCGGCGGCCGGCCAGCATGCCCGCGAGGGCGAGCGGGTGCTGGCC
This sequence comes from Gaiellales bacterium, assembly GCA_035537595.1. Classification (GTDB taxonomy): domain Bacteria; phylum Actinomycetota; class Thermoleophilia; order Gaiellales; family JAICJC01; genus DATLLX01. The sequence goes on along the minus strand of DATLLX010000265.1, from coordinate 12,105 downwards.
GTGATGCCGGCCGAGCCGGGGCTCGGCCGAACGGTGTTTCTGGCCGCCTTCGGGCCTCCCGACGACGAGCCCAGCTACCTGGCCCTGGACGCCCGCCACGATCCGGTGGAGGACGCCCAGCTGGTGAAGGACGCGGTGACCATGCTGGCCCTGGCCGAGCTGGCGGAGGAGGCCTCGGGCGCCCTCGCCGCCGCCGAGCTGGCCGAACGCTTCGCCGCCGCCCGGGCTGCGCTGGGCGACCGCCCGCAGGCCGATGCCGCGGCCGCCGTGCTCGAGGGCCTGGCCCGGGTGGAGGAGATCGCCGCCGGCCCCCGCGTGGCCACGCCGCTGCTGCTCGACCGGCTGGCCGCCGCGGCGGCGGAGCTGGGCGCGGCGGCCAACGGCTACGAGCATGCCCTCGACGAGCTCGGCCGCGAGCTCGGCGAGTCGGGGGCCGACCCGGCGCAGCTGGCGCCGGCCTGGGAGGCGCTGGCGGCGCTGAACGCCCATGCCGACCCCGGATCGTTCTCGGCGACCCTGGCCGGCACCACCGGCCCGGTCGAGCAGCTGGTCGCCGAGGTGGTGGAGCGCTACCGGGCGCCGCTCGTATGATCCGCCCGTGCGTCTGTTCGACAGCCTGATCGCCCGCACGCTGCCGGCCGTGCCGCGGCCGGTGGTGCGCCACTTCGCCGACCGGTACATGGCGGGGGAGAAGCTCAGCGACGCGGTCGACACGGTGCGGCGGCTGAACAGGCGCGGCGCGGCGGCGACGGTCGACGTGCTGGGGGAGTTCGTCACCGAGCGGTCGCAGGCAACCGAGACCGTCCGCCAGTACCTGGCGCTGCTGGAGGCGATCCGCGACAACGCCCTCGACTCGCACGTGTCGATCAAGCTGACCGCCCTCGGCCTGGAGATCGATCCCCGGTTCGCCCGCGAGAACCTGGCCCCGGTGGTCGCGGCGGCCGCGGATCAGGGCACCTTCGTCCGCATCGACATGGAGGACAGCCGGCACACCGACGAGACGCTGCGCATCTACCGCGAGCTGCGCGAGGCGGGCAACGACGGCGTCGGCATCGTCATCCAGTCCTACCTGCGCCGGGCGATGGGCGACGTCCGCGACCTCCGCGACCTGGCGCCGCGGGTGCGGCTGGTGAAGGGCATCTACGTCGAGCCGGCCGCGGTCGCCTACCAGGATCCGGCCCAGATCAACCGCAGCTACGTCGACCTGCTGGAGGAGCTGATCGACGGCGGCTCGCACGTCGCGGTGGCCACCCACGACGAGTCGCTGATCACCGCCGCGCAGCGGATCGCGCGCGAGCGGGGGCTGTCGCGCGACGGCTACGAGTTCCAGCTGCTGCTGGGCGTCAAGGAGCACCTCCGCGACCGGCTGATCGGCTCGGGTGAGCGGGTGCGCATCTACGTGCCGTTCGGCGAGGCCTGGTACGGGTATTCGGTGCGCCGGCTGAAGGAGAACCCCAGCATCGCCGGGTACGTCGCCAAGGACGTGCTCGGGAGCGTCGTCCGCCGGTGACCCAGGCCCAGCTGTGGGAGTCGATCCGCCGCCACGAGGGCCCGCTGGGTGAGCCGTCGCCGGCGCTGCCGGTCTGGGCCCGGGCCGAGGGTGCGACCGTCTGGGATGCCGACGGTCACAGCTACCTCGACCTGTCCTCGGGCTTCGGCGTGGCTGCGGTCGGGCACGCCAACCCGCGCGTCGTCGGCGCCGTCCGCGACCAGGCCGGGCTGCTGCTCCACGGCCTCGGCGACCTCCATCCCACCGACGTTCGGGCGCGCCTGGTCGGGCGGCTGGCGGGGATCGCCCCCCAGGGGCTGACCCGGATGCTGCTTCACCTGACCGGCGCGGGGGCGGTCGAGCTGGCGATCAAGACCGCGGTGCTGGCCACCGGCCGCTCGGAGGTGGTCGGCTTCGCGGGCGGCTATCACGGCACCTCGCTGGGTTCGCTGATCCCCGGCGGCTGGCCTGAGTTCCGCGACCCGTTCGCGGCGCTCCTGCCCGCGCCCGAGATCGTGCCCTACGGGGAGGTGCCGCCGTTGGGTGAGTCGGTCGCCTGCGTCGTGGTGGAGCCGATCCAGGGCCGCGGCGGGGTGGTCGAGCCGCCCCACGGCTTCCTCCGCCGTCTGCGCTACGAGTGCGACCGCTGGGGCGCCCTGCTGGTGGTCGACGAGGTGTTCACCGGGCTCGGCCGCACCGGGGCGATGTGGGCCTGCGAGTCGGACGGCGTGCGGCCCGACCTGCTGGTCTGCGGCAAGGCGCTGGCCGGCGGCCTGCCGCTGTCCGCCTGCCTGGCGGCGCCCGAGCTGATGGACGCCGCCTGGGCCGGGCGGGGGCCGGTGGCCATCGACACCCACACGCACCTCGGCAGCCCGCTGGCCTGCGCAGCCGCCCTGGCCGTGCTGGACGAGCTGGAGCAGCGTGACCTGCCGGCCCGCGCCGCGGAGTTGGGCGAGCTGGTCGCCCGTGAGCTGCCCGGCGTGCGCGGGCGGGGGCTGGCGCGGGGGCTGCCCTGCGATGCCGTCGCCGTCAGCCGGCGGCTGCTGGAGCGGGGCGTGATCGCCATCCCGGCCGGCCGCCAGGGCGAGGTGCTCGAGCTGAGTCCGCCGCTCACGATCGGCGAGGCGGAGCTGCGCCAGGGACTCCAGACCGTGCGCGAGGTGGCGGGGCTGTGACCGTCTCCGGCCGGTTCATTTTCGTGGCCAGCCTGTTCACGACGTGCCTGGTCAGCGCCAACATCATGGCGGTGAAGCTGACCGCCGTGCACGGCCACGTGCTCGATGCCGGCATCGTCATCTTCCCGATCTCCTACATCCTCGGCGACGTGCTCACCGAGGTGTGGGGATTCCGCGCCGCCCGCCGGGTGATCTGGACTGCCTTCCTGTGCAATCTGATCGTGGTCGGCGCGATCCAGATCGCCATCCATCTGCCCAACGCCGGCTTCGGCGTCTCCAACGGGGCCTACGAGGACGTGCTCGGCTACACGCCGCGCCTGCTGCTGGCGTCGTTCGCCGCCTTCCTGGTCGGCGAGTTCACCAACTCGGCGATCATGGCCCGCATGAAGGTGTGGACGGAGGGCCGGCTGCTGTGGGCGCGCACGATCGGCTCGACGGTGGTCGCCGAGGCGCTCGACTCGGCGATCTTCACCACCATCGCCTTCGCGGGGACGGCGCCGCTGATGAACACGATCTCGACCAACTGGGTGGTCAAGGTCGGCTACGAGGTGGTGGCGACGCCGATCACCTACGCGGTCGTCAACTACCTGAAGCGGGCGGAGGGCGTCGACGTGTACGACCGTGACACGCCGTTGTTACCACTCGAGGTCTGAGGTCGGGCGGCCGCCTGGCTAGTGCGCGGGTTCGGCACCCTTGGTGGTGCCCTGTGCCAGGTGGTCGAGGTCCTCAAGCCTGCGCTCGCCGTAGGCCCGCACCGGATCCGAGGGCGGCAGGTCGGCGATCATGTCCCTCAGCCGGTCGGCTATCTGGTAGGCGAACTGGGGCGTCGCCGGGCCCCAGAGAGCGTCGATGTCGCGGACGGTGACGGCCATGGTGGCGGCGAGTGTACCAGCGGGCATCGGCCGGGCCGTCAGGCATGTTGTCCGCTTCTTCACCTTTCGGACACCGTCTGTCGACCCACGCGTGACCCGCTTCGCAGCAGACTGGCTGCATGAACATGAGACGCGAGCATCTGGAGCTGGAGGCGCTCGACGCGGGCCTCCGGGAGAGCGGCGGGTTTGCCGTTCGCGTGCTGTACTCGGCGGCCGCGGCCTGCGCGGACAGGGACGCCGGCCGCGCAAATGTCGTGCTCGGCTTCGAGGCCGATGCGCGCAGGGACCACGGCCGGGCCGAGGCCGCGGCCCGCTCGCTGATGGCGGGCCGGATGGGTGCCGACGAGTTGCGGCGTCTGCGCATCGTGCAGCGGATGCAGGCCGCGATCGAGCGCGGCGTCTCGGTGGCGCTTCGGATCGCCGACCTGGGCCGGCTGTCGGCGCGCAGGGGGGCGCCGGAGGTCGAGGAGCTGGATCGGCTGTGCCGGCTGGCCAACGTGCTCGCGGGGACGCTGGCCGAGAGCCTGGCGGCGTCGGGGCGCGCCCGGCTGGAGCTGCTGGCGATGGCCGAGGAGTTGCTGCTGCGGACAGAGAACGCCGCCGCCGCCGGCGAACGGCAGCTCGACCAGGCGAGGCGGCTATGCCTCGTGTCCTGATCGCGGAGGACGACAGCGTGATCGCCGCCGCCATGGCCAGCCACCTGCGGCATGCCGGGATGGAGGTCGAGTGGGCGGATCGCGGCGACCGCGCCGTCCGCAAGATCCGGTTCGAGCGGCCCGACGTGGCGGTGATCGATCTGATGCTGCCGGGCATGGACGGCTGGCGGATCATCGAGAGCCTGCGGGCGGACGACATCGCGATCCCGGTGATCGTGGTCTCGGCGCGCGCCTCCGAGCAGGACAAGGTGCACGCGCTCGCGCTGGGCGGCGACGACTACCTGGCCAAGCCGTTCGGGATGGCGGAACTGGTGGCCCGGGTGCAGGCCGCGCTGCGCCGGGCCGGCCAGCAGCACGGCGGGCCGCGCGGCGAGCGGGTGACGGTCGCCGGGCTGCTGATCGACCCCGACCTGCATCAGGCCTTCCTCGACGGCGCGAACGCCGGCCTCACCCGCACCGAGTTCCGGCTGCTGTCGGTGCTGGCGAGCGAGCGGGGGCGGGTGATGACCCGTGACCAGCTGCAGCAGCGGGTGTGGGGGATCCCGCACCGGCCGCGTGACCGGTCGGTCGACGTCTGCGTGCGCAAGCTGCGCGAGAAGCTCGATCACCGCTCGTCGACCCACGACTACATCCACACCCACTACGGGGTGGGCTACCGGTTCGACGCCGTTCCTCGCGATCTGTCAACCGATACCGAAAGTCAACCGGCGGACACGTCCGGTTCACGCAGTTCGGCGGCCTGACGCCGGGTTGCCTTGGCTTCCCCGCCCCCGTTGCGAGACGGGATAACGGTTCGATGTGAGCTAACACTCAGTACTTTCGAACTATGCTGTCCAGCGCTGTCACACAGTAGAGTCAACGCACACACGGCGTGAGGCCCCCGCCAAAGGCTCAACGGGCGCCCTCCGTGCAATCCAACCCGGACGCGTGTATGGCTCAAGCTTCACGATCGGCGAGAGCAGAAGAGCGAGGCGCGGCGAGGCCGCCGCTCCTCATCCTGCTGGTCGAGTGCCGGGCCGGGTCACTCGACTGGCTCGCCGAGAAGCTGGAGGGACGCGCGGACGTGCAGATCTGCGGCCGTGTGGTGGGCCGGGTCGAGGCCGTCTCGGCGGTGACCTCGAAGTCGCCCGGCGTCGTCCTCATCGACAGCGGCAACGATCCCGCCGCGGCGATCGCGATCGCCCGCCGGCTGCGGGCGCTTCATGCCTCGGTCTGCATGATCCTGGTCGAGGGCGTGCGCGGATCGATCGACCCCCGGGACGTCGTCGCGGCCGGTGCGGGAGGCGTGGTGTCGACGCAGCTGGCGAAGCGGCCGGAGCAGCTGGTGGGAGCGATCCAGGTGGTTGCCGGAGGAGGCTACGTGTCGGCGGGGGCGCGGGCGGGCGAGATCGCCCGCCGCCTTCGCCGGACGCGGCCGGCCGGTACCCATGGCCTCACCGACCGCGAGACCCAGGTGCTGCAGCTGGTCGCCGACGGGCTCACCAACCGTGAGATCGCCGAGGAGCTGTCGATCGCCGAGCAGTCGGCCAAGAACCACGTCTCCAACCTGCTGCGCAAGATGAACGTCCCCAACCGCACGGCGGCCGCGGCGATGGCCCGCCGCGACGGGCTGGTGCCCTGACCGTCCGGCCGGGCCGGATCAGGCGTGAAGCGCGGTCGGAGTGGGGGTGAAGATGGCCTCGCCGGTGTCGCGGTCGAACAGGTACAGGCGGTCGGGATCGATGGCCAGGGTGACGGGCTCGCCGGTGCGGCAGCGGCTGCGGGCGTCGACCCGGGCGGTGGCTCGCGTCCGGCCGGCCTCGACCATCAGCGGGATGTCGACGTCGAGCCCCGACTCCTCGGCCACGGCGCGGGTCTGCTCGGTGTCGACGGGCGCGGCGTCGAGGGTGAACAGCACGTTCACCTCCGATCCCAGCTCCTCGGTCACCTCCACCATGGCGTTGATCGTCGGCAGCGACGGATCGCGCGCCAGCGCGGCGTCTTCGAGGTCGGATGGCCGGATGCCGAGCGCCACCACCCGGCCCTGGTAGCCGGCCAGCTGGGTCTCCGGGGGCACCGGCACGGCGGAGCTGCCGAACCGCAGCATGCCGTCCTCCACCTGGGCCTCGACGAGGTTCATCGAGGGCGAGCCGATGAACGCGGCCACGAACAGGTTGGAGGGGCTCCAGTAAAGCGCCTGCGGGGCGTCGAGCTGCTGCACGACCCCGTCCTTCATCACCGCCACCCGGTCGCCGAGCGTCATCGCCTCCACCTGGTCGTGGGTCACGTAGATGGTGGTGGTGTGCAGGGTGTCGCGGAGGCGGGCGATCTCGGCCCGCATCTGCACGCGCAGCTTGGCGTCGAGGTTCGACAGCGGCTCGTCCATCAGGAAGGCGGCGGGCTCGCGCACCATTGCGCGGCCGATCGCGACCCGCTGCCGCTGGCCGCCCGACAGCTGGCCGGGCTTCCGTTCCAGCAGGTTCTCGAGGCCCAGGATCCGCGCCACCTCCTGCACCCGCCGCCGGGTGTCGTCCCGCGGCGTGCGCCGCACCTTGAGGCCGATGCCCAGGTTCTGCTCGACGGTCATGTGCGGGTAGAGCGCATAGTTCTGGAACACCATGGCGATGTCGCGATCGCGCGGCGCCAGGTCGGTGACGATCCGGTCGCCGATCACCACCTCCCCGTCCGTCGGCTCCTCGAGGCCGGCGACGATCCGCAGCAGGGTCGACTTGCCGCAGCCCGACGGCCCCACCAGCACCATGAACTCGCCGTCGGCGATCTCCATCGAGACGCCGTCGACCGCGACGACATCCTTGCCGAACACCTTCGTCACCTCGTCGAGGACGATCTGCGCCACGGCTCTAACCTCCCGGAACGTTGGGCGGGGCTACAAGTGTTTCGTGCGAGAGGGTCTCGCGCAAGACCTGCTTGGTCGCGCGAGACGCCCCCAGCCGGTCGAGTCCGAGCAGCGCGGAGCCGGCGACCGGCGGGCCGGCGAACGGGGTGATCTGGGCGGCCGGCGCCACTGCCAGCAGCCCGTCGCGCACCCGCGACATCAGGCGCGGGTCGCCGCCGCGGACGACGCCTCCGCCGAGCACGACCTCGACGTCCAGACGGGTCAGCCGCAGCCGGCGGATGGCCGATGCCGCCATGCCGACGATCTCGTCGGCCAGCGTGTCCACAAGTCCGGCGGCCACCTCGTCGCCCTCGGCCGCGCAGCGGAAGACCAGCGGCGGCACATCGCGCATCTGCGAGCCGTTGAAGCGCCCGGTATGGAACCCCTCGACGACCGCCAGCGGGCTGCGCACCCCGAAGTGCCGGGGGATGGCGCGCTCCAGCGCGGTGCGCCGGCCCCGGCCGTCGCGGCCGCGAACGGCGCTGCCGATGCCCATCTCGGCCAGCCATCCGCCGCCCCCCTCGTCGCCCGAGATCAGGCCCAGCGCGGCGTAGCGCACGATCCGGCCGTCGGGGCCGACGCCCGAGCAGTTGAGGCCGGTGCCGCAGACCACCCCGATTCCCCACCCCCGCTCGCTGCCGGCCCGCAGCACCGCGAAGGTGTCGTTGCGGACGATCAGCTCGTCGGCCAGCCGCAGTCCGGCCAGGGCCTTGGCGATCCGCCGGTCGTCCGCCGGCAGGTCGGCGCCGGCCATGCAGAACACGCCCACACGGGCCAGCGGGCCCGCGCCCGGGGGGATTTCCGCGCGCTCCCTGGCCTTACGGACAGTGGCGGCCAGTACGGCCACCGAGCGGTCGTGGTCCTCGGGGTCGAACGACGTCCCCTCGCCGCGGGCGCAGCCCATCACCTCACCGGCGGCGGTCAGCAGCACGGCGTCGATCTTGGAGGCGCCGCCGTCGACCGCCAGCACCGCGGCGTGTGGCTCAGAGTTGTTCGACACCGACCAGCTCCGCTCCCTCGGCCCGCAGCCGGCCGAGGATGGTGGGAAGCGCCGTCAGGGTGGCGTCCGGCCACACGTGCAGCAGCAGCCGGGCGCCGTCGCCATGCTCGAGGCAGCCGGCCACCGACGTCTCGGCGATCTCCGCGGCCGACCGGTCGTCCCAGTCGGTGGGGTCGACGTCCCAGCCGATGTTGCGGTAGCCCAGCCGCTCGAGCGCGGCGAGCACCCGCGGGTCGTCGTCGCCGTCGCCGTAGGGGCAGCGGAACCACGGCCGCGGATCGGCGCCGCTGGCCTGGCGGATGGCCTGCTCGGCTTCGCGGACGGAGTGGACGATGCCCTCGTCGGTCAGGTGGTCGACCGGCGCGTGCGACAGCGAGTGGTTCCCCACCACGTGCCCGTCCTCGGCGATCCGCCGGGCCAACCGGGGGTTGGCCGCCGCCCATCGCCCCTGCACGAAGATCGTTGCCCGGGCGCCCTCACGGGCCAGCACGTCGAGCATACGGGCCGGCGTGTCGGGGCTGGCCGGGTGGTCGGCGTGCTCCGCGTCGATGGTCACGGCCACGCGCATCATTCGACCCTGGTCACCTTGCTGGCCCTGGTGAACTCGCCCGGCCGCCGGCCCCGCTCGGCGGCCAGCCTCCAGGCCAGCAGCTGCGCGGGCAGGATCGCCACCGCCGGCGCCAGCCCGTCGGCCACCGGGCCGATGGCCAGGCCGCGGGCGCCGTCGGGGGCCTCGCCGCTGTCGCTGATCACCAGCACCGCGCTGCCGGCCGAGGCCAGCTCGCCGGCCAGCCGCAGATCGAGCTCGCGGGTGCGAGCCTCGGTGGCGAAGATCAGCGCGGCCAGCTCGGGGCCCGCCAGCTCGAGCGGCCCGTGGCGGAACTGGGCAGCCTGCAGCGACTCGGCCGGCAGCCGGGCGGCCTCCTTCAGCGTCAGCGCGCCCATCTCCGCCGCCGCCCGCGCGCAGCCGCGGCCGAGCAGCGTGACCACCGGCCGCTCGCCGTACCAGGTCGCGAGCTCGGCGGCGTCGTCCTCCGGGCGCTCCAGCAGCGCGTCCATGCGGTCGGCGGCGTCCATCGTCCGGTCGCCGTCGCCGGCGATCGCGGCCAGCACGACCAGGGCGCCGGCAAAGGTCATCGTCGAGGGGCCCAGCTCCTCGCCGGCATGCGTGTCGAGCCCGATCGTTGCCTTTTCCGCCAACGTGTTCTGCGCCCCGTTGGTGATGGCCACCAGCACCGGCGGCTGGGCGCGGGCGCGCAGCGAATCGGCCAGCCGCACCAGCTCCGCGCTCTCGCCGGACTGGCTGACGGCGACCACCAGCGTCCGCCCGGTGACCTGGGCGAGCCGGAAGTGGAGCAGCTCCGCGGAGTCGACCATGGCCGCCCGCACGCCCTGCTCGGCGAGCTGGGTCACCGGGGCGTAGCAGGCGTCATACGAGCTGCCCATCCCGGTGAACAGGATGGCGTCGGCCCCGGCCGCGTGGCGGCGGATCTCGGCCAGCGCATCACACTGCCCGGCCAGCCCCGCGGCGGCACGGCGGATGGCCGCCGGCTGGCCGGCGATCTCCTTCAAAAAACTGTCAGGAAACTTTCCTAACGATTTCACTTCATGGCCAGGATACCGTAGGATGCGGCCGTTGTGGGAGCTCTGGCGTGAAGATCGCGGTGATCGGCGGTGGCAGCACCTACACCCCCGAGCTGATCGAGGGCATCGGCCTGCGGGCCGAGTCGCTGCCCGTCTCCGAGCTGGTACTGCAGGACATCGACGAGGAGCGGCTGGAGGTGGTCGGCGGCCTGGCCGGCCGTATCCTCGGCAAGCTCGGGCATCCTGCGCGGCTGGAGCTGACCACCGATCGCAGGAAGGCGATCGAGGGTGCCTCCTACGTACTGGTGCAGCTGCGGGTGGGCGGCCTGGCGGCCCGGCTGAAGGACGAGACGATCCCGCCCAGGTTCGGCCTGCTGGGCCAGGAGACGACGGGGCCGGGCGGGTTCGCGAAGGCGCTTCGCACGGTGCCCGTAGTGCTGTCGATCGCCGAGGACACCGCCCGCTACGGCGCTCCCGGCGCCTGGCTGCTCGATTTCACCAACCCGGCCGGGCTGGTCACGCAGGCGCTGATCGACTACGACCACCGGGCGATCGGGCTCTGCAACATCCCGATCGGCTTTCAGCGCGAGTTCGCCAAGCAGCTCGGCGTCGAGCCGTCGCAGGTGCAGCTCGAGCATGTCGGCCTCAATCACCTGTCGTGGGAGCGCAAGATCCTGGTCGACGGCGAGGACCGGCTGCCGGCGCTGATCGACACCTACGCCGATCAGCTGGGCGAGGAGGTCGACATGCCGGGCGACATCGTCCGCCTGCTGCGGGCGATCCCCTCGTACTACCTCCGGTATTTCTACCTCCAGAAGGAGATGCTCGAGCACCAGCGGTCGGAGCCGACCCGCGCCGAGCAGGTGATGGAGATCGAGCGGGGGCTGCTCGAGATGTACCGCGACCCCGCGCTCGACGTGAAGCCGAAACTGCTCGAGGAGCGCGGCGGCGCCTTCTACTCGGAGGCCGCCGCCATGCTGGTGGAGTCGCTGCACGGCGACCGGGGCGACGTGCAGGTGGTCAACGTCCGCAACTCCGGCGCCATCCCCAACCTGGCCGACGACGCCGTCGTCGAGGTGGCCTGCCGGATCGGCGCCGGCGGCGCCGATCCGCTGCCGGTCGACCCGCTGGCCCCGGAGATGCTGGGCCTCGTCGAGCAGGTCAAGGCCTACGAGCGGCTGACCGTCGCCGCCGCTGTCTCAGGCGACCGCGACCTGGCCCTGAAGGCCCTGATGGCGAACCCCCTGGTCGCCGACTACGCCGTCGCCGGCCCACTGCTCGACGCCCTGCTCGAAGCCAATCGCGAGCACCTCCCGGCCTTCTTCCCCGCCTGACCGCCCCGCCGGCCCGCGGAGAGGAACCGGGTACCGAACCCGGTACGGAACCGGGTACCGCACCCGGTTCGCCGGGCCCACACGCCCGGTCTGGCAGCCACATCCGTCCCGACGGTGCGGCCGGTGAACCGGGTTTGGTACCGGGTTCGAATACGGCAATCGTTGCGCTTCCTCAACGGAATCGGCACGTATGCCGGCCGCCAGACCGCATTCCTCCATGAGCCCGGTCGCGGCGAAACGGCCCGTGAACCGGGTACCGAACCCGGTTCGCAACCGGGTTCGGTACCCGGTTCAGGGTCAGGCGGCGCGGCGCAGGCGGGTGGCCCGCTCGGCGGCGTCGAGGCACGCGTCGCACAGCCCCTCGAGCCCGCTGAGGGTGAAGTCGTAGGGCTCGGCGCACTCGACACAGTGCTCGTGGTTCGCCGAGCACTCGATGCAGATCAGCAGGTCGTCGCTGTCGAACGCCTCCGGATCGCGGGTCATGCAGATGATGCAGAGCGCGGTGTGCCCAGCCATGGCCGCACCGTAGCCACGGTCACGGACGGATCGCGGGGCCGATCAGACCCGCGCCGGGACGAGCTCGTCGGCGTGCCGCTGCACCTTGGCCAGCGCCTCGATCACGTCCTCGATCCCGCGCCGGCCGGCCCGAAACACGTTCTCGTTCAGGTACAGCGACTCTAGCTCGGCAGCCGACTCGGCCACCGGGAAGCTCATCCGCGCCGGATCCAGCCGGTCGGCGTACTCCACGCACACCGGCAGCCGCGACTTTCCCGGCTGGAACAGGTCGTAGCGGCTCATCGGCGGGTACTGCACCTCGGCGCCGATCCCCTCCGCCACCAGCGCGTCCGCGACCGTCTGGTTGTCGACGCCGGCGAACGCCTCCGGATCGATTCGCAGGATGTAGCGGTAGAAGCTTCGCCGCGTCACCCGCTCGTCCACCGGGTTCAGCCGCACGCCCGGCACTTCGCCGATCAGCTCCTCGAGGATCAGCTCGCCCTGCTCGCGCCGCGCCCGCTGCTCCTCGAACCGGTCGAGCTGCGAGCCCAGCAGCGCCGCGCCCAGCTCGCTGAGCCGGTAGTTGGCGCCGAAGGTGGTCTCCTGGCCGGCCGCGTCCTTGGGC
>DATLLX010000264.1:0-3581 GCA_035537595.1 Gaiellales bacterium | reverse complement strand
ACGAAATGCTGACCGGCTCGCTGTTTGCCAGCCTGCTCGTGCCGCCGCTCGTCGCGCACATGGACAACGGCGGTAAGGCGCGCGCGGCGCGTACCGCAGGCGGGGTGCTGACGCTGGTGATCGGAGGGCTCGCCCTGCTCGGGCTGGTCGTCGTGATCAGCGGGCCGCTCCTGTTGCGGGTACTCACACTTGGCGTCGACAGCCCTCAGGCGGTCACCGACGAGTTGCGGGTGGGATGGATCCTGATCGCGCTGTTCATGCCGCAGGTCGTGCTGTACGGGATCGCCGGGGTCGGGGCCGCCGCGCAGAACAGCTGCGGCCGCTTCGCGCTGGCGGCGGCGGCGCCCGCACTGGAGAGCATCGGCATGATCATCACCCTGACAGCGGCTGCAGTGATCTACGGCACCGACGTCTCGCTTGCCACGATCACGATGCCCGAGCTGATCCTGCTCGGCGTCGGCACGACCGCGTCGGTCGGGCTGCACGCGGGCATGCAGTGGTTCGGGGCGCACCGGTGCGGCCTGTCACTGATCCCTCGCGCCGGCTGGCGCGACCCGGAGGCGATGCTGATCGCCAGACGCGCGGTGCCCTCGCTCGGCTACGCGGGCCTGAACGCCCTACGGACGTTCGGGGCGCTGGTCGTCTCGAGCTCCGTTGCCGGCGGCGTGGTCGCGTTCCAGCTCGCCCTCAGCTTCTACTACCTGCCGGTGGCGATCGGCGCTCGGCCAGTGTCGACCGCGCTGCTGCCGCGGCTGGCTCGACTCTTCAACCACCGGGCTCTCCATGATTTCGGCACGGAGCTCGGCCGTGGCCTCCAGCTCATCTTCTTCCTGACGTTTCCGATCGCCGTGTTCTACGCCGCACTGAGCGGGCCGATCGCCGACGCCGTGCTGATCGGGCACCACGCCCAGGAAGGCGCCGCGTTGGTGGCCGTCTCGCTCGCTGCCCTCGCACCGGGCGTGATCGGCGAGTCGAGCTTCGTCCTCTCGACGCAGGCGTGCTACGCCACATACGACCCGGTGACGCCGTTCCGGGCGATGATCCTGCGCACCACCGTCTCCGTCGCCGGCATGGGAATCGCGCTCGTCCTCGGCGGCCCCCTGGCCGTGCTGGCGGCGCTCGGGCTGGCGATGTCCGCCGGCAACCTGCTCAGCGCCTGGCGCCTGCACCGGCAGATCTCCGGGCGGCTTGGCGAGACCACGCCGGGACTGGCCGCTGCGATCGTGCGCGACATCGCCGCCTCGGTCGCAATGGTCGCTGCGGCGTGGGTCGTCGCCATCGCCCTGGCCTCGGCGATCCCCGGTGAGGTCGGCCAGCTGACCGCAGTCCTGGGCGCCGTGCCGGTCGGCGGTGTGGTGTTCATCATCAGCCAGCGGGCACTCCACTGCCCAGAGCTCGTCCTGCTGCGGGGCACGCTCAGGCAGATCCGATTGGGGAGTAGCACGTGAGGCGCTCGGCGGTCTATCCCCATATCCTCGGGATGTTGACGACGGCGGCCGTCGAGCCGCTGATTCGGGCGCCCTACCTGACCGTCGCGGCCTGGTTGCGGCGGTTCGATGCCTGGCCCGACGAACGGCGGGCGGCGTGGCAGCAGCACCGACTGGCGGAGGTGCTCCGCGATGCCGCCGGTTCGGTGCCGTTCTATCGTCACCTGCTCCCGGGCGGAGCTCACGGCGTCAGGCTGTCCGACCTGCCGGTCGTCGACAAGCGCCAGATCCGTGACTCCATGAACGACTTCCGGTCAGAGGGTTGGCAGCACACGCCTCACGTGCGCAAGTCCACCGGGGGCACGACCGGTGATGCGTGGCAGTACGAACTTGACCGGCGCGCTTGGACCCACGTGCGGGGTGCCCAGATCCATCTCTGGGAGCGCACCGGTTACCGCTACGGCGACCGGATCGTCCTGCTCGGCACGCCCCCGTCGCTGCTGGGCGGCGGCTCGAAGTTCGGATCCCGCCTGCGAACGGCGCTCGAGCACCGCATCTACTCGGCGGCAGGCATCGAGGTCGACCATCTCTCAAGCCTGGAGCGCGCCCGTACGGCGGTCGAGGCCGACGGTGTCGTCTGGTACGGCTACGCCAGCATGATCGCCAGCATGGCCGAAGCCGTCCTCGACAACGGCATCCGGCTGAATGGGCCGACCGCGGTGATCACGACCTCCGAGCCGCTACATCCGGTCTGGAGGCGCCGGATCGCTGACGCGTTCGGGGCACCCGTCTACGACGAGTACGGGTGCAACGACGGCGGGGTCATCGCGCTGACCTGTCCCCGCGGACGGTTCCACATCGCCGAGAACGTCTCGCTCGTCGAGATCGTCGAGGGCGACTCGCCGTGCCCGCCGGGCGTCGAGGGCGACATCGTGGTCACGAATCTCCATGCCCGAGTACTGCCCTTCCTGCGATACCGGATCGGCGATCGCGGCGTGCTGGCCGCGACGCCGTGCCCATGCGGCCGCGCCGGGGCGACCCTGGAGAGCGTCAACGGCCGGCTCGGCGACCGCCTGGTGCTGCCGAACGGCATCCAGCTCTCCTACGTGAACTTCACGACCATTTTCTGGGGTACGCCGCATGTTCGCCGCTGGCAGATCGTCCAGGAAGCGATCGACCGGATCACCGTCAGGCTGGAGACCGAGCCGGGGTTCACCACCCGAGAGGCCGAGCAGATCCGCCAGGCGATCAGGACGCGGAGCCGCGGCCAGCTCGAGGTCGACATCAGGGTAGGTGAGCCGATCGAGCGCACCGAGGCGGGCAAGCAGCGCGTCGTGATCAACCGACTGACACAGGTGGGCGCGGCGTGAGGCGCTCATCATCGGCGTACCCGCACGTGCTCGGGATGCTCACGCTGACCGCAGTCGAACCGTTGATCGGCGCACCGTACCTCTCGGTCGCGAACTGGCTCCGCAGGTTCGATGCCTGGCCAGCTGAGCGGCGCGTCGTCTGGCAGCGCCGCCGGCTAGACGACGTCATCGAGCGGGCCGCAGCGCGTGTTCCCTTCTACCGGTCGCTGCTCGGCGGCCGAGGGGCCGGCATCGAGCTGACCGACCTGCCGGTGGTCGACAAGCTACGGATGCGCGCCGATCCGGAGGCCTTCAGGTCGGCCGACCGGGAGCGGATGACCTATGTCCGTAAGGCGACAGCCGGGACGACAGGCGACCCGTGGCAGTACGAGCTCGACCGGCGCCCCTGGGCGCACATCCGGGGTGCCCAGCTGCACCTCTGGGAGCAGACGGGGTACCGCTATGGCGACCGGATTGTCGTCCTGGGCACGCCGCCGTCCCTCGTGGCCGGCGGCACCCGGGTTGCTGGGCGTCTTCGCGCGATGCTCGAGCGCCGGGTGTACTCGGCGGCCGGGATCCGGGTCGACCACTCGGCGAGCTTGGATCGAGCGCGGCGGGCCGTCGCCGCCGGCGGCATGGTCTGGTATGGCTACGCAACCATGGTCGCCGCGATGGCCCAGGCGGTACTCGACGAGGGTTTCCGCCTGTGCGGCCCGACCGCGATCATCACCACTTCCGAGCCGCTGCAGCCGGCATGGCGGGCGCAGATCGAGCAGGCGTTCGCGGCGCCTGTCTACGACGAGTA
>DATLLX010000263.1:0-11420 GCA_035537595.1 Gaiellales bacterium | reverse complement strand
GTTCACGCCAGCAGCGCCTCGACCGCCTCGAGCAGCGTCGGCCTGGGCGGATCCCCGACCCGGACGGTGCGGGCGCCGATCCTGTGCCCGGCCTCCATGTCGCTCTCTGCATCTCCGATCACGACGGCGCCGGTCGACGCGGTCTACTGGTGCCCGCACGAGCGCGGCGTCTGCGAGTGCCGCAAGCCGGGCGTAAAGCTGTTCCGGGATGCGGCTCGGGACTTTCCCGGGCTGGAGCTCTCCGGCGCCGTCGTGATCGGAGATGCAGAGAGCGACATGGAGGCCGGGCGCAGGATCGGCGCCCGCACCGTCCGGGTCGGGGATCCGCCCAGGCCGACGCTGCTCGAGGCGGTCGAGGCGCTGCTGGCGTGAACGTGTGCTAGGCGGCGACGGGCTCAGCCGTGGCCGGCTCAGCCGTCTCGGCCAGCCAGCTGATCGCATCGCGGGCGGCCTGGCATCCGCGGGCGAACACGCCGTCCACGTTCGTCCGGGTCTCGTCCGTGACCAGCCGGCCCTGCCGGTCGTGCGCCAGCCAGTCGCGATAGGCGCCGGGAGAGGGGCCGTCTCCGGAGCCGATCACGACGGCACGGGCGCGGAGCTCGTGCGAGCCGACCCACACCCGGAACGGGCGGTGGAGCAGGTCGTTGCGGTCGGGCACCGCCTCGACCACCAGGGCGTCGAGGCCCGCGCCCACGGCGCAGACGGCAGCGGAGGGGTCGCGGATCACGATCACGTCGTGGATCCTGGTATCTGCTGGAGTGAAGTTCATGCCGGCATCTTCCACCGCCGGCCGGCGGCCGACACGGGGGTTAACCCGAATCTCGGCACCGAGCCTGCCCCCGGAAGTACCCTGCCTTCCCGATGCGCGTCCTGATGGCCAACCCGCCCGGGTACGGCGGCCCCGACTACGACGACCACCTGTGCACCGAGCTCGGCCGGCTCGGTGTCGAGGTCGACCTGGTCACCTCGCATTTCCGGTTCGGCGACGTGCCCCGGCCGCGCGGCTACCGCCGGCGGGAGCTGTTCTACCCGGTCAGCTCGCGGATCTTCGGCCGGTCGCGGCTGCGCATCCCGCTGAAGGTCGCCGAGCATCCGCTGGGGCTGGCCCGGATGTATCTGCAGCCGGCCGACCTGGTGCACCTCCAGTGGATGACCATCCCCGAGCTGGACACCTGGCTGCTGCGCGCTCGCGCGCCGATGGTGTTCACGGCACACGACGTCGTGCCCCGGCGGACGGGCAGGCGGCGCGGGATCTGGCAGCGGCTGTACGACCGGTTCCAGCGGATCGTCGTCCACTCCGACGCCGGCCGCGAGGCGATGGTGGCGCAGGGCATCCCGGAGCAGAAGCTGCGGGTGATCCCCCACCCGATCATCCGCAGTGAGCCGAGCCGCACGGACGACGGCCGGACGCTGCTGTGCTTCGGGCTGATCAGGCCGTACAAGGGGATCGACGATGCCATCGAGGTCGCCAAGCGGGTACCCGGCACCCGGCTGATCGTGGCCGGCGACCCGATGGAGCCGGTCGACCGCTACCGGGCCGCCGGCGGCGATCTGGTCGACTGGCGGCTGGGGTACCTGCCGCAGGGCGAGGTCGACCGCGCCTACGGCGACTCCACGCTGGCGGTGTTCCCCTACCGGCCGGGCCTCGACCAGAGCGGGACGCTGCTGCGGGCGCTGGGCGCCGGAGTCCCCGCCGTCACCTACGACGTCGGCGGGCTGGGCGAGAACGTCCGCCGGTTCTCGGCGGGCACCGTCGTCCCGTCAGGCGACATCGACGCGATGGCGGAGGCTGTGCGCGAGCTGCTGGACGATCCGGCGAAGCTCGAGGCCGCCCGGGAGGGGGCCCGTGCCGCCCGCGACGCGCTCACCTGGGAGGCGTCCGCGCGGATGCACGTCGACCTCTATTCGGAGCTGCTGGCACGACCCCGCCCAGCCGTCCCGGCACCGGCTCGGGGCTAGAATGGCCGGCATGGCGGGCCTCTACGAGCGGTACGGCAAGCGGCTCCTGGACGCGGCCGGCGCCACCGTCATGCTGGTACCCGCCGCCCCCCTGATGGCCGGGATCGCCGCCGTGTTGTGGCGCACGCAGGGCCGGCCGATCCTGTTCACGCAGGAGCGGGTGGGCTGCGACGGCCAGACGTTCACGATCTACAAGTTCCGCACCATGGTGCACGGCGCCCAGGGCCAGGGCGCCGGCATGTGGTTCGAGCCGGGCGACGAGCGCGTCACCCCGGTCGGGAGATTTCTGCGCTCGTCCTCGCTGGACGAGCTGCCGCAGATCTGGAACGTGCTGCGGGGCGATATGTCGCTGGTGGGACCGCGGCCGAAGCCGGCCGAGATCATCGACCGGTATCGGAGCCGGTATGCGCCGACCCTGCGGGCGCGGCCGGGCCTGACCTGCCTGACCGCCGTCGAAGGCCGCAACACGCTGCGCCGCTCGCAGATGATCGCGCTCGACCAGCGCTACGTCGAGCAGATCTCGCTGATGCGTGACCTTGCGCTGCTGCTGCGGACGGTGCCGGTCGTGCTCCTCCGCAAGGGGTTCTTCGCCGAGGACGAGAGCGAGGAGTGGATGGAGGACGTCGCTCCCGACTGGGCCGCCACTTGACCCAGCGCTCGGGGGCGGCCTGGCCCGACGGCTGGCTCGACCTCCAGGGCTACGCCGAGGCCTGGGCGGCCCACGGCGACGGCGACCCCTACTTCCGGCCCGAGTTCATGGCTGCGTCGGCGTTGCTCGAGCAGCGGGCCGCCCCGGCCGCCTATGCCGAGCACGGGCTGCTCTACCCGTTCCTCGAACGGTCGCTGCCGGACGGCCTGTGCGATCTCACCTCCGCCTACGGGTTCGGCGGCCCCGCCGCCGCCGCGCCCGGATGGCGCGAGCGGTTCCGGCGGGCGGCGGAGCAGCGGGGCGCGGTGTCCGAGTTCATCCGCTTCCACCCGCTGCGGCGGAACCACGAGCTGGCCGGCGACGGCGTCGAGGTGGCGCACGTCCAGGACATGGTCGTGGTCGACGTACGTGCGGGCGACGATGCTCTGAGGGCGCAGATGGGCAGCCAGGGGCGGCGGAACCTGCGGCGTGCGGAGCGCGAGGGCGTGACCGCCCGGCTGGTCGACGACATGCCGGCGTTCCACCTCCGCTACATCGACGCCATGCGCCGGCTGGACGCCGCGCCGTTCTACCACTTCCCCGCCGCCTATTTCGAAGCGCTGCGCAGTCTGGGGGACGGCCTGATCATCATCGACACCGGCCAGTCGAGCGCGCTCTACCTGCTGGGCGGCGGCGCCATGCACTACCACCTCGGCGAGACCAGCGACGAGGGCAGGCGCAGCGGGGCGGCGACCATGATGCACTTCGAAGCCATGCGCCACGCCCGGGAGCGGGGCCTAAAGCAGCTGCACCTGGGCGGCGGCCTGCGGGCCGGCGACGCCCTGGCCCGGTTCAAGGCCTCGCTGGGATCCGGCCGCGCCCCCTACCACGTCGGCCGGGCCGTGCTCGACCGCAGCCGCTACGACCAGCTGTGCGCCGCGGCGGGCGTGGCGCCGGATGCGGAGCGGTTTCCCGCCTACCGCGCATCGGAGGGCTAGGCGACGCGGCTGCGCAGGTACGAGATCGACGCCGCCGCCGGCAGCGGGTCGTCGACCGCGAACACCGCCCGCACACGGGGACGGCGCAGATACGGGGCCAGGAACGCGGACGGCCCCAGCTCCCCCCGCCTGGCCATCTGCATCGAGACCCACACGTCCTTGGCCATGAAGATCCAGCGGGCGTCCGCAGTCAGCGTCCGGCACGGCGGCTCGGGCAGCCCGCTGAGGTCATCGTGGGCGATGCGAGCGATGTCGAAGTCGCGGGTCATCGCCAGGCCTGCCCACTGCGGCATCCGGGTGTTCACCTCGAGCAGCTTGTAGGCGTCGTCGCGGCGGTCGTAGGCGAACTCGACCTGGGCGAACCCCCGGTAGCCGGCGGAGGCCAGCAGCCGGTGGCCGGTGTCCCGGACGCGCTCGTCGAACTGCACCTCGAACACCGCCGCGGTGCCGAAGCCGAGCGGGCCCTGGCGCACCTTGCGGCCGACGACGTCCGCCAGCGGCCGGCCCGAGCGGCCGATGTAGGTGAACAGCGAGTGGATCCGCTCGGTGGAGTCGGGGATCAGCTCCTGCAGGATCGTCCCCAATCCGCGATCGGCTGCCTCCGCCCAGGCTACGACCGCCGCGTCGACCGTGTCGGCGACGACCACCTTGCGGCCGAATGCGAGGGCGAAGTCCTGCCCCTCGACGGGCTTGACCAGGAACGGCGGCCGCAGGTCGGCGGCGCGGATCGTTGCCTCGCTGTCGGCCAGCAGCGTCCTCGGGGCCGGCACCTCCGCCCGCACTGCCTCCTCGGCCAGCCGCTCCTTGCGGCGCAGCCGCATGGTCGCATCGGGGTCGTCGGGCAGGGGCATGTCGGCGAGCGCTCGCACCTCGTCCCAGTGGCGCAGCGCCAGCTCGACGTGCTCGTCGCGCTCGGGCACCAGCACCACGCGGCCGCCGGCAGCCAGCCGCCGCAGCTCGGCCAGCACCTGCTGGTCGCGGCGGGCGGTGTCGGCCTCCTCCACGACCAGCCGGCGGCGGAGGTAGCGCGACCTGATCCCGAAATCCGATCCGTGCAGCGAGATACCGGCCACCGGCACCCCCCGCCGGCCCAGCGCCCTGGTCAGCGCCAGCCCGGCCCACAGGCCGCCCAGCACCACGGTCGGCCGGCCGCCGGGGCCGGTGGCCTTCACCGGGTGCCCTCGGCCTTGTCCCAGACCGGTGGCACGCCGGACCGCAGGTAGTCGGCCAGGGAGGCGACCGTCGACGACGAGACGAGCACGTAGTAGTGGGCGAGAGCCGCTCCGGGCACCGGCAGCCCCAGCCGCCCGGCCAGCGCGAGCAGCGCCAGGGCGGCCTGGCCCAGGCCGACCAGCGCGTAGACGCCGCCCTCGGAGACGAGCAGCACGGTGGTTCCCAGCAGCACCACGTGGAGCGCGCCGCTGGCGTAGCGAAGCACCCGGTGCGACACCAGCTCGACCAGGTAGACGGGAGTGACGCCGCGCAGCATTCCGCCCTCGAGCATGTGCCGCCAGGCCCACTTCAGCATCCGCACCTTGCGGTGGTACTCGTCCTCCACATGCCGCGACGGCTTCTCGAACGCCACCGCGGCCGGCTCGTAGACGGCGCGCTTGTGCTGCTTGACCATGGCGTCGGGAAGCCCCAGATCCTGGCCGTAGGCGTGCTCCACCCAGTCCGAGCGGCGGACGGCGTAGATGGCGCCGTTGCCCCCGGTGATTGAGCCCAGCGCCGACTCGCTGGCCCGCAGCCACATCTCGTAGCGCCAGTAGACGCCCTCCTTGTTGGTGCCGTCGGCCCGCTCCAGCCGCAGCTGGCCGCACACGTACCCGACGTCCGGGTCGGCGAAGCTGCGCACCAGCGTGCGCAGGGCGTCCGGCTGCCAACGGGTGTTGGCGTCGGAGAAGGCCAGCACCTCGCCGCCGGTCTGGCGGACGCTGCGGTTGATCGCCGCCAGCTTGCCGCCGCGGGGACAGCGCAGCAGCGACACCCGCCCGTCCCCGGCTGCGATCTCCTCGACGATGGCGTCGGTGCCGTCGGTGGAGGCGTCGGAGGCGACGACGATGGCCAGCCGGTCGGCCGGGTAGTCCTGCTCGAGCAGATTGTCGAGCCGGGCGCCGATCACCTGCTCCTCGTTGTGCGCCGGCACGATCAGCGTCACCTCCGGGGTGACGTCTCCGTGCCTCACCGGCCGGCCCCAGACGCGGGCGGCCGCGGCGGCGGCGAGCGGGTATCCGGCGTGCGTCCAGGCCAGTCCGGCCAGACTGCCCCAGAAGAGCGCCTTGGCGATCATCGCGGCACAGCCTAGTGGAGCGCCGGGCGCGGCTGCGCCGCCGTCGTCGCCAGCCGCGCCCGGCCCGGAGCCAGGATGTACTGGCCGGCGGCCACCAGCATGACCACGCCGTAGAAGTAGTCGAACTGCATGGTCAGGTAGAACAGGTTGGCGGCCGCGGTGCCTGCCATGGCGGCCAGCCAGCCGTAGCCCAGCACCCGCGCCCGTGCCTGCTCCGAGCGTGCCATCAGGAGCGCGCACGCCACCAGCCAGGCGCCGTAGACCAGATACACGGTGAGCCCGACGATTCCTGTCTCCACCAACGTCGCCACCCAGAAGCTGTGCGGCCCGTAGTTGCTCTGGCCGGTCAGGAACTCGTAGAAGACCGCGAAGGTGTTGAACCCCATCCCGAACAGCGGGTGGGGGTCGAGCGCCGGCGAGACCAGGCGGTAAAACTCGAAATGCGTGTTGGTGCCTCGGCCGCCGACATCGGTGCGGGCCCTGATCACCGTGCGCACGAACGGCGAGCTCACGTACAGGGCGACGGCGCCGGCGACCAGCGGCGCCAGGACGAGTACCAGCGACCGTGCGGACGGCAGCCGCCTGGCCAGCAGCGGCGACAGCACCAGCAGTCCGACGACGTCGCCCAGGGCTCCGCTGCGCGACAGGGTCAGCACCTGGACGACGAACAGGAACACCAGCAGCGCCCCCAGCCGCCGCCGGCCGCGGGTCGCGGAGAGCCACACCGGCAGCAGCAACAGCAGCGGCACGCAGAGCATGACGCCGAGGTGGTTGGGATCGCCGGTCAGGGCGTTGATCCGGTAGATGTTCTCGGTGCGGGCCACCTGCCCGAACACGTTGATGCCGCCGACCTTGCCCTGGCCCGCCGTCAGCGGCCCGACCACCAGCTTGTCGAGGTTGACCCCGGCCGCCACCACCAGCGCCAGCTGCACGACGCCGTAGACGGCGTTCAGGGTGATGCCGGCCACGAACCAGCGGATCGCCCGCAGATAGACCGCCGCTCCGCGCTCGATGACGTAGGCGACCGCCATGATCAGGAGCAGGAAGTGCACCGCCCAGCTGACGATGCCCTTGATCCAGAATGTCAGCGCGGCGTTCGAGTCGAGGTCGAAGTAGCCGGCCAGGTAGACGGCGAGGAACGTCAGCATGAACCCGCACAGGGTGATGGCGGGACGGGGCAGCGCATCGTCGCGGCGCTGCAGCCGGTCGATCACGAACGCCGCCACGAAGGCGGAGGCCGTGATGTTGCCGATGGTGAGGTCGAGGCTGCCGGCCTGCCAGTGGATCTTGGCCCAGGTCATCGTCAGCAGCGATGCGGCCAGCAGGCCGTCGAGCAGGCGCCTGCTCATACCGTCAGGCCGCGCAGCACCTCGGCCAGGTCGCGGGTGCGGCTGCGCCGGGACAGGCGCTCACGCACGTCGGGCGGATAGTCGACGTCGGCCAGCCCGCCCCGTTCCAGCCAGCGGTCGACCAGCCGCTCCAGGGCTTGCGAGATCTCGCCGCTGTCGTCCGGGCCGGCCAGCTCGCCGGCCTCGACGCTGCGGAGCAGGTTCGCAGCCACCCCCTTCGGCGGCACCGAGGCCAGGATCGGGCGGCGGCTGGCGATGTATTCGAACACCTTGCCGGACAGCACCGAGTCGCCGCGCCCGTCAGCGAAGGGGATCAGCAGCAGCACCGCGTCGGCCGCGCGCTGGGCGGCGATCGAGTCCGCGTAGGGCAGGAACCCGGTCTCCTCCCAGCTCTCCCCGATGCCGAGGCCGGCGACGAACTCCCGGTCGCTCTGACGGAGGTCACCGATGAAGCGGACGAGCAGCCGGCCCCGCAGCTCCGGCCGGCGGGCGATCAGCTGCTTCACCGCCATCAGGAACGGCCGTGGCGTGCGGGAGCCGAAGAAGCTGCCGGCGTGGACGATCGTGAATCGCTCGTTGGGGCGGTGGTCGAGGTCGGCGAAGTCGTCGAAATCGGCGCCGTTCTCGATCACCGAGGTCTTGTGGTGGGCGCCGGAGTCCAGCTGCGACAGCTCCTGGGCGATCGCGCCCGTGGCCGCCACCAGCGCCGCCGACCGCTTGACCACCGAGCCTGCCATCCGCGCCATCACCCGGCGCTTGGCCCGCACGCTGGCCTTGGCGTAGTTGCGGTGAGGGTTGTCGAGCCAGGAATCGCGGAAGTCCGAAACCAGCGGGCGGCGGGTGGCGGTGGCGATGGCCTCGCCGATCAGGTGCACCGACGGCGGCGGCGACGTCGCCATCAGGGCGTCGATGCCCTCGCGGCGGACGATCCGGATGCCGGCGGGAACGGCGGTCAGCGCCCAGGGCAGCGCCTTGTCGGGCACCAGCGCCCGCTCGTAGGCATAGCGGGCCTCCACCGCCAGGCGGCGGAGGCCGGAGGTGCCACGCAGTGCATCGTCGCGGAACGACGAGCGGGGGCCGACGAAGCTGACCCGGTGCACGGTGGTCGTCGCCGGGATCTGCTCGATCAGCGGCTCGTCGCGCGCGAACCACTTCGGATCCTCTGGGGCCAGCACGTGGACGTCGATGCCGAACTCGGGCAGATAGCGGCAGAACTTCAGCGTTCGCTGGACGCCGCCACCTCCGGCGGGCGGGAAGTAGAAGGCAACGAGCAGCAGGCGCACGCGGCCAGTCTAGGGGCGGCTATCGTCGGCATGTGCAGCTTCCCGCAGGCTTCCGGGTGGTTCCTGAGCAAACGGCCTTCGAACGGCGGGTGGCCGAGCTGGTCGAGCAGATCCCGCCGGGGACGGTGGCGAGCTACGGCCGCGTGGCCGGCTGGCTGGGCACCCCAGCCGGCTCCCGCGCAGTCGGCTGCGCGCTGGCCAGGGCCCTGGCCACCGCCGCCCACCGAGTGGTCACCGCCGACGGCCGGCTGGTGCCCGGTTGGGAGCGTGAGCAGCGGGAGCGGCTCCGGGCGGAGGGCGTTCGCGTGCAGGGCAACACTGTGTCCGAGCCGATCCCGTGGTGGGACGGGCCAGAGACCTAGCGCCCTCACAGGATCCAGCGATACACCTCGAACACCTCCGCCATGTCGCGGCCGCTGACGATGCCGTGCGTGCGGGCGACGTTGCGGATGTACTCCTCGTTCGCGTAGTTGCGGTGCTGCTGGCTCTCGTAGCGCTTGAGTGCTGCGCACTTGCGCTCGAGGTGGCGGGGCTCGAGGCTGACGTAGGCCTGCTGCTGAAACTGGAAGCAGTTCCAGGGGATCTCGTAGCCGAGCAGCGTCGTCCGCTTGAACGCCCGCATGCCCTCGCGGGCGATCGTCTCGTGATCCTGGTGGATGTCGCCCAGCGAGGGCATCAGCACCAGGTCGGGCCGCAGCGAGCCGTTGGTCTCGACCAGGATCTCGAGGATGTCCTGGCGCACGGTGGGGAAGGTTCGCACCTCGAAGTCATGCACCGTCAGGTTGGCCCGCGGGATGCCCAGCTCGGCCGTCGCCGCCCGCACCTCATGCAGCAGGGTGTCAGGGCTGAACCCCTCCGGCAGCGAGCGGGAGGCCGTCGAGAAGGCCATGTAATGGACCTCCGCCCCCGCCTCCACGAGCCGGGCGATCGTGCCGCCACAGCCGAACTCGCCGTCGTCGGTGTGCGGGGCGAGGACGAGGGCGCGCCGCCCCTCCGCGATCACGCGGATGCTCCTGGCTGGGGTTTCGGAAAGACGCGCACGGTTGCAAGCAGGGCCAGCAGGATCCAGGTCTGCGGATCCTCGAAGAACGCATTGTAAAAGAGTGAGCTGGCGACGATCGCCGTCAGCGCCGCCAGCAACACCATGTGCGGCACCGGGTCGCGGCGGTGGCGAAGGCCCAGGCGGGCCGCCTCGACCAGCAGCCAGAGGTAGGCCGCGAGGCCCAGCGGCCCCAGCTCCGCCAGCACGGTGACCGGCGTCGTGTGCGATGCGGCCTGGCCGACGTGCCAGGGGTGCGGCGTCCCGGCCAGCGCCGCCCGGGCGAAGCCGCCGTTGCCCGCTCCGACCAGCGGGTGGTGCTCGATCACTCTGTGGCCGAGGTCGAGCAGGTGCGTGCGATCGCTGGTCACCGTCTCGGCCGAGTTGCCGTGCAGGGCGATCACCAGGGCCACCATGCCCAGCGCCCCCGCGGTGGCCGCCACCCCGACGATCACCCGGCGCGGCCACAGCGCGACGCCCAGCGTGAGCGCCCCCAGGCCGAGGGCGAACATGCTGGACTGCGAGTACGACACGTACATGGCGGCGAACAGGAAGGCGATCAGCAGCACCAGCGGCGGCGCCATCCGCCGGTAGACGGCGATCCCCGCCAGCAGCACCATCGTCACGGCCATGAACCGCCCGTAGATGCTAGCGTCCCAGAACAGGGAGTTGACGCGGAAGAACGACGCATACTGGTTGCCGACGATCACCTTCGGGTTCCAGAACACGTCCTTGGTGGCAAACTGCCACAGCGCGACAGCGCCGAACAGGCAGGCCAGGGCCGCCTGCAGGCCCAGCGCCAGCCGCAGCTCGCGCCGTCCAGGCCGCAGCGCCGCCAGTCTGGTCAGCAGAAAGCCGAACGGCAGCAGGAAGAAGAGCATGCTGACCGCTCCCTGGTGCTCGTCGGCCGTCCACATCATCGTGATCCCGCTCCAGGCCATGAACGCCGCCACGGCCCATCCCAGCCGGCCCAGCTCCGGCGGCCGCTCAGTGCCGCGGACGATCTCCCATGCCGCGGCCAGCCAGGCTGCGGCGATCACGACGTACAGCGGCAGCAGCAGGTTCGCCTCGGCGCCGCCGGCGTGCACCGGGATGCGCGCCGGGGCCGCGGCCACCGCGGCCAGCAGCAGCAGCCACGGGCGGCGGTGCACGACGAACGCCGCCGCTGCCAGCAGCAGTCCTCCGACCAGGATCGCGGCCACGGCCAGCAGCGGCCGGTCGGTGGCTTCCACCCGCAGCCGCGAGATCGGCGAGTGCAGCAGGTCGGCGGCGAGCACGCCGACCCCGGCGGTCCACAGGGCGAGACCCAAAGCCCGCAGCAGCGGCCGGGTGGCGACCAGCAGCGGCACCATGCCCGCCACCGCGATCAGGGAGCCCGCCGCCGACCCGCTCACGGCACCGTGATCCGCACCGAAGGAGGCGACGGGGTGCGGTTGCCGGCCCGGTCCTCGGCATAGATCGTGACGGTGTAGAGCCCGGGCGGGAAGGCAGCCCTGGTGAACCTCGTCACCGTCGGTCTCGTGCGGCTCTCCTCGATCGTCCGGCCGTCGGCGGTGATCAGGCGGTAGGTGCGCGAGGGTTCCGAGGCCAGGAAGTGCACCAGGATCACCCGCGCCCCGCGCTGGACGCGGGTGATCTGCACGCTGGGAGGACGGGTGTCGACATGGATCGGGTCGGGGATCGTCACCGTGCGGTCGAGCGATTCCAGCCGAACGGCCAGCTCGTAACGGCCGTCCGGCACGATGCCGCCGGCGTCGCCGCGGCCGTCCCAGACCACCCGGACGGTGCCGGCCGGGCGGCGCTCGTCGTGGATCAGCCTGCGGACGCTGGTGCCGTCGCCGGCCCGCACGATGTTCAGCGAGATCCGCTCGGGT
>DATLLX010000262.1:0-4662 GCA_035537595.1 Gaiellales bacterium | reverse complement strand
TCTCGAACCCGGCCCCGGCGACCACGGCGCCCGAGATCAGGCAGAACGCTCCCGCAAGGTGGACAAAGAGCGCGACGTGCTCCACGGCGGCAGCGTAACCAGCCCCTTTTGATGGGACCGCAGAGCGGGTACTGCCTGCCCGTACCAGCTGTGACAACCCGAGGAGCCGCCTTGTGATTGCCCGAAGAAACCCAGGACAGCAGACCGTCGAGCGACTCGACCGGGTCGCCGGGGACGACGAGGTTCGCGAGCACGCCCGCCGCTCCCTCGAGGAGACGATCGCCGCGATCCGGCGAGCCCGCGACGTGAAGGAGCCCGGCCACACCCGCCGTGTCCTGTTCACGCTGCTGGGCGCGCTCGCCGCCGTTGCCGGCATCGTCTGGATGCGCAAGCGGCGATCGGCCGCCGTCGCCGACGAGACCGCCGAGGACTGGTTCGGCGAGTCCTACCGAGAGTCGAGCGGCCCGTTCGAGGCGGCGCCGCCCTGGAGGCCGCCGACCGCCGCGCCCGCTGACCCGGTGCCGTTCGCGGAGCCGGTCTCCAGCACGTCCTCCGGCGAGTGGGGCTCGACCGGTGCCTCAGCCGGCGAGTGGGAAGCTCGCCGCGGCAACGAGGTGTTCGACTCGGCCGGCGAGAGCGTGGGCCGGCTGCAGGCCACCTACTTCGACCAGGACACCGGTGCGCCGGAGTGGGCACTGGTCGCCTTCGGCGCGCTTCGCCCGTCGCTGCGGTTCGTCCCCGTGCGTGCCGCCCGGCTGGAGCCCGACGGCGTTCACCTGGACGTGTCCGGCGAGACGATGCACTCGGCCCCCGAGATCGATGCCGACGGCCACATCTCCCAGGAGGAAGAGGACGCGCTCTACGCGCACTACGGGGTCGAGCGGCTGGGCGCGGTCAGCTTCTTGCGCCGCTAGGCGCGGCTAGCGGTCCTGGAGCGCGTCGAGGCCAACCGCCAGGGCCACGATCAGCCGCCGGTCGACGTCGGACGCGGCCGGCGCCAGCTCGAGCACATAGCGGTCGCGGAGCTTGCCCAGGATGCGCCGGTAGCTGCCCACCTGCTCGCCCTCGCGAAGCAGCGTGAAGTTGAAGGGCAGCCAGGTGAGCAGCGACAGCCAGTCGGGCAGGAAGCCCGCCACCCGGCGGAGGATCGCGATCGGCCAGCTCGCCTCGTGCGCCTCCACCAGTTCCGTTCCGCCGGCGTCGCGCACGTGCCAGTGGCTGCGCAGCAGCGAGCGGGCAAAGTCCTTCTCCAGCAGCCCCAGCACCGCGCCGTCGGCGTCAAGCACCTGATGGCGGCCGCGGAACTCGAACACCGTCTTCGACTTGATCATGAACACGTGCCCGTCGGCGTCGGGGGCCACCCGGAAGCGAATGTCCTCCTTGATCTTCATCCGCTTCTGCTTGACGAACAGCAGCGGAATGCCCTCGTCGGTCGAGCCGTCGGCAGGCACGCTGATCCGGTACTCGTTGGCGATCGGCTTGAACACCTGCTGGATCAGCAGCCGGTCGGCGGCTTCCAGTAGGGAGATGACGCTCTCGGTGTCGGGCGGGATCGTGGCCATGGGCGGGAATGGTAGTCGCTTGCGCGAACGGCGCTGGGGGCCGCGCCGGTTCATAGCTCGATCGGGGGATACCCGGCCACCCCTTCCTCCCCGGTTTGCATGAGCTTTGTCCCGGCGGGCGCCGGATCGTTGCGAGCGGCCCGGGATGCGGACGATAGACCGAGGCGTGTGATTCGAAAACGTCCCAAGGAGCTCTCGCCCAGTGTCGTACTTCAACAATCTGCGGATCGCTGTCCGCCTCACCATCGGATTCACGGGCATCTCCGAGCAGACCAACCTTCTGGCGCTGAACGCGGCCATCGAGGCCGCCCGGGCGGGTGAGCAGGGCCGCGGGTTCGCGGTCGTCGCCGAGGAGGTGCGCAAGCTGGCCGAGGAGTCGCAGCAGGCGGCGCTCTCGATCGCCACTCTGATCGGCGAGATCCAGACCGAGACGCAGGCGGCTGCCGCCGTCGTCGAGCAGGGCGCGGCCCGCACCGAGGGTGCGTCGGAGACGGTCGGCCAGGCCCGCGAGACGTTCGTGGCCATCGGCCAGGCCGTCGTCGACATGACCGTCCGGGTGGAGGAGATCGCCCAGGCCGCCGCCGAGGTGTCGTCGGTCGCCGAGCAGTCCTCCGCATCGGCGGAGCAGGTCTCGGTGTCGACCGAGGAGACCAGCGCGTCCACCCAGCAGATCGCTGCCAGCGCGCAAGAGCTCGCCCGCACCGCGGAAGAGCTCAACAACCTGGTCAGCCGCTTGACCGTCTAGCGCGAGACGGAAGGCCCGGCAGCGTGCCGGGCTCCGAGAGCTGGGCCGGGGGGCGTCAGGCGCCCGAGGCGTAGCGCAGCGCGGCGCGCTCGCGGGCGCGTTCGATCTCGGCCGCACGGTCGCGTGGCGGGGTGGTCGCCACCAGCTCGCTGAGCAGGGTCTGGGAAGCCGCGGCGACCGCCTCCACGGCGCGGTTGAAGGCTTCCTCGTTGACCCGGGCGGGCTTGCGCATGCCGCTGATCTTGCGGACGTACTGCAAGGCGGCGTCGTGCACCTCGTCGTGCGTGGTGGCCGGCTCGTAGTTATGAAGTGGACGGATGTTCCTGCACATGGCAGGCACACTATCCGACCGAACGGGTCACCGCCGGTCGCTCGACCGCCTGCGCTTCTGGCTTCGCATCGACCGGGCCGCGCGCCGCAGCAGCTGCCGCGGCGTCTCGCCGGCCCGCCCCTCCACCACTCCCACCGACACGCCGCGGCTGAGCGCCGCCACGCCCGGCGGGAGCGGCTGGCGGGCAAGCGCCCTTCGCACCTTGCGGCCCAGCTTCCTGACCCTCTTGGCCGTGCTCTCGGGCACCAGCACGACGAACTCGTCGCCGCCCATGCGGGCGATCACCGGCCCCTCCCCCACCGTCTCGCGCAGCGCGGAGGCCAGCGCGCAGATCAGATGGTCGCCCTGCTCATAGCCGAGCGTGTCGTTGACGTCCTTGAGACCGTCGATGTCCAGCAGCAGCAGGCACACGCCGCGGCGTTCGGTGCACATCCTGTCGAGCTCGCGGTCGAGCGCGCGGCGGTTGGAGAGCCCGGTCAGCTGGTCGGTCAGCGCGGCCTGGCGAAGCGCCGCGTTGGCCAGGCAGTCGTGCATCATCGGCGCGACGAGCTCGGCGAACCGGCGCAGCTGCATCCGCTCCTGCAGGCTGATCCAGCGCCCCGGCGCGGCAACCACCACCAGGTCGCCCAGCGCCAGCCCGTGCGCGGTCAGCGGCAGCCGCAGGCCGACCTGCCCCGGGTGGAACTCGAGCGCCCAGATCGCCTGGTCGACGGTACCGTTCAGGCGACCGGGGTCGTCGAGCAACCGCGTCGATAGCCGGGCGGGGTCGGAGGCATCGATCCGCGCGTCAACGCCGTACACCAGCTCCTCTGCGCCCCGGCAGATCGCTTCCGACATCGGTCCCGGCGCAGGCGCCGCCAGCACCTCCTCCAGGACCACTGGCAGGAAACGCAGAAACTCGATCTCCGCCTGGTCGTCCCAGGCGTCGTCGACAGCTGAAATGGCCGCGACGGAGCCACGCACGGTCATGTACCGAATGTACGTGCGTTCAGCACAATAAGCGACGGTGCCATAGCGTATGCACCGTGCAACCGAACGGCTAGTCGGCCGTCGGAGCGGTCTCCGGTGCCGGCCCCGCCGCCCACAGGCCGACGATGGTCGAGCGGCGGTCGGCGGGCAGCAGTCGCTCGCTGCCACGCAGGGCGGCCGCCAGCAGCCGGTGATGGCCCGCGTACCGGTCGAGGGTCGCCACCGGCTGCACCACGATCGGAGCGAACCCCACACCGGCCAGCGCGGTGGACAGCTGCCGCGGGGTGTTCGCCCGGTAGTGGGCGGGGAACACATCGTGCGTCCTGACGCCGGGGCCGCGACGCTTGATCACCACCCGCAGGGTCTGGGGAAGGCACTCGGCTGCCCGGATCAGCGGGCTGGCGCGGTTGGTGGTCAGCAGCACGAGATGGCCGCCCGGCCGCAGCACCCGATGCCATTCTCGAAACGTGTCGTCGGGGCGCTCCAGATGCTCGACGACGAAGTTCGCGTACACGACGTCGAAGCTGGCGTCCGCGAACGGCAGCTGCTCGCACAGATCGGCGACCAGGAACGAATCGAGCGCCGTGTTCTGGCGCCCTGCCTCGACGTCCAGGTCGACGCCGACCAGGCTGCGAATCCGATCGCGCCGCTGGATCAGCCTGGTCGTCCTGCCACAGCCCGCCTCGAGTACCGTCGCCTGGGCCGGCAGGGCGATGTCCAGCAAGCGTGATTCAACCGCGGTGTGCGATGTCTCGAACACCATGTGCACTATGACACATTTACCGAACGGCGCCCGGGTCGCTACGATCGCTCGTCGTGAGCGTGGGCAGGCGAACCATCCTCCTGATCGAGGACGAGCGGGCGATCTCCGAGCCGCTTGCTGCGGCGCTGCTTCGCGAGGGGTTCGAGCCGGTGGTCGCCGGCACCGCCGCCGATGGCATGGCTCGGTTCCGCAGCCTGTCGCCGGACGTGGTGCTGCTCGACGTGATGCTGCCCGACGGCGACGGGCGCGACCTGCTGCGCGAGATCAGAGCCGAATCGCGGACGCCGGTGCT
>DATLLX010000261.1:0-3116 GCA_035537595.1 Gaiellales bacterium | reverse complement strand
CGACAGGGCAACCGTGTGCTCGACGCCGACCCGGTCGCCGCCGACACCGATCACCAGCGCGCCGGCGACGGAGACCGCGATCACCGCCGCGGCCAGCAGCGCCCGAAACACCGAGATCCGGTGCCGCGACGGCAGGCCGATCACCCGTGCCTCGCGGGGCTTCGCCTCCGCGCCAAGGGCAGCCGCGCGCGCGAGCTGGCCGTAGCTGTCCGGCGGCGCATCGGCGCGGCCGGCGGCCCGCAGGCGTTCCTCCACCGATCGCATGCCCTGCTCGCTCATCCCACCACCCGCTCCACCGCCAACCGCTCCGAGAGCCGGGCCAGGGCGCTCCGCGTCCGCGTCTTCACGGTGCCCAGGGGGATGCCCAGCTTGCCCGCCACCTCGCTCTGGGAGAGGCCGTCGAAGTACGCCAGCTCGATCACGTCACGCTCGCGCGGAGGCAGCGAGTCGACCGCGGCGTGCACCTGGAAGGCCTCGAAATCCTCGGCGGCGCGCTCGTCCGGGCCGGGCGCCGGGTCGGCCTGATCCGGCGGGTCGCCGACCGACACCGGGCGGCGCTGGCGCAGCGCGTCGGAGGCGGCGTTGCGAGCGATCGCATACAGCCAGCCGGCCGCGCTGCCGCGCTCCCGCCGGTATCCGGCCGCCGCCCGCCACACGCTGGTGAAGGCCTCCTGCACCACGTCCTCGCTCCGGCCATGGTCGCGGACCGCACGGCGGACAACGGCGAACACCGCTCTGGAGTAGCGGTCATACAGCTCGTCGAACGCTCGCGGGTCGCGCCGCGAGGCGACAAGCTCGAGCAGCTCCTCGTCGCTGCGGTCGGACAGGGACACGAAGACCAGCCTACCGGCTCTCGCCCGTAGCGCGGCCTGCCCATAGTCGATGGCCATCCCATTCATGCCTCTCCTGTACGGACACGGCGAGCCGCCGGATTGTGCGAGAGCGCACAGAAATGGGGAAACCTGACCAGGCGGCGCCGCCTGGAGGGCCGGGCCAACGCCCCTCCATGCGCCTCGCTGCACAGCGCTGTCCCAGTACGCCGTGGAGCGCCGCGCGTCGACGGCACCGCCTAGTTCAGAAGATGCGCCCCTGCGGCCCGCCCGCAATCCGGGCGCGCCGACAGCGGAGCCGCAGGACATGCACGGGGAGCAGTGGAACCGAACAGGGGAGCACGTACTCACACGATGGCCGCCGGAAGGCTCCTCCGCATCCCCCCGAACAGGTGATCCTGGTACCGCTCGGCCGCCGGTCAGGGGAAGTCGCTGCCCACGTGCGCGTCGTCGGACGCCAGCTGCAACCCGGCCGTCACCAGGTCGCGGATGCTGACGATGCCCAGCAGCCGCCCCTGCTCCACCACCGGGATGTGGCGGAACTTGCCCCGGCTCATGATCTCGGCCGCCTCGCTGGGAGCATGATCGGGCGGCAGGGTCACGGGATCGCGGGTCATGCTGCCGGCCACCGGGCTCTCGTCGGGCCGCTGGCCGCCTGCGACCGCTCGCAGCAGGTCACGCTCGGTGAAGATGCCGGCGATCGAGCCGGCTTCGACGACAACCACAGCGCCCACGTTGCGGTCGCACATCTGCCGAGCGGCCTCGGTCAGCGTTGCGTCGCCCGAGATCGTGAGCACGTTCTCGGTGGTCATGAAATTCCGCAGGGTCACGCCCATCCGTCACTCTCCTTCGATGTCGTCAGAGCGGTCGCGGAGCCGCATCTCGAGCAGCAGCTCGGCGTCGAGCGCGTCGGCGATGCGCATCAGCGTGTCGAGCTTGGGCGGCCGCCCGCCGCGCTCGAGCCGGGCGATGGCCGACTGCGTGGTCCCGCACAGCACCGCCAGCTCCTGCTGCGACATCCCGCGGGCCAGCCGGTTGTGCGCCACCATCCGGCCGACGTCCGAGAACCGCTGCTCGTGGTCGCGGCCGACCGCCTCGGCCCGCTTGCGGATGCCCTCGCGCATTCGCTCGAGGGTCTGCGCGGTGAGCCGCTGCCGGTGTGCCTGGGAATGCGATTCGCCAGTCATGCCGGACATTCTATCGCACCGGCGCTATCGGCGAGAGGTGGCCGCGGCGCGGCCGTATGATCGCTTGCATGTCGCGTGGCGTGGTCGTGGTCAAGGTCGGCTCGAGCACGCTGGTGAACGAGCGCGGCAGGGCGCGCCCGCGGGTGTTCGCCCGCATCGCGGAGGACGTGGCCGCGCAGGCGGGCGGCGGCACCCGGGTGGTGCTGGTCAGCTCCGGAGCGATCGCGCTCGGCCTGGGCAGCCTCGGCCGCGCGGCCCGTCCCCGGCGGCTGGCCGAGCTGCAGGCCGCCTCGGCCGTCGGCCAGCCACTGTTGCAGCGGCGGTGGGAGCGCGCGCTTCACCGGCACTCGATCCAGACCGCTCAGGTGCTGCTGACCGCCGGCGACATCCACCGCCGCGACACCTACCTGAACGCGCGGCGCACGCTCGAGAACCTGCTGCGATGGGGCAGCGTGCCGGTGGTGAACGAGAACGACTCCACGGCCACCGACGAGATCACGTTCGGAGACAACGACGCGCTGGCCGCCCAGGTGGCGCTGATGCTGGGCGCCCGGCTGCTGGTGCTGCTGTCCGACGTCGAGGGGCTCTACGACCGCAGCCCCGGCACGCCGGGTGCCCGGGTGATCGCCGAGGTGCGCGACCACCGCCTGCTCGACCGGCTGGAGGGGCCCGCTCGCCGCGGATGGGGATCCGGCGGCATCCGCTCCAAGGTGCTGGCCGCGGAGATGGCCAGCGCCGGCGGCATCCCGTCGGTGATCGCACACGGCGGGCGGCCCGGGGTGCTGTCGGCAGCGGTGGCCGGCGAGCCGGTCGGCACGCGGCTGCATGCCAGCCGAAGCCCGCTGCCGGCGTTCAAGCTGTGGCTGCGATACGGCAAGCCGGTACGCGGCCGGCTGACCGTCGACGCCGGCGCCCGCCGGGCCGTCGAGGAGCAGGGCACCAGCCTGCTGCCGGTCGGGCTGACGGCGGTCGACGGCCGGTTCGATGCGGGCGACGCGGTGGAGCTGGTCGAGCAGGGCGGCCCACCTTTCGCGGTGGGGCTGGCCGGCCAGGCCGCCGGTGACCTGCGCAGGCTGGCGGGGGCCCGCGGGGCGGGCGA
>DATLLX010000260.1:0-5188 GCA_035537595.1 Gaiellales bacterium | reverse complement strand
TGAACCGCGACGGCAGCGCGAACCGGTAGACGGCACGGGCATAGCCCGTCGATCCGCTGCAGCGCAGGACGAGGCTGGCGGCCAGCCCAACCGACACGCTGCAGCCGCTGGTGGCGGCCCGGCTGGCGGTCTGAACGCCGGTCCTGGTCTGCGTTCGCAGGATGCCCAGGGCCTGGGCCGTGGCCGGCACCAGCAGGGCCGCGCATGCGAGTGTGAGGAGGAGCCGTTTCATGGTCGACAGGCCGTGCCCCGGCGGGGACGGTGGTCTCAAGGTAATCCCGCCGGCTGCCGGCCGCACTCCCCCGCGCGGGTGATCGGTTTCTGGCGGCATACCTCAAGGTTCCCCGGTCTCGCTCCGATGAGCACAAAGGACGACCGCGTCCCCCGCCTGCCATGCCGCGCCCCTCCGAATACCGTCTGGTGACCCGCCGCACGTTCCCGGCGATGGCGATCGCCGGCATCGTGCTGCTGGCCGCGTTTGCCAGCTGGTCTGCCTGGACGATGACCTCCGCCGCCCAGGAGGTGCGCCGCTCGACGGTGCAGTCCGACGCCTTCCAGAGCGCCCGCTACGCGGTCGAGGAGGAGGCGTCGGTGGCCCGCGCCTACCGGCTGGCACCCGATCCCACGCTGCAACAGGATCTCGACCGCGCCCGCCGCGGACTGGAAACGGCACTGGCCATGGCAACCAGCGACGGCAGCGCGGCCGACCGCCAGGTGGCCGCCCGGGTGCTGGCAATGAACGACGAGGCGCTGGCCAGCATCAGGCGAGTGATCGAGGCCACCAACAAGGCCGACGCCAACCGGGCGAACGAGATCGACACCCGGTCGCTGACGCCGATCCTGGCAGCCCAGCAGGAGCTGCTCGACGGCGCCGCCGCAGATCATCGCCGGCTTGCGCTCAGCAGCCTGCATTCGTCCCAGCGCAGCGAGCGGGTGATGGTGGTCGTCACCCTGGTCGCGTTCTCGCTGGGCGTGCTGCTGGTGCTGGCCGTGGGCAAGGTGCTGGGCGTCCGGGAACAGCTCGAGCGTGCCCGCCAGGCCGAGATGGACCGGCTGCGGATGGTCGCCCTGACCGACAACCTGACCGGCCTGCTCAACCACCGCTCGTTCCACGAGGATCTGGCCGAGGCGCTGGCAGGCGCCACGGCCTCCGAGCCGCTCAGCCTCGTCCTGCTCGACCTGGACGGCCTCAAGGACATCAACGACCGCCAGGGCCACCAGGACGGTGACGAGTGCATCTGCGGGCTGGCCGATGCGCTTCGCACGGCGACCGGGGAGGCCGACGGCGCCTACCGGATCGGCGGCGACGAGTTTGCGCTGCTGCTCCGCGGCACCCGCGCGATCCCGGCGCTCAATCTGGTGCAGAGGATGCAGGGCGGGCTGACCAGGACGCCCAACGGCCGCCGGATCTCGGCCAGCGCCGGCATCGCCGAATCGACCGGCTCGATCGACACCGACGAGCTGATCCGGCGGGCCGACCTGGCGCTGATCAATGCCAAGCGAAACCGCCGCCACGGCCTGATCCACTCGCCGACCCTGGAGCCCAGCGTGGCACCCGTGCGGAGCGACCGGCGGGAGACCGACGTGCTGGCCAGCGCCCTCGCCCGCGCCGTCGACGCCAAGGACGCCTACACCCACA
Source organism: Gaiellales bacterium (assembly GCA_035537595.1). Taxonomy (GTDB): domain Bacteria; phylum Actinomycetota; class Thermoleophilia; order Gaiellales; family JAICJC01; genus DATLLX01. The sequence continues at coordinate 3,549 of DATLLX010000260.1, read as the reverse complement.
GCCACTGCGAGACGGTGTCGGAGCTGTGCGCGCTGATCGGCCACGAACTGGGCCTGGAGCCCGACCGGGTCGCCAACCTGCGCACCGCCGGGCTGCTGCACGACGTGGGCAAGATCGGCATCCCCGACCGCATCCTCCAGAAGCCGCAGGCGCTGACTGACGAGGAGTTCGACGTCATGAAGCGCCACGCCCAGCTGGGCCACGAGATCGTGATGGCGGCGGAGCGGCCGATCGAGGCCGGCTGGATCCTGCACCACCACGAGCGGATCGACGGCAACGGCTACCCCTCCGGGCTGGCGGGCGAGCAGATCCCGCTGGAGTCGCGGATCATCCTGGTCGCGGACGCCTTCGAGGCGATCACCGCCGATCGACCCTATCGCCAGCACAGCTCGATCGAGCAGGCGCTGGCGGAGCTGCGCAGGCACGCCGGGTCCCAGTTCGACCCGGCCTGCGTCGACGCCCTGCGCCGCGTGATCGCCGGCGAGGCCACGAAGGCGGCCTAGCCCGCCGTTATCCGAGACCGGAGGCCGGGGCGCTCGACCGCATGCCCGGCCGCCTGAGCGCGCTGGCCGCGTGCTCGGCGAACAGCTCGAGCATCCGCACCTCGTCCAGCACCAGCCGGGTCGGGGCCTTCACCGAGATGGCGCCGCCGCTGGGCACCCACATCGCCACGGCCGTGCCGTCGGGCCCGCGCACCGTGCGCTGCTCGGAGATGGCCTCGGCGGCCAGCGGCCACAGCGGCCGGGTGCGGACGTCGAGGCCGATCACGCGGTCATCCTCGGCGAGGATGAAGAGCGACGAATCACCGCCCCGGGCAAGGTCGGGCAGGAACCGGCGGACGAGCTCGACGGCCTCCTGAGGGGTGCGGCAGCGGTGCATGCGGCGAAGCAGCGACTCGAGGCCGATCAGCCGATGCGCATCGTCGGACGGCGGATTCACGGCGCAACTTTCTCCACCGCCCGGTCAACCCCTTCGTGACCGATCAGATCAGGAAGTCGCCCACGATCGCCCGGAATTCGGGCGACCGGGTGTAGTCGCCGGGACGGCGACGATAGGCCGACACGACCACGGGCACCATCACGGCTGCGGCGATCACCGCCAGACCCAGCCCTCCGCGATGTCGCTTCACAGGTTCTTCTCCTTGGGGAACGTGGAGCTTTCTCCCTGTTCATCGGCGTTTGCGGGTGCTCGCTAAAGCGCTTTCCCGGCGCTGCCGATCTGGCTGCTATGGCACGTTCGCTGACACCTCTGGTGCTGGCTGCCGCCGCACTGTTCGCCGGCATGCTGTCGGCGCCCGGCGCAACCTCGTCGCGGGCCGCCACACTCATGCAGCCGGCGGCCTATCTGCCGCCCTCCCCGGCGGCGCTGGGGCGCCCGGTGCCCGGCAAGCCGGCTGCGCCCAAGCCGGCCACGCGACCGGCGCCGCTCCGCTACACCCTGATCGACGCCGCCGGCGCCAGCGTCCGCGCCTGGCCGGGTGGCCGGTCGATGGGCACGCTGGCCTTCACCACGCCACTCGGCTCACACAGCTGGGCGTGGGCGGTGGCCAGGTCCGGCCGCTGGGCCAAGATCGTCCTGCCCTGGCGGCCCAACGGCCGCTACGGCTGGATCCGCACCACCGGCCGCCACACGGTTCAAACCGCCATCTGGGTGGATGCCGACCTGTCGCGGCGGACGGTCACGCTGATGCGCGGCCGGGCCCGGCTGCGCAGCTTCAGCGCCGCCATCGGGGCCGCGGCCACGCCGACGCCAACCGGGCGGTTCAGCGTCACCGACCTGGTCGCCACCGGCAACGCGTCGGGGCCGTTCGGCTGGTACGCGTTCGGGCTCTCCGGCCACCAGCCCAACCTGCCCGTCGGCTGGACCGGCGGAGACCAGCTGGCCATCCACGGCACCAACGCTCCGTCCACCATCGGCACGGCGGCCAGCGCCGGCTGCCTGCGGGTCTCAGCCAGCGCACTCGGTGTGCTCAAGCGCTCCCTGCGGCTGGGCACGCCGGTCATCATCCATCCCTAGCCCGCGACGGCGCCGGGCCGTAGGCTAGATTCTCCTTCCAGAGGGAGATTGCGCTGATGGGATGGCAAGAACAGGCTCTTGACGCGGCGTTGCTCGATGCCGTGATCGAGGCCGCACCGATCGGCATCGGCGTCTTTGATTCCGACCTGCGGTTCGTGCGCGTGAACGCCGCGCTGGCGGCCATCAACGCCCAGCCGCAGGAGGCTCACCTGGGCCGGCGGCTGGACGAGGTGCTGCCGCTGATCAGCCCGCTGGCGCTGGACGCCGCGCGCAGGGCCGTGGAGGCCGGCGAGACCGCCACCCCGTTCGAGGTCGGCGAAGAGGGCCCTCGGAACGGCGCCCGCCGGTTCATGGTCTCATTCTTTCCGCTGGCCGGCAGCGACGCGGCGGCGGCCGCCTGTGTCGTCCGCGAGGTCACCGATGTGCAGGCGGCCAGACGCCGCCTCGAGGGCCTCCAGGAGCTGACCGCGCAGCTGGCCGGCGCCGCCACCCAGGCCGAGGTCATCGACCTGATCCTTACCGCCGGCCGCGATCTGGTCGACGCCGCAGCGGTCGCCGCAGCGCTGGTCAGCCCCGACGGCCGCGAGCTGGTGACCCTGGGGATGGTCGGGTTCAGCGAGGAGATCATGGACGACTGGCGTCGCTTCCCGATGGACCCGCCGACGCCGATGAGCGACACCGTGCGCAGCGGCGCCGCCGTGTTCCTGGAGACCCGTGAGGACCGGGTCGCGCTCTACCCGCACCTGGCCCACGAGACCGTGTTCACCATCGGCGCCGTACCCATCCGCGGGCACGGCCGGGTGATCGGATCGATCGCCTTCCGGTTCAGCGACGACCGCCGCCTCGATCTCGTGGAGCGGGCGCTGATGCGCACGATCGGCGAGTACTGCGGCCAGTCGCTCGACCGCGCGCAGCTGTTCGAGGCGGCGGAGGCCGAGCGGCGGCGGCTGGAGGCGCTGATGGATCAGCTGCCGGTCGGCGTGGCGATCGCCGAGGCGCCCAGCGGCCACGTGATCGCGGTCAACCAGCGTGCGGCCGAGATCTGGCGGGTGCCCCATCCCGGCCCCGAGCCGATCACCGATGTCTCCCCCTACATCGCCTTCCATCCCGACGGCAGCCGGTTCAAGCAATCGGACTGGCCGCTGGCCCACAGCCTGGCCACCGGCGAGGTGATCGAGGCGGCCGAGGTGGAGGTGCAGTTCGGCGACGGCACGCGTGGCCACGTCAGCATCAGCGCCCGGCCCGTGCTCGACGAGCAGGGCGCGCTGCTGGGCGCGGTGACCACGCTGGTCGACATCACCGAGCGGCGCCGCCGCGAGACGGAGGCCCGGTTCATCGCCGACGCCACCGATCTGCTCACCGAGTCGCTCGATCCCGACGAGACGCTGGGCCGGCTGGCAGACATCGTCGTTCCCCGATTGGCCGACTGGTGCGCGGTGCACATGATCGAGGGCGGACTGCTGCGCACCGTGGCCGTGGCCCACGACGATCCCCGCAAGGTCGAGCTGGCGCGGGAGTTCGACCGCTCCCACC
>DATLLX010000259.1:0-4150 GCA_035537595.1 Gaiellales bacterium | reverse complement strand
GGTCAAGACCCGGGGCTACGGCCTGCACGCCAGGTGGGGGCCGGCCGGATGGTTCACCGACCCGGAGCTGGCCGGCGGCGGCGCCCTGCTCGACATGGGCGTGCACGCGATCGACACTGCGCGGTTCCTGCTCGGCGACCCGGAGCCGGCACGCGTCTGCGCCGCCATCGGCCGGCGCTACGGCGAGTACGCGGTCGACGACGATGGCATCCTGCTGATCTCCTGGGACAACGGCGTCAGCTCGGTGGTCGAATCGGGCTGGTGGCAGCCGCACCTGGCGGGGTTGGAGGCAGATACCGAGCTGTACGGCACCGGCGGCTACGGCCGGGTGTGGGACTTCACCGAGGGCCCGCCGGGCTACGAGCACTGCGCCCAGCCGATGTACTCGGCCCAGATGGCCGAGTTCATCGACGCCTGCGCGGAGGGCCGGCAGCCCCTGCCCAGCGGGGAGGACGGCGCGGTGGTGATGCGGATCGTCGACGAGGCCTACCACTCCGCCGGGTGGACGCCGGCGTGAACACGGGTGTCTGACCCGCTTGTTCACCCGCCGGTGGGCAGCAGCAGGTAGTGGACGGCCAGGTTGGTGTGCCGGCCGAACGGCTGCATCGCCTCGCGAACCCGCCCCTCCGGCCAGATCGGATCGTCCGAGAACCAGCGGGCCACCGCCTTGCGAACGCCCAGGTCGCCCGCCGCCACGACGTCGGGCCGGCCCAGGCAGCGGGCGAGGAACCACTCCGCCGTCCAGCGGCCGATGCCGGGGAGCTCGGTCAGCCGGGCGATGACGTCGTCGTCGGACAGCTCGTCGAAGCCGCTGAGGTCGGCCTCCGCCAACGCCGCGATCGAGCGCATCTTCATCGCCGACAGCTTGATCCCGGTCAGGTCGCCGCCGCGGACGTCCTCCTGCCGGGGAAATGCCCACCACTGCCTGGCATCGTGCTCGGCCAGCCGCCCGAACCGCAGGATCAGCCCGCCGCGGATGATGCAGGCGGCGCGTAGCGAGATCTGCTGTGCGGTCACCGACGTCACCAGCATCTCGAACGGGTCGGCCAGGAGCGGCGGCCGGAACCCCGGCGCGCGGCTGTGCACCTGGGGGTGGGCGGCGGCGAAGGCGGCGACGTCGAACCGGCCGCCCAGCAGGTGCGAGACCTCCGCCAGGTCGGCCGGCCCCGGCTCGCCCCAGGCGGTGATGCCGCCGGCGTCCAGGCGCACGGCCAGGCCCGAGCGCAGCACCCGGTGCAGGCCGCCGTCGATCCAGCGGCTGGCCAGGTCGTCGCCGAACATGCGGAACCGGAACGTCGACCGCTCGAAATCGTAGGGCGGCTCGATCGGCAGCCCCAGGCGGGTGACTCCGGGCGCGGACACCGCGGTTACGCCAGATCCGCCGGCAGCAGCGAGAACATGACGGCGTCGCGGCGTTCTCCCCGCAGCTCGTACCAGGCTCGCAGCAGGCCCTCGCGGCTGAACCCGGCGCGCTCGGCCACCCGCATCGAGGCCGGGTTCTCGACGTCGGTGAACAGCTGCACCCGCTCGAGGCGGAGGTGGGCGATCGCCCACCGCGACAGCAGCGTCAGCGCCTGCGTGGCCACGCCCCGCCGCCGGGCCTCGGGAGCCACCCAGTAGCCGAGCTGGGCGGCGCCGACGTCGAGTATCCGGATGCCGATCGCTCCCAGCAGCAGGTCGGTCTGCGCGTCGGCGATGCACAGCGACAGGCCGTCTGAGGTGCCGGCCATGAACGCCCGGCCGTCGGCCTCGGTGTAGGGGATCGGGATCGGCGGGATGAAGCGGCGGACGTCGGGGTCGTTGCAGCACCGCACGAGGTCGGCGAGGTCGTCATCCCGCCAGGCGCGCAGCCGAAGCTCGCCGGCGGTCAGTTGCGGGTCGGGCGGAGCGATCTCCACCCGGCCACCCTAGCCGGTGGCGCGCAGCGCGAGTAGCCCGTGGACATCGCCCAGCGGGCTGCCCTCCGGGCCGACGTGCAGGGAGCCTCGCAGGCCGGCCGCCTCGGCGCCGGCGATGTCGCAGGCCGGGTTGTCGCCGACCATCATCGCGCTCCCGGGGTGCACGCCCAGCAGTTCGCAGGCGCGCTGGAACGGGAGCGGGTCGGGCTTGGCGACCCCGACCTCCGCCGAGATGACGACGGCGTCGACGAGGGCTCCGATGCCGGTCAGCTCGAGCTTGCGCCGCTGCCAGTCTGCGCCCCCGTTGGTCACGATGGCGGTGGCGATCCCCTGACAGCGCAGCTCGGTGAGCAGCTCCTCCGCGCCGGGAAGCGGCTGGATCTGGTCGGCGATGGCGTTGGAGACCGCGAGGTAGGCGCCGAACAGGCGCCGGCTGAGCGGACACCACGGGCGCAGCGCCTCGCGGAGGCGGGCTTCGCGGAAGTCGTCGTAGGAGACGGCACCGGTGTCGACGTCGCCTCGCCCCTCGTTCAGCGCCCGGTACCGGGCGTGCAGTTCGTCCAGGGAGACGTCGGGCGCGGCGCAGCGCACGAGGGCCGCGACCCTCGTCCAGCGGCGGCGCTCGACCGCCGCCGTATCGAGCAGCGTGTCGTCGAGATCGAAGAAGACTGCGGTGAGTGGAGGGGGCACCTGCATGTCCCTATCGTCCCCTACAGCTCGGACCTCAATGGTTTCTGCACGTCGCCTGCCACCGTGCCAAGCTGGTCGGTGCCCGGCTCAGGCGTCGATCGTCGACATGTCGGAGTAGCGGTCGCCGGCCGCGACGCCGGGCGGCGCCGCGTCGTCGATCCGCTCGAGGTCGTCGTCGGTCAGCTCGATGGCGAGCGCGGACGCGTTCTCCTCCAGGTGGCGGACGGCGGTGGTGCCGGGGATCGGCACGATGTCGTCGCCGCGGTGGAGCACCCAGGCCAGCGCCAGCTGGCCGGGCGTGACGCCCTTCTCCTCCGCGATCTCGCGCACGCGGTCGACCAGCTCCAGGTTCCTCGCGAAGTTCTCGCCCTGGAACCGCGGGTGGCTGCTTCGAAAATCGCCCTCGGGGAAGTCGTCCGGGCTGGTGAAGCGGCCGGACAGGAACCCACGGCCCAGCGGGCTGTAGGCGACGAAGCCGATCCCCAGCTCACGCACGGTGGGCAGCACCCGCCCCTCGGGATCGCGCGTCCACAGCGAGTACTCCGACTGAAGGGCGGTGATCGGGTGCACGGCGTGCGCGCGGCGGATCGTCTCGGCCGAGGCCTCCGACAGGCCCAGGTGGCGCACCTTGCCGGCCGCCACCAGCTCCGCCATCGCACCGACCGTCTCCTCGATCGGCACCGACTTGTCGACCCGGTGCTGGTAGTAGAGGTCGATGTGGTCGACGCCCAGCCGCTCCAGCGAAGCGTCGCACGCCTGGCGCACGTAGCCGGCGTCGCCGCGGATGCCCAGCCGCTCCCCGTGCTCGCCCCGCACGTTGCCGAACTTCGTCGCCAGCACCACCTGCTCCCGGCGGCCGGCGATCGCCCGCCCGACCAGCCGCTCGTTGGTGAACGGCCCGTACATGTCGGCCGTATCCAGCAGCGTCACCCCGAGCTCGAGCGCCCGGTGGATTGTGGCCGTGGCATCGCCCTCGTCGGCGGTGCCGTAGAACTCCGACATTCCCATGCATCCCAGGCCGATGGCCGAGACCTCCAGCCCCTGGCCGAGCGTTCGCTTCCGCATGCCCACTCCTCGCGTTGTTCCCACCGTGTCCCCGCCAGGTGCCCGGTTCCGGACTCTGCCACACCCCGATCGCCCTGCCCGGTACGGTGCCGCGCATGCATCGCCGCCTGGATTCAGCCGACGCGATGCTGGTGGTCGCGAACGTGCTCTGGGCGCTCAACTACGCGATCACCAAGAGCGCCTACGACGCCTGGCAGCCGCTGGCCTTCTCGGCCACCCGCTTCGCGGTCGCCGGCCTGCTGTTCTCGCTGCTGGTGCTGTGGCGGGAGGGCAGCCTGCACGTCCGCCGGGCCGACATCCGGCTGGTGCTGGCCGCCGCCTTCGTCGGCATCCTGCTCAACCAGCTGACCTTCGCCTATGCGGTCGACAACACCACCGCCGGCAACGTGGCCCTGATCCTGGCCTCGGCACCCGCCTTCGCCGCGCTGTTTGCGATGGTGGCCGGCCACGAGCACGTCACCCGCCGCCACTGGCTGGCGCTGGCGGTCAGCGTCGCC
>DATLLX010000258.1:0-22170 GCA_035537595.1 Gaiellales bacterium | reverse complement strand
CTGTCCGAGGGAAAGCGGCAGGTGGTGGTGGCCGACCGGCCGACGGCGCCGCGGCTGTCGGTGGCCTTCGTTCTCAAGGGATTGGCGCTCGTGCTGGCGGCCGCGGGGGCCGCCCTCGGGATGCTGCTGGCCGTCGGCCTGCTGCGGCTGGCCGCGACCTGGCTGCGAGAGCGTCAGCCCCGGCCGGTCAGGCGCGAGGCGCTGCCCTCGCCCCGCGACCCGCTGACCGGCCTGTTCGACCGGGCGGGCCTTCGGGCGGAGAGCGAGGCCCTGATCCTCTGCCGCAGCAACGGGGGCAAGGTGGCCCTGCTGCTGCTCGACCTCGACGAGTTCAAGGAGGTCAACGACACCCTGGGCCATTTCAGCGGCGACCAGCTGCTGCGGGCGGTGGGCGAGAGGTTGCGCGAGGTGGTGTCGCGAGGCGGCCTGCTGGGCCGGCTGGGCGGCGACGAGTTCGCCGTCGTTGTCGAGGGCGACGAGGGCGCGGCCCGCAGCGTCGCCGAGCAGATCGCCGGAACGCTGCAGCGCCCGTTCCTGATCCACGGGCTGATGATCCAGCTGGAGGCGGCGATCGGCATCGCCATCTGCCCCGAGCACGGCCTCGACTACGAGACCCTGCTGCAGCGCGCCGATGCGGCCATGTACCAGGCCAAGCGGCAGCGATCGGGCTACGAGCTCCACTCCCAGCACGTGGCTGCCGCCCAGGCATCCAAGCTGGCCCTGGCGGCCGACCTGCGGCGGGGCATCAGCGAGGGCCAGCTGTTCCTCGAATACCAGCCCAAGGCGCTGCTCACTAACGGCTCAGTGCACGGGGTCGAGGCCCTGGTGCGCTGGAACCATCCCGAGCGCGGCCGGATCGATCCCGACCGCTTCATCCCGCTGGCCGAGCGCAGCGGCCTGATCCGCGACCTCAGCCTGTGGGTGCTGCAGGCGGCCGCCGCTCAGGCGGCGGCGTGGCAGGCGACCGGCCTCGACCTGTCGATCGCCGTCAACCTGTCGGCTCGCGACCTGATCGACTCCGAGCTGCCGCGCAGGATCTCGGAGGCCATCGGCGCCGCGGGGATCGAGCCCGACATCTTCGAGATCGAGATCACCGAGAGCGTGCTGATGGCCGATCCCCAGCGCGCGCAATCGATCGTCTCCGGCATCCGCCACCTGGGCGTGTCGACCACCATCGACGACTTCGGCAGCGGCTACTCATCGCTCGCCTACCTGCGCCGGCTGCCGGTGGCCGCGCTCAAGGTGGATCGGGCGTTCGTCTCCCAGATGACCAGCGACCGCCGCGACGAGATGATCGTCCGCTCGATCGTCGACCTGGCCCACAACCTCGGGCTGCAGGTGGTCGCGGAGGGAGCCGAGGACATGCCCACCTGGGCGCGGCTGCAGGCGCTCGGCTGCGACAGCATCCAGGGGTTCGTGCTCAGCCGGCCGCAGTCGCCCGACGATCTGGCTCGCTGGCTGCACTCCCGGCTGCGGCCGGCCGCCTGACCTCCGGCTAGCCGTCCAGCTCGAGCGCCTGCCGGAACTCGGCGGTGGTGTTCACGTGCGGGAACGGCTCGGCGGGTATGGGGACGCCGAGTGCGCGGCAGATCGGCTCCCACCCGCTGCCCGGCTGCCACTCGACCAGCCGGTCGCCGGGGATCCCCGCCCGCACCTCGGCGTTGTGCCGCTCGTAGGCCGCGATCGCAGCGTCGCGGTCGCGCCAGTCGGGTGTGAACGTCTCGGCCAGCAGCTCGCGCACCATCGTCCGGTTCGCCACCCGATCGGGCGGCGGCTCCTGCCGGAGCACCGTGAACACGGTGCGGCTCGCGCTGGCCCACCAGGCCTCTGCCGACTCCCGCGTCGAGAGCAGCACCGGGGCGTCGGGGAAGGCTTCGGCCAGCTGGCGCCAGAAGGCCGCGGCGGGCCAGTCGACCGCTGCCTCGTACCCGTCCAGCAGCCGCTGCCAGTCCACCGGCTGGCCGCGGGTGGCAGCCGTCCAGGCCTCGACCTCGCCCGGGCGGTCGCCCAGCCGCGCCATGTGGTAGCAGGGCGCTCCGGTCAGCTGCTCGAGCGCGCCGCGCAGCGAGGCGGTGCCGGTGCGGCCCAGCCCGGCCCCGATCAGCCGCACGGGCGCGTCCATCTGGTGGCGAGCAGACCGGTCATCTCCGCAATAGGCTACCGGGACGATGAGCAACGGCGCCATCACATCCGACGACATGGCGGCCCTGCTGGCCGAGGGCAGCGAGCGCACCGCGGCGGCCGGTGAGGTGCTGGTGCGTGAGGGCGCCGAGGCGGGGTCGCTGTTCCTGATTCGCTCCGGAGTGGTGATCGTCACCCGGGGCGGCAAGCGGCTGGGCAGCCTGGGCGGGGGATCGGTGCTGGGCGAGATGGCGCTGCTTCGCGACGGCCACCGCAGTGCCAGTGCCATCGTCGAGCAGGAGGCGCGACTGGTCGTGGTGCCGGCGTCCGCCGTCCGCAGGCTGATGGAGGAGCGGCCCAGCCTCGAGGAAGCGCTGCGCCGGGGCTCGCCCTGATGGCTGCCCGGGTGCGGTTCGCCCCCAGCCCCACCGGGTCGCTGCACCTGGGCGGAGCGATGACGGCGATGCTCAACTACCTGTTCGCGCGTCACCATGGCGGCAGCCTGCTGCTGCGCATCGACGACACCGACCCGTCGCGGACGGTGCCCGGCTCCGAGCAGGCGATCATGGACGACCTGCGCTGGCTGGGCGTGGAGTGGGACGAGGGGCCGGTCAGGCAGAGCGAGCGGTACGACCGCTACCGGGAGGCCGCGGCCGCGGTGCCGGGAGCCGTCCTCCGTGACGGCGCCGTGCATCTGTCCGCACCGGGGGTGCCCGAGTTCGTGATCCTGCGCTCGGACGGCAGCGCCACCTACCACTGGGCGACGGCCGTCGACGACGTCGACTTCGCCATCACCGACGTCATCCGCGGCGGCGACCATCGCAGCAACACCGCGCTCCACGTCGCTGCGATCCGCGCACTCGGCGCCGAGCCGCCGCGCTATCTGCATCACGCGCTGCTGCTGGGCAGAGAGGGCAAGCTGTCAAAGCGAGACGCCGCGGCGTCGATCGCCGAGCTGCGGCGGGACGGCATTCCCGGCGAGGCGGTGGCCAACTATCTGGGTCTCGTCGGCAGCTCGGGCCCGGGCGACGTGATGACGCTGGCCGAGCTGGCGGCCCGCTTCGACGAGGAGCGGCTGTCCCACGGCGAGGTGATCGTCGACCCGGCCAGGATCCGCTCCCTGGCCACCCAGCACCTGCGGGCGCTACCGGCGGACGAGCTGGTGCGGCGTACGCTGGCGTTCTCACCGCCCGGCACCGCCCCGGATCAGGTCGCCGCCCTGGAGCCGGCGCTGCGCGGCGTGCACACGCTGGCCGAGGCCGGCGACCTGGTCGGCGCCGTTGTGCGGCCGCCGGCCCGGCACCCGGTGCCGGCTCTGGCTGAGATCCGCCGCCGCTATCCCGACCGGTTGAGCGAGGCCGACGCCCGGGCGCTTGTCGAGGAGCTGCGCAGCTCGCGGGTGCCGCTGCGCGAGGCGCGGGTGTCGCTGACCGGGCGCGAGCGGGGGCCCGAGCTGTGGGCCGTGCTGGCCGCGCTGCCCCGCGACGAGGCGATCCGGAGGGCCGCATGAGGCTGCGCGACTCGCTGAGCGGCCAGGAGGTCGAGCTACAGGCGGGCGAGGACGGCGTGATCGGCATGTACGTGTGCGGGCCGACCGTCTACAACCGGATCCACGTCGGGAACGCCCGCCCGTTCGTGGTCTTCCAGCTGTTCAAGCGGTACCTCGAGTGGCGCGGACAGCCGGTGCGGCTGGTCGAGAACATCACCGACATCAACGACAAGATCTACGCCGCCGCCCGTCAGCGGGGCGTGGCCTCCGACCGGCTGGCGGCAGAGATGGCGGCCGCGTACATCGCCGACACCGACCGGCTGGGCCTGGGCCGGCCCGACCTGGAGCCCCTGGCCACGGAGTCGATTGCCGAGATTGTGGAGCTGATCGGGCGGCTGATCGAGAACGGGCACGCGTACGAGGCGGAGGGGGACGTGTACTTCGCCGTCCGCAGCTTCCCCGAGTACGGCAAGCTCTCCAACCAGGACCCCGATCAGCTGATCGAGGGCGCGCGGGTCGAGCCCGGCGAGCACAAGCGCGACGCGCTGGACTTCGTGCTCTGGAAGGCCAACAAGCCCGACGAGGATACCGCCTGGGACTCGCCCTGGGGGCGCGGCCGGCCGGGCTGGCACATCGAGTGCTCGGCGATGGCCGAGCGCAACCTGGGGCCGGAGTTCGCGCTCCACGGCGGCGGTCGCGACCTGATCTTTCCCCACCACGAGAACGAGGTGGCCCAGTCGCACGCGGCCGGCCGGCCATTCGCCCTGGCGTGGGTGCACAACGGCATGCTGCAGCTGTCCGGCGAGAAGATGTCGAAGTCGCTCGGCAACATCGAGCCGCTGCACGCCGCGCTCGACCGCTGGGGAGCGCAGACCTTTCTGCTGTACATGCTGCGGGGGCACTACTCTGCGCCGATCGACTACACGGACGATGCCCTCGAGCAGGCGCAGGCGGCGGCCGAGACGCTGCGCAACCGGCTGCGCGACGGCACCGGCGGCGAGGACGCCGCGCTGCGGGAGAGAATCTGGCAGGCGCTGGACGACGACTTCAACACGCCGCGCGCGCTGGCGCACCTGTTCGATGCGCCGCCCGAGGCCTCGGGCACGGTGGCCGAGGTGCTGGACGTGCTGGGGCTGGGAGTGCTGGGCCGCGAGGACGAGGCGCCGGTGGAGCTGGTCGAGAAGGCCCGCCGGCGTGACGAGGCCCGGCAGGCCCGCGACTTCGCGACGGCTGATGCGCTCCGCGACGAGATCGAGCAGGCCGGCTGGGAGGCCCGCGACACGGCCGCGGGGACGGCGCTCTACCGCCGCCATGGCGCCGGCTGAGCTCGTCTACGGCACGCACGCCGTGCGCGAGGCGCTGCGCGGTCGCCGCGAGGTGCTGCGGGTGTGGTGCACAGCCCGGGCCGGTGAGGCGAGCCCCTGGCTGCCCGACTCCGCGCGGGTCGAGCGGGCCGAGCGGCTGGAGCAGCTGGCCGGGAGCCCCGACCATCAGGGCGTGGTGGCCGAGGTGGCGCCCTATCCCTACGCCGACCCCGACGAGCTGCTGGGCCGCGAGAACGCGCTGCTGGTGGCCCTCGACGAGGTCACCGACCCCCACAACCTGGGCGCGGTGGCGCGGGTCGCCGAGGGCGCCGGCGCCCACGGGCTGCTGACCACCAGGCGGCGCTCGGCGGCGGTCACTGCGGCGGTGGCCAGGGCCTCGGCCGGCGCCATCGAGCACCTGCCGGTGGCGCAGGTCGAGAACCTGGCCGACACGCTGATCCGGGCCCGGCGGCCCGGGCTGTGGAGCTACGGGGCGGCCGCCGACGCGGACCAGGCCTACGACGCGGCTGACTATCGCGACGGCACGGTGTTCGTGCTGGGTGCGGAGGGCAGGGGGTTGCGGCCGCGCGTGCTGCGGTCATGCGATGCGGCCGTCTGCATCCCGATGGCCGGGCGGATCGAGTCGCTGAACGTGTCCACCGCGGCCGCCGTGCTGCTTTTCGAGGCGGCCAGGCAACGTCGTGGATGATCTGCTGATCGTCGACGGCGACAATGTCGCCCACCGGCTGACCGCTTCGACGCCGGAGCGCCGCCGTGACGATCTGCTGACCGGCGTCTCGAGCTACGCCGAGAATGTGGGCGTCGACGTAATCGTCGTGTTCGACGGCCACGGCCGCGACCGTGCGATCGGCCGGGTCAGCGTGCGGCACGCCGAGGCCGAGACCGCCGACAGCGTGATCGAGCGCCTGGCCCACCGGGACTCGGAGCTGCGCGCCGTCACTGTTGTCTCTTCCGACACCGTGCTCCGGCACGTCGCCCAGCGGGGGCGTGTGCAGGCGATGAGCGCACGCGAGTTCGTGGATCGTCTGGAGGGAGGGCCGGTCGAGCCTCCGCCGACCGCTCCCGGGCGCCAGCGATTCCAGCTTGGCGATGCCATCGATGCAGCCACCAGAGCCGCATTGGAGCGGTTACGCCGCGGCCGGGGCGGCGGTCCTTGACAAATCGCCTGCGGGCGATATGCTCCCTACCCTCAAGTTGAACTTCACCTTCAGCTTTAGGCTTCATCCAGGGAGAGGACGATCATGGCGAGGTCAAGCGCGGCGGCAGCACAGGTACGGTGGCGAGAGCCGAGCGAGCTGGCGCTCATCGCGGCCGCCCGCAACGGGGACGAGCGGGCGATGGATTCGATCATCCGCCGCTACGAGGGATTCGTCCGGCTGAAGGCAAGCTCGTACTTCCTGGCCGGGGGAGATTCCCACGATCTGATCCAGGAGGGGCTGGTCGGCCTGTTCAAGGCCGTTCGCGACTTCCGGCCCGACAAGGAGACCTCGTTTCGCTCGTTCGCCGAGCTGTGCATCACCCGCCAGATCATCACCGCCATCAAGACCGCCACCCGCTTTAAGCACGCTCCGCTGAACAGCTACGTGTCGTTCAGCCATACCCCGGCCGGCCAGGAGTCAGAGGTCGACTGCACCCTGGGCGACGCGCTGCCCGGCCCGTCGGTGGACGATCCGGCCACCTGCGTGATCTCCACCGAGGAGCTGCAGAGCCTGCTCGACTGCCTGGGATCGGCGCTCTCCAAGCTCGAGGCGCAGGTGCTCACCTGCTACCTCGAGGGTCGGAGCTACGAGGAGATCGGCAGCCTGCTCGACTGCGACCCGAAGACCGTGGACAACGCGCTCCAGCGCGTCAAGCGCAAGGTGCTCACCCACCTCGACTCGCGCAGCATCATGGGCTGACAGCCCTCACGCTGAGGTCGAGGTCAACTCCGGTAGACTCACCACGAGGCCGGGATAGCTCAGCTGGAAGAGCTCCTGTCTTGTAAACAGGTGGTCGCGGGTTCGAGTCCCGCTCCCGGCTCTTCCCAGGCCAGTGGGCGGCTACGCGGGGGAGACCAGCAGGCGCAGCCCGGCATCGTAGGTGTCGAGCGTGCGCAGATGGCCATGCCGTGCGTCCCAGCTGCCGTCGGCGAGGTCGCGTTCGACCTCCGCCGCCACCCGGTCGACGATCTCCGGTTCCATGCGCGCGAAGCCGGATGTGGCGGTTCGGGCCCTGGGGTCAAGCACCCGTTCGGGATGAGCCCAGAACGAGCCGAGCATCCAGTCGGGAGTGTCCCGGTGGACCGGCACCACCGACACGGAGAGATCCCCGTCCAGCCAGCCGGCGACGGTCTCGGCCGTGGGGAAGATCCTCCGGTCGAGATCGGCGACCTCGGGAAGATAGTCGGCCATCAGCCACATGCGGGCGCTGACGTCGGCATCGTACGTGAGGATGACCACCGGGCCCCGGGCGACCCGGCGCATCTCCTGGACGCCGCGCTCCTGGTCGTCATCCCAATGGTGGAGCGACAGGATCGCCATCGCGGCGTCCACGCTGGCATCAGCCAGCGGCAGCGGGTAGGCGCCGCTTCGGATGGCGGGCGCGCGCCACGGGGGACGCTGGGCGATCATCACCTGGCTCGGCTCCACGGCGATCACCCGGCGGTCACCGGGTTCGTACGAGCCGGTGCCGGCGCCCACGTTGACGACCGTGCGCGCCTGCCCGAGCGCTGCGTGGATCCGTGACGCGATCCGCGGATCCTCCCTGCGGGTGGCGGCGTACCCGCCCCCGATCACGTCGTAGCGCGCGTCAGGCACCGGCAGCCTGGGCCTTGAGCCCGCTAACTCTCGCGGCGCGACATGGTCGCGTAGATCTGCTCACGGAACCACGGCATCTCTCGGAGCAGCTCGGCGAACCTGTCGCCCGGGATGACGGCGGCGGTGAGCTCATCCACGACCACCAGGCTGGCATTTCGGGCCAGCGAATAGCCCGGACCGGCGTCCAGGGCTCCCATCTCCCCGAAGAACTCTCCTTCGCTCAGCCTGTTGATCACCGTGTCGTCGCGAACGACGTCGGCCGACCCCTCGAGGATGACGTAGAAGGCGTCGGTCATCTCGCCCTGGCGGATCATCTCCCGCCCCGCCGGATAGGAACGCTCCTGGGCAGCCTCAGCCACCCTGCGTCGCTCGTCCTCCGTTGCGCCGGCCAGCCACGGAACGTCTTCCAACCTGCGTACGTCCATGCGCGAATACTCGCACACCGGGGATGGCTGACACCCGGTTTACCGAGGACGCTGCGAACCGGCGCCCGACGGTCGCGCCACCTCGGGGAACCGCTGGGCGGCGCGCAGGCGGACGGCTCCCGAGTAGCTGGCGGCGTAGCCGCCCCGGTCGAGCCGCTCGATCGAGACCACCTCGCCGGTGTGCGGCGCGTGGATGAACCGTCCGTGGCCGAGGAACAGGCCGACATGCCCGAGCCCGAAGAACACGAGGTCGCCGGGCCGCAGGGACTGGCGCCGGGGATGGCGGCCGAGCTCCCACTGAGCGTACGTCGAATGCGGCAGGCCGATGCCGAGCCGGCCGTAGACGAACCTCGTGAAGCCCGAGCAGTCGAAGCCGGCCGGCGTGGTTCCGGCCCACACGTACGGCGTGCCCAGAAAGCGCAGCGACAGCTTCGCCGCCGCCCGGCCGACCGTCGGCGGCGCAAGCGTGGTCCGGGCTGTAACACCCATCCCGGATGCCAACGCGGAGGGCGCACCCAGCAACAGCGCCATGCAGGCAAGAGCAACTGACCGTTTCACGACGCCGCAGGGTAGAGGCTGTAGCAAGTTATGGCAAATCGCCTACGGCGCTGCGGGCCGGCGGAAACGGTCACCCCGCCGGCCCGCGGGATCCGGCTCCTAGACTGGCACCGGCGCCCCTTGCACCATGCTGGAGACGCCCACCGGCTGCACCGGTTCGTCGAACGTGGAGGTGACCTCCGCCTCCGAGAAGAACCCGACAACCCGCAGCGTCTCGCTGCCCGTGTTCGCGATCCCGTGCGGCGCCATGGCCGGGATCACGATCAGGTCGCCGGCCGAGGCGGTGCCACGGTCGTCGCCGATGGTGGCCTCGCCGCTGCCCGTGACGATGTAGAGGATCTCCTCCGCACTGTCGGTGTGGGTGGCCAGGCGGTGGCCCGGCTCGACCTCGAAGTAGACGACGGCGCTGTCGTCGGTGCCGGCGAAGCGGTTGAGCGGGAAGGCCACGTTGACCCGGGCCACGTCCCGGTCGCTGTCGATCCAGCCTTCCCTGAGCTCCAGTTCGCGAGTGTTGACGCTGAGCATGATGTTCCTCCTCTTTTTCATCGAACACTTATGTATCATGGAAATGCGAGCGTACCATCCACACCTCGCCGGCGTCAAGTTTCGAGGTACACTTGTGTCTGATGAAATTGGGAAGCGGAAGTACGAGCTGAAGAGCCGGGCCGACGGCATGGCCGCGACCAGGCGGCGGATCGCCGCCGCCGCCGTCGAGCTGCACGAGACGATCGGCCCGGCCCGGACGACGGTGTCGGCGGTCGCCGGGCGGGCGGGTGTGCAGCGGCACACCGTCTACCGCCACTTCCCGACCGACGAGGATCTGTTCCACGCCTGCTCTGCACATTTCCGAAGCCTTCATCCGGCGCCCGATCCCGAGGCCTGGGCCGAGATCCCCAAACCCCGGCGGCGGCTCGAGGTCGCGCTCGACCAGCTCTACCGCCACTACGAGGGCGCGGCCGCCATGCTGACAAACATCGAACGGGACGCCGACCTGGTGGATGCCATCCAGCCGGCGCTGCGGCCGTACCGCACCCGCATGGCCCGGTCGGCCGAGGTGCTGGCGGCCGGCTGGCCGGCCCGCGGCAGCCGGCGGCGCGTGACCCGGGCCGCGGTGGCCCATGTGGTCGACTTCCGCACCTGGTCGTCGCTGGTGCAGGCGGGCGGCATGACCCGGGGGCAGGCGATCGAGCTGGCCGTGGCCATGGTCGAAGCCGCGGCAGCGCGGCCGTCAGCCGCTCGCTGACCGGGCCTGACTTCGCCGTCACCGTCCATGTAGGATTGTGCGGATGTGAACGTTCGTGCAGGAGAGCCCCACCGCAGCGGGCTGTGGCCCCTCGCCCCCCTGATCGTCTTCGCGCTGGTATCGCTGACGGTCGGCGTGGTCGCCCGCAACTCCAACGGCGTGGTCGATCCGTCGGACTACCTGCAGCTGTTCTTCACCGACCCCATCCACCTCAAGGTCTGGTTCGCGTCGGCCGCGTTCGTGCTGGCCTGTTTCCAGGTCGCCACCGCCACCGCGATCTACGGCCGGCTGCGGTTCCTGCCCACGGGCCCGGCCGTCGCCACCATCCACCGCTGGTCGGGCAGGCTGGCCATCCTGCTGACGCTGCCGGTCGCCTACCACTGCATCTTCCTTCTCGGCTACGGCGACTACACCACGCGGGTGACGGTGCATTCGCTGCTGGGGTCGGCGATCTACGGCGCCTTCATCGCGAAGGTGCTGATCGTGCGCGGCGGGAACCGGATACCGGGGTGGGAGCTGCCGGTGGCCGGCGGGATCCTGTTCGCGATCCTGCTCGGGCTGTGGCTGACCTCGGCGCTCTGGTTCTTCAGAAACGTCGAGATCGGCCTGTAGCCGGCCTACCCCGCGCCGGCCAGGGCGGCGATTCGGGCCGTCCGCCCCTCCAGGCTGTCCTCACCGGTGACGGTGACGTGGCCGATCTTTCGGCCGGGACGGGAAGCTTTGCCGTACAGGTGCAGGTGCGCGCCCGGCACCTCCAGCACCCGCTCGGTCGGTGGCGGCTCGCCGATCAGGTTCACCATCGCGCACCGGCCGCGCGCGGCGGGGTCGCCCAGCGGCAGGCCGAGCACCGCCCGCAGGTGGTTCTCGAACTGGCTGGTCACGGCGCCCTCGATCGTCCAGTGGCCGGAGTTGTGGACGCGGGGAGCGATCTCGTTGGCCAGCAGCCGGTCGCCCACCTGGAACAGCTCGAGTGCCAGCACGCCGACATAGTCGAGCTCATCGGCGATCAGCCCCACCGCCCGCTCGGCCTGCCGCTGGAGGTCTGAGGTCACCCGGCCGGCCGGCGCCCGGGTCAGGCGCAGGATGCCGTCCCGGTGCTCGTTCTCGACCAGCGGGTAGGCGGCCGTCCGGCCGTCGCGGCCGCGGGCGGCGACGATCGACAGCTCGCGGTCGAACTCCACCAGCTGCTCGGCGATCAGCGGCACCCCGCCCAGAGCGGCGAAGGCGCCGGCCAGCTGGCCGCGCTCGCGGGCGACCGTCTGACCCTTGCCGTCGTATCCCATCCGGCGGGTCTTGAGCACCGCCGGCAGCGTCTCCAGGCCGTCGACGTCGGCCTGCGAGTCGAGCGCCCGGAAGCCGGGTGTGGGGATGCCCAGCCGTTCGAACAGCCGCTTCTCGAGCAGCCGGTCCTGGGCGGTCTCGAGGGCGCCCGGCGGTGGGTGCACCTCGACCGCCGCCGCCAGCCGCTGGGCCGAGGCGGCCGGCGGGTTCTCGAACTCGAAAGTGACCACGTCCGACGCGGCGGCCAGCCTGTCGAGGCCGTCCGGGTCGTCGTAGGCGGCGACCAGCAGGCTCGCCACCGGCCCGGCGCAGGCGTGGGGTGAGGGATCGAGCACGGTGCAGGTGACCCCCAGCGGGTGGCCGGCGATCGCCAGCATGCGCGCCAGCTGGCCGCCGCCCAGCACTCCCAGCCGCATCAGCCCGTGCTGGGATCGGGGGATGCCAGCACGGACTCGGTCTGCTGGGCGCGGCGATGCTCGAGCCGGTCGCGCACGTCTGGCTGGGCCGTGGCCACGATGGCGGCCGCCAGCAGGGCGGCGTTGACGGCGCCGGCGCGGCCGATCGCAAGCGTCCCCACCGGCACCCCGGCCGGCATCTGGACGATCGACAGCAGGGAGTCGACGCCCTGCAGGGCACGCGACTCCACCGGCACCCCCAGCACCGGCAGCGTGGTCTTCGACGCGGCCATCCCCGGCAGGTGAGCCGCACCGCCGGCCCCGGCGATGATCACCAGCAGCCCGCGGTCGCGGGCGCTGCCGGCGTACTCGAACAGCAGGTCGGGCGTGCGGTGCGCCGAGACCACGCGCCGCTCGTAGGTGACGCCCAGTTCTTCCAGCGTCTCACACGCATGCCGCATCGTCTCCCAGTCCGAGCGGGAGCCCATGATCACACCCACCAGCGGGGTCGTCTCGCTCACGGAGCGGACACTACACTGCCCCCGTGGACGAGGCGGGGCAGCCGCCGGCACGCAACCGGCGCGGCCTGACGGAGGCCGAGGCGCAGCGACTGCTCGCCGCGGCGGGCGAGCGCGAGGCCCTGCCGTCCAGCCGCAGCACGGCCAGCATCGTGCGGGCCAATACGTTCACCGTGTTCAACCTGATCCTGCTGGTCTTCTTCGTGGTGGTGGTCGCCGCCGGCCGTCCGGCCGACGGGCTGTTCCTGGGCGTGCTGATCGCCAACACCGGGCTCGGTATCACCCAGGAGCTGCGGGCGAAACGGGCGCTCGACCGGGCGGCGCTGCTGGTCGCGCCGCACGCGCGGGTGGTGCGGGAGGGCCGCGAGCGGGAGGTGCCGGTCGCCGAACTGGTCGACGGTGATCTGGTGATGCTGGCGCCGGGCGACCAGGTGCTGGCCGACGGGCGGGTGGCCGAGTCGGTCGGCCTGATGCTCGACGAGTCGCAGCTGACCGGCGAGTCGGTGCCGGTGGCGCGCCAGGAGGACGACGAGATCCTGTCCGGGGCGTTCTGCGTCGAGGGTCGCGGCGCCTACGTGGCGGAGCGAACCGGATCGAGCAGCTATGCCGCCCGGCTGCTCCACGAGGCCCGCGAGCAGACCCAGCAGCGGTCGCCGCTGGAGGTGCAGATCAACCGCCTGCTGAAGGTGCTGGTGGGCGTCATGGTGCCGCTGGGAGCCGGCTTCGTGGCGGTGCTGATCGGGCGCGACGTGCCGTTTCGGGAGGCCGCTGCGGTGTCGACGGCGGGCATCGTCAGCCTCGTGCCCGAGGGCCTGGTGCTGCTGACCAGCCTCACATTCGCCGCGGCCGCCGCCGCGCTGACGCGCAAGGGCATGCTGGTGCAGTACCTGAACGCCGTCGAGTCGCTGGCCAACGTCGACACCGTCTGCGTGGACAAGACCGGCACCCTGACCGACGGCAACCTGGCTCTGCACGAGGTGCTGCCCCTGGACGGCGACCTTGAGCGGTCGCGGGGGCGGCTGGCCAGCTTCGCCGCGGCCAGCGGCTCCCGGAACGAGACGCTGGAGGCGATCCACAGCGCACTGCCGACGGCGGCCGCCGAGGCGGAGGCGGAGGTGCCGTTCTCGTCACGCTGGAAGTGGAGCGCCGTGCGCCTGGTGGGAGAGGCCGACTGGCTGGTGCTGGGCGCTCCCGATGTGCTGCTGAACGGGACGGCGCCCGAGGTGGTCGCCGAGCAGCAGCGGCTGGGCCGCCGCGTGCTGGTGCTCGGCTCCTCGCCGGCGGTCGAGGAGCCTTCGGCGGACGGTGCCGACGTCCCCGCGCCCGACGTGCGGCCGCTGGCGGTGGTCGTGCTCCAGGAGCGGCTGCGATCCGACGCCGCCGACACCGTCTCCTACCTCCGCCGCCAGGGCGTGCGGATCCGCGTCATGTCGGGCGACTCCGCGGTGACGGTGGCCGCGATCGCCGACCAGGTCGGGATCGAGGCGCTGGGTGAGCCGGTGGAGGGCCCCGACCTGCCCGAGGACGACGCCGAGCTGGTGAAGCTGGCCCGCAGGCGGGCGATCTTCGCCCGCCTGAGCCCGCGGGACAAGCAGCGCCTGATCGACGCCCTGGCCGCCGACGGGGCGTACACGGCGATGATGGGCGACGGCGTCAACGACGTCCCGGCGATGAAGCGGGCCAGGCTGGCGGTCGCCCTGGGCAGCGGCAGCCAGCTGGCCAAGAGCGTGGCCGACGCGGTGCTGATCGACGGCCGGTTCGGCGCCATCCCCGATGCCATCGCCGAGGGCCGGCGGATCATCGCCAACGTGCAGCGGGTGGCCAAGCTGTTCGTCACGAAGTCGGTGTTCGCGGCGGTCGTGATCGCAACCTTCGGGCTGCTGACCAGTGACTTTCCGCTGCTGCCCCGGCATCTCTCGCTGGCGGCCATTTTCACGGTCGGGATTCCCGGATTCCTGCTGGCTCTGGCGCCGGCCGGGGGCGGCCCGGTGGCCAGCCGGGGCTTCCTGCGGGACATCGCCCGGTTCGCGCTGCCGGCGGGGACGGTGATGGCCGCCTCGGTGATCTTCGCCTACCTGGCGGTCGCCCACGTGAAGGATCACACGGAGGCCGACGGCCGCACGGCCGCCACCACCGTGTTCGTCGCGTTCGGCGTGTATCTGCTGCTGGTGCTGGACGCCGACCGGATGCAGGCCAGCCGCCGCCACGCGGTGGTGGTGGTGGCGATGGCGGCCGCGCTGCTTGCCGGGTACCTGTGGGTGTTGGGGTCGGAGACCGGCCGCGAGTTCTTCGCGCTGACGCGGCCGGGCTGGTGGGAGCTGATCGTGGTCACCGGCTCCGCCATCCTGGCCATCAAGGCCCTGGCCTGGCTCGGCCTCTCGCCCTACCGGCACCTGGACGGGGCGGGTGGGGTTCCCGGCCCGCCGGCGCTCAGCCCGTCCGCCGGCCGCCGAGAGCCTGGAGGATGAGGATGAAGGCGATCGCTCCGATCAGCGACGCGAAGAACCCTGCGGACTGGTTGTCGGAGTAGTAGTCGAGCGCACGGCCGATCCCGGTCGCGGCCACCGACCCGATGATCCCGATCGCGATCGTGACGATGATCCCGCTGGGCGTCCGGCCGGGCGTGAGCAGCCTGGCGAGCGCTCCGATGAGGAGCCCGAGCAACGCTGCCCAGAGGAGCCACATTGCGGTGTCAGAGTAGCCAATCGGCCGCCGTGACGGGCACCGCCATCGACGCGCCCGCCGGGGGCCGTGACTACGCTCTCGCTCGATGTCGACGGTCGTGCAGGAACGCCGCTACCGGGAGCGCAGCCTGTGGCTGGACGGGCTCGACGAGCCGCTCGCGCCCCGGCCCCCGCTGCCCGGCGACGTCGATGTCGACGTGGCCGTGGTCGGCGCCGGGTTCACCGGGCTGTGGACGGCCTACTACCTGAAGCTGCTGCAGCCCGACCTGCGGGTGGCGGTGGTCGAGCGCGAGATCGCCGGGTTCGGCCCGTCCGGGCGCAACGGCGGCTGGGTATCGGCCGGGGTCGCCGGCAGCGCCAAGGTGTACAGCCGGGAGGCCGGTCGGGACGCGGTCGTGCGGGCGGAGCGGGAGACCCACCGGTCGGTCGAGGAGATCGGCCGGGTGGCGGACGCCGAGGGCATCGACTGCCGGTTCCAGCACGCGGGCGCCCTGTTCGTGGCCACCAGCAGCCCGCAGCGCCAGCGGCTGGACGAGCGGGTGCGGACGGCCCGCGAGTGGGGGCTCGGCGAGGACGACCTGCGGCTGCTGGAGCCCCATGAGGTGTCGCAGCGGGTGTCGATCGACGGCTGTCAGGCGGCGACCTACTCGCCCCACGCAGCCCGCATCGATCCGGCACGGCTGGTCCGCGGGCTCGCCTCCGCCTGCGAGCGGCTGGGGGTCGCGATCTACGAGCGCACCGAGGCGCTCTCGATCGGCCCCGGGTCGGTGCGCTGCCGGCAGGGCACGCTGAGCGCCGGCAGCGTGATCCGCGCCACCGAGGCCTATACCTCCCAGGTGGCCGGCGAGCGCCGCAGGTTCCTTCCGCTGTACTCGCTGATGATCGCCACCGAGCCGCTGCCCGGCGAGGTGTGGGACGACCTGGGGTGGGAGGGCCGCGAGCTGATCTCCGACATGCGCCACCTGTTCTTCTACGCCCAGCGCACCGCCGACGACCGGATCGCGATCGGCGGCCGCGGCGCCCCCTACCGGCTGGGCTCGCCGATCGACCAGGACCACGAGCAGAACGCCGAGGTGCGAGCCCGCCTGGTGCGCACGCTGCACCGGCACTTTCCCGCCGTCGCCGGGGCCGCGATCACCCACCACTGGGGCGGGCCGCTGGGCGTGCCCCGCGACTGGTGCATGAGCGTCTCCTACGACCGGCAGCGGGGATTCGGCTGGGCCGGCGGCTACGCCGGGCACGGGGTGGTTGCCGCCAACGTCTCCGGTCGCACGTTGGCCGACCTGGTGCTCGGCCGCGAAACCGACCGCGTGACCCTGCCGTGGGTCAACCACCGCAGCCGCCGTTGGGAGCCCGAGCCGATCCGGTTCCTCGCCTCGCGGGCGATCGTCGCCATCCTGGGCAGCGCCGACCGCTACGAGGACAGGACCGACCGGCGGGCACGGCGGACGACCCTGGTCGCTCCCTTTCTGCCGCCCCACTGAACCCGCGGCCGCGGCCGGACGTCAGCAGCAGCCTTCCTTGTAGCGGCAGGCCAGGCAGTGCCACGACGCCTTCGTCCAGATCATTGCGGCGCCGCAGCGCGGGCAGGGAGCGTCGTCCGAGCTGCCCGGCACCCTGCAGGCGCTCGCCGGCTGTTCGGGCTTCGCGGCCATCCGCTGACCGTAGCGCCGGCCGCGGACATCCCCGCCGGGGGGGGAGGAACCGGGTACCGAACCCGGTTCCGAACCGGGTTCGGTACCCGGTTCGTTTGCCTGGCCAGGCGACGATGAGGGGGCGCGAGGCCGCATTCCTCCACAGCCGGGTGTGGCGGAAGCGTGGCGAAAGGGTGCCGGCTGCCGTATTCGAACCGGGTACCGCACCCGGTCCCCCCGCCTAGGCTGAGCGCATGCAGATCCGGCCCGTGAGGAGCGAGGAGTACGGCCCGCTGGGGAAGCTGACCGTCGCCGCGTACCGCACGCTCGAGCGGCCGCCGACGCCCGAGTACGCGGCGGTGCTGGCGGACGTGGCCGCGCGAGCGCGGGAGGCCGACGTGCTGGTGGCGGTGGATGAGCACGGCGACCTGCTCGGCGGAGTCACCTACGTGGGCGATCCGGGCAGCCGGTTCGCCGAGTTCGAGGCGGCCGACGAGGCCTGCTTCCGCATGCTGGCGGTCGACCCGGCGGCCCGTGGCCACGGCGTGGGCGGGGCACTGGTCGAGGCCTGCATCCAGCGCGCGCGGGCCGAGGGCAAGCGCGCCCTGACGCTCTACACCACCGACCACATGGTCGGCGCGCAGCAGCTCTACCAGCGCTTCGGATTCCACCGCGCGGCGGAGCGTGACATCATTCTCGACTCGGGGCTCGTCCTCCGCTCATACATTCTGGAGCTGCATGAAAATCGTCACTGACCTGCCCCGAACGGTGCGGGTGATGGAGAACGTCTGGATCCCGCTGGCCGATGGCACGCGACTGGCCGCGAAGATCTGGCTGCCCGAGGACGCGCTCGAGCACCAGGTGCCTGCCGTGCTCGAGGCGCTGCCCTACCGCAAGGGCGACGGGACGGCGATCCGCGACGAGGTGCGCTACCCGTACCTGGCGGGCCACGGATACGCCGGCGTGCGGCTCGACCTGCGCGGCAGCGGCGACTCCGACGGGATCCTCGACGACGAGTACTCCGAGCAGGAGCTGTCGGACATCGAGCAGGTGATCGCCTGGCTGGTGGAGCAGGAGTGGTGCACCGGCGCCGTTGGCATGTGGGGCATCTCCTGGGGCGGCTTCAACGCGCTGCAGGTGGCCGCCCGCCGCCCGCCTGCGCTGAAGGCGATCATCACCATGATGTCGGCCGACGATCGCTACGCGGAGGACGTCCACTACCGCGGGGGGCTGGTGCTGGGCCTCGACATGGTGCACTGGTCGACCTACATGCTGCTGGCCAACGCGCAGCCGCCCGACCCGACGGTGGTCGGCGAGCGCTGGCGCGCCATGTGGCTGGAGCGGATGGAGGCCAACGAGCCGCTGGCCCGCCACTGGCTGGGCCACCAGCGGCGCGACGGCTACTGGAAGCACGCCTCCGTCTGCGAGGACTACTCGGCGATCGAGTGCGCCGTCTACGCGGTCGGCGGCTGGCAGGACGGCTACACCAACACGGTGCCCCGGCTGCTCCAGCACCTGACCTGCCCGCGCCGCGGCTTGATCGGGCCCTGGGGGCACTGCTTCCCCGAGACGGGGACGCCGCTGCCCGCCGTCGGCTTCCTGCAGGACGCCGTCCGCTGGTGGGATCACTGGCTGAAGGGCGAGGAGACCGGCGTCATGGACGAGCCGATGCTGCACGCCTTCGTGCACGACTCGGTGCGCCCGCACCCGACCTACGAGGAGCGGCCGGGGCGCTGGTACGGCGCCGCCGCCTGGCCACCGCCCGACGCCGGCGTCCGCCGGTTCTGCCTGAACGGCGGCACGCTTGACGCGGAGCCGGCCGCTGAGGCGGCGCTGCGGATCCTCGGCCGCCAGACCACCGGCGTCGAGGCGGCCGGGCCGTGGTGCGGGGAGGGCCAGACCGCTGACGACGCCGACGACCAGCGCCGCGACGACGGCGAGTCGCTGGTGTTCGATTCCGCGCCGCTCCAGGACGATCTGGCAATCCTCGGCTTCCCCAGGGTGACGCTCGACCTGGCCTCCGACCGCCCGCTGGCGCTGGTCTGCGTGCGGCTGTGCGAGGTGTTTCCCGACGGGGCAAGCAAGCTGGTGACTCGCGCCATCCTGAACCTCACGCACCGCGACTCGCACGAGCACCCCTCGCCCCTGGAGCCGGGCCGCCGCTACACGGTCGGCATCGAGCTCGATTCGATGGGGCATGTCTTCGCGGCCGGCAACACCGTTCGCGTAGCGGTCTCACCGACCTACTGGCCATGGGCGTGGCCGTCGCCCGAGGCGGCAACGCTGACCGTATTCATGGGTGGCAACTCCGTGCTCGAGCTGCCCGAGCTGCCGGCGTCCTGGCCGCCGCCGCCCGGCTTCGCCGAGCCGGAGACCTCGCCGCCGCTCGAGTACGAGCGCTCGCGCAGCGGGATCACGTCGCGGGTGGTCATGCGAGACGTGCAGACCGGGCACGCCGAGCTGCGCTTCCTGTGGGACGCGGGGGGCGAATACGTGCTGCCCGGCGGCATGCGCGTCCGGTTCGACAACGACGCCGTGTACTCGATCGTAGAGGGCGACCCGCTGTCCGCGAACGTGCTGGTGACCATGGCGATCGAGTTCTCCCGTGCCGCGGAGGGCTGGTCGACGCGGGTCGAGGCACGCGGCGAGATGAGCTGCGACGCCGGCCGCTACATCGTCCAGAGCACGGCTCGCGGCCTGCAGGACGGCGACGTCGTCCACGAGCGCAGCTGGCGCCAGGAGTTCGAGCGGGACCTCGGGTGAGCGGCGTCGACGGCCGCGTGGCCCTGGTCACTGGGGCGGGACGCGGGATCGGCAAGGCGACCGCGCTGCTGCTGGCCGAGCGGGGCGCGCGGGTGATGGCGGTGTCGCGCACCGCGTCGGAGCTCGAGGCTGTGGGCCTCGATCACATCGTTGCCGACCTCGGCGACGCGGACGACTGCCGCCGGGTCGCCGAGCAGACCGCTGCCCGGCTGGGGCCGATCGAGGTGTTCGTCTGCAACCACGGCATCGGCTCGGCCGACGAGCGGGTCGTCTGGGAGCAGGACCCGGCGATCTGGGCCGAGACGATGCGCATCAACCTGGACGGGCCCTTCCATCTCAGCCGCCATGTGGTCGGCTCGATGGTCCAGGCCGGGTACGGCCGCTGCGTCTACGTCAGCTCCACCGCCGGCCAGCTGGCCGAGCCCGCCTCGAGCGCCTACGTGGCGTCCAAGCACGGGCTGATCGGGCTCATGCGGTCGGTGGCGCAGGACGCCGGTGCCCACGGCGTGACTGCGAACGCCGTGCTTCCTGGCTGGGTTCGCACCGAGATGGCGGAGCGGTCGGCGGCCGAGGAGGGACGGCGACGGGGCATGAGCGTGGAGGATGTGTGGGCGGAGCGGGCCGCGCTCTACCCGCCGAAGCGGGTGGTCACGCCAGGCGAGGTGGCGGACGCGATCGCCTTCCTCGCTTCCGAGGAGTCCGGAGGCATCAGCGGCGAGGCCGTCACGGTCGCGCTCGGCTCGCCCTGGTAGCACCGACCCCGGTGCGCCGGCCCCCGGCATGCCCGTACGATGGCGGGCATGCGCCGCCTGACCCTGCTCGTCTCGCTGATCGTGATGCTCGACCTGGCGATGTGGGCGGCGATCCTCCCGCTGCTGCCGGAGTACGCCGACAGGCTCGACCTGTCGAAGCTCGAGAGCGGCCTGCTGCTGGCCTCGTTCAGCTTCTCGATCGTCGTCCTGTCGGTACCCGTCGGTCACCTGGCCGACCGCTTCGGGCCGCGGGAATTCACCATCGCCGGCAGCCTGATCATGGCCGCCGCCACGGCGGCGATCGGGCTCGAGCCCTCATATCCGATGCTGCTGGGCGCCAGGTTCTGCCAGGGTCTGGCGTCGGCCATCGCCTGGAGCGCCGCCCTGGCCTGGCTCTCCAGCCGGGCGCCGGCTGAGGTTCGCGGCCGCTCGATCGCGATCGCCAACGCCGCCTCCGCCGGCGGCATGGTGGCCGGCCCGGCCATCGGCGGCACGGTCGCCGGCGCCTTCGGCACCGGGCCCACATTCGTCGGCTGCGGGATGATCTCGCTGGCGCTGGCCGGCTGGGCGGCGCTGGAGCCGCGCGGGACGGCCATGTCCCACCGCGAGAGCAACCTGCGGCGTGGGGTGGCGGTGGCCGCCCGGGAGCGGATGGTGCTGGTCAGCCTGCTGGTAATCGCGCTGGTGGCGACCGTCGGCGGCACGGTGCAGGTGCTGATGCCGCTGCGGCTCGCCGACGGTGGCATCGGGGCGTTGATGGGGTCGCATCTGGCCGACCTCGGTCTGGACGTGTCCCTGAGCGCGCAGGAGGCGATCGGCTGGTTGTTCTCGATCGGGGCGATCCTCGGCTCGTTCGCGATCTACGCCACCGGCCGGCTGGGCGACCGGGTGGGCCGGCCGCCGATCGCGTTCTGGGACTCGCTGATCCTGGCGGGCGCGGTGGCCGCACTGGCGCTGTCGCTGTCCACCGGCGTCGCGGCGCTGCTGCTGGTGGCGATCTGGCCGATCCAGTCGGTGCTCTACGGCGTCGGCTACCCGTTGAGCACCGACGGCGCCGACCGGGCCGGCGTCGGCCACGGCCTGGTGCTGGGGCTGGTCAACCTCGTGTGGGGAGCAGGGGCGCTGGTCGGCCCGGTGGTGGGAGGCGGCATCGCCGAGCTGGCGGGCGATTCCACGGCCTTCCTGGTCATGGCGGCCGGCTGCCTGCTGTGTTCGGCCGCCATTCGCTGGGCGATCATGGTGCCTGCATCCCAAGCCGAAGCGCCCGCTCCGTCGTCGCGCGCGGCCCGTTGATCATCACCCAGCTGACGCGCGGCCCCTCGCTGGTGACGTAGAGCAAGAGCGGGGTCTCGCCATGGCAGCCGCAGCCGCGCGCGGTCAGCACCCAGCCGCTGCGGCCGCCGGCCGAAACCGGCTGGGACGCCTTGACCGGGCCCAGGTAGCTGTCGGGATGGGAGCGGACGAACCCGACGAAGCCGGCCGCTCCCGTGGCCGACGCGAAGTCCAGAGTCCGCGAGACGACGCTGGTCAGGTCGCGGTTGGTGCCCCGAAACGACCGCTCCGCGGCGCCGCGCAGGTGCCAGCTGTCCAGCAGCTCGGCGATGCCGCCCCGGCCCAGCGCTTCCCGGATCAGCGCCTGGGCGCCCAGCGGCCGGTCGACGTGGTCGAGCCCGGGCACCGCGGCCGGCCGAAGCAGGGGGACGCTCACCGGCTGGCTGCCGGTCGCCGGCGCCCCCGAATCGGGACGCGCGGAGCCCGAGCCGCAGGCGGCGCAGGCGACCAGTACGAATGACACACAGAGGGAGAGGCGCATATGTGACTGCAAATTCTGGACGGGGCCTGAGGATAACGGTAGGGTCGTGCCTTCACCGTCGGCCCTCGTACACGCACCGTGGAGGAATTTGAATGAGAAACCGGATGGATCGCCGCGACTTCTTGAAGAGCAGCGCAGCTCTCGGGGGTGCGGCCCTGATCGCCGGCTGCGGCTCCAGCGAGGGCATCAAGCAGAACACCGAGGCCCCCGCCTCCTCGGCGCCGGTCAGCTACGGCGGTTCGATCGACGCCGAGCCGAACAAGCTGGTGATCTCGGAGTGGCCGGGCTACGAGGCGGGCGGCACCAAGGCCCAGACCTACGGCATGCTGGCCGGCACCAGCTATACCGACAAGTACGGCGCCAAGTCACTCAAG
>DATLLX010000257.1:0-11812 GCA_035537595.1 Gaiellales bacterium | reverse complement strand
CGGTGCACCAGCAGCGCGGCCACGGCCGAGTCGACACCGCCCGACAGGGCGCAGATCACGTTCTGGTCGCCGACCTGGGCCCGGATCCGCTCGACCTGCTCCTCGATGAACTGGTGCGCAGTCCAGGTCGGCGGCGCCTCGCATGCCTCGAGCACGAACTGGCCCAGCATCTCGGTGCCGCGGGGCGTGTGCAGCACCTCAGGGTGGAACTGGACGGCGAAGAAGCCGCGCTCGCGATCCTCCATCGCGGCGATCGGCGTGGTGTCGGTCGACGCCGTCACTTCGAAGCCGGGCGGCGCCGCCACCACGCTGTCGCGGTGGCTCATCCAGCAGCTCTGCTCGGTCGGCATCTCACCGAACAGCAGCGCCCCGCCGGCCAGCCGTACCGGGGTCTTGCCGAACTCGCCGATTCCCGTGTTGGAGACGGTGCCGCCCAGGGCCTTGGCCATCGCCTGCATCCCGTAGCAGATGCCCAGCACGGGCACCCGGAGCTCGAACAGCTCGGGGTCGACGTCGGGCGCTCCCGGCTCGTAGATCGAGGCCGGCCCGCCGGACAGGATGATGCCGATCGGGTCGAGGGCGGCGATCTCCGACACCGGCAGGTCGTGGGCGACGATCTCGGAGTACACGCGGCACTCGCGGACGCGGCGTGCGATCAGCTGGGCGTACTGGGCACCGAAGTCGATCACGAGCACCGGGCGATGGATCTCGCCACCGCCGAGGGTGCCGGCCCCCGACGCGTACTCGAGCGGCGTCTCGCTCAATGGCTCATCCCGACTGCCTGCTCGCGCTGCAGCTTCTTGCCCTCCGTCTGCAGCGCGGGAGCGAACATGATCTCGGCCTTCTGGAAGGCCTGGATGTTGTCGTAGCCGGTGGTCGCCATCGAGGTGCGAAGCGCACCCATCAGGTTGAGGGTGCCGTCGTTCTCCTTGGCCGGCCCGACCACAATCTCGTCCAGCGTCGCCACCTGCTCGGTCTTGACCCGGGCGCCGCGGGGCAGCGTCGGGTGGAAGGTGGCCATGCCCCAGTGGTAGCCGTGGCCGGGCGCCTCCTTGGCCCGGGCCAGCGGCGAGCCGACCATCACGGCGTCGGCGCCGCAGGCGATCGCCTTGGAGATGTCGCCGCCGGTTCGCATGCCGCCGTCGGCGATCACGTTGACGTACTGGCCGGTCTCCAGCAGGTGCTGGACACGGGCCGCCGCGGCGTCGGCGATGGCCGTCGCCTGCGGCACTCCCACCCCCAGCACGCCGCGGGTCGTGCACGCGGCGCCGGGGCCGACGCCCACCAGCACGCCGGCGGCGCCGGTGCGCATCAGGTGCAGGGCGGCCTGATAGGAGGCGCAGCCGCCGACGATCACCGGTACCGGCAGCGAGGCGATGAACTCCTTCAGGTTCAGCGGCTCGACCACCGTCGACACGTGCTCGGCGGAGACGACCGTGCCCTGGATCACCAGAACGTCGAGCCCCGCGTCGAGCGCCAGTTGATAGTGCGCACGCACCTTCTGCGGCGTCAGCGAGGCCGCCGCCAGCACGCCGCCGGCCTTGATCTCGCGGATCCGCTGGGCGATCAGCTCCGGCTTGACGGGCTCGGCATAGATCTGCTGCATCTCACGGGTGGCCTGCTCCTTGGGGTAGCCGGCGATTCGCTCGAGCTGCTTGTCGGCATCCTCGTAGCGCGTCCAGATGCCCTCCAGATTGAGCACCGCCAGGCCGCCCAGCTGACCCAGCCGGATCGCGATGTCAGGAGAGACGACACCGTCCATCGCGGAGGCGAGCAGCGGCAGCTCCAGCAGGTGCGGGCCCAGCCGCCAGGCGATGTCGACGTCTTCGGCGTCCCGCGTCCGCCGGCTGGGGACGATCGCGATGTCGTCGAACCCGTATGCGCGGCGGGCCTTCTTCCCCCGCCCAATCTCAATCTCCAACCCGAACCCCCTTGAAAAACACACGCGGCCCTGCCGGGCCGCTGAAGGAAAAGTCATTGCGCAAGCGAATGTTCAATGTTCCCGGGAGTCTCCCAACGGGGTCGGTCGAAACAGGGCGGCCGCCGGCGCGCCCGCCGGCGGCTAGCGCAGGATGCCGGTGTGGCCCAGCGAGTAGCGGCCCGGCTGCGGCCACACGCACAGCCCGTGCGGGCTTGAGCCGACCGGGATCCGGGCGATCAGCCGGCCGTTCCGGGTGTCGATCGCGTACACCTCGGCGTTGTAGCGGCCGGACAGCCAGAGCACCCTGCCGTCCGCCGACACCCCGCCCATGTCCGGGCTGCCGCCGCCCGGGATCTGCCAGCGGGCGACCACCTTCCCGCTGCGGAAACTGATCACCGACACCGTCCCCTCGCCCCGGTTGGTGGCATACAGGTAGCGCGCGTCACGGCTGGGGTAGAGCCCGTGCACGCCGGCGCCGGTGGGCAGGAAGCCGGTCACCCGAAACCGCCTGGCCGAGATCTTCCACAGCCCGTTGGCGCGCATGTCGGCGACGTAGAACACCCGGCCGTCCGGCGACAGTTTCACGTCCTGCGGCATCCCCTGCGCGCCGTCCGGCAGTTGCAGCGCGCCGACCAGCCGCTCCCGGCGCACGTCGACCTTCAGCATCTCCCCGGAGAACTCGCAGCTGGCGATCAGGAAGCTGCCGTCGGCCGAGAAGTCGACGTGGTCGACTCCCTCACAGGGGACGTGCAGCGAGTGGCGCAGCTTGAACGTGTGCGGGTTGCGGAAGTCGAGCCGGTTCAGCCGCTCGGCGACGACGATCGCCCGGCTGCCGTCGGCCGTGAAGTACATGTTGTACGGATCGGCGACCGGGATCGTCCGGCCGGGCCGCCCGGTGCGCGGGTCGATCGCGGTCAGCGTGTTGCTCTGGTCGTTGGTGACGTAGAGCGTCTTCAGGTCGTAGGAGGGCACGACGTGCTGCGGCTGCACTCCCACCGCGAAGCTGCGGATCACCTTGTAGGTCGAGGGGTCGATGACGTCGACCGTGTTGCTGACGGAGTTGGGCACGTAGACCAGCGAGCGGGCCCTTCTGGCCGCGCCGGTCAGCATGTTGGGGCCGTCCCGGGCGTAGACGTTGATCGGGCCGGGAGGGGCGCTGGGCTTCGCCGCCGCCGGAGCGGGCTGGGCGGTCGTCGCGGTCGTCGCGGCCGGGCCGCTACCGGCGGCGGGCGCCGCGTCCGCCGGCTGCCGGGGCTCGGAGTCGCCGGTCACCGCACTGATCCCCAGCACCAGCAGCGCCAGCCCGATCACGCCGCCGGTGAACACCAGATCCCCGCGCCGGCTCACGAGCGGGCCTGCGATGCTCGGTGGTCGGCGGGCATGCCCGGCACCCCAAGGGCTAGGACACGGCGGCGGCGCGAGGGCGGATCTCTTCCACCTCGACCATGGCCGCGTAGCGGGGCACGTCTCTGAGGTCGAACACGCCGGCGCCCACCGTCTGCGTGTTGGCGGCGCCCACAGCCAGCCCGTGGCGCACGCAGTCCGCCTCGCCGCGGCCGGTCTGCTGGGCCGACACGAAGCCGCCCAGGAAGGCGTCTCCGGAGCCCACCGCCGACACCGCCTCAATCCGCGGGATCCACGCCCGGTACATGCGATGGCGGCCGCGGCCGCCGGACGCCAGCAGGGCGTAGCAGCCGGTCTTGAGCGTGATCACGGCGTTCGCGGCGCCCCGGTCGCGCAGCTCGAGCAGGGCGTTCTGAAAGTCCTCGTCGGTCTGGAACTCGTGGCCGACCAGCGCCTCGGCCTCCCGCTGGTTGGGGAAGATCATGTTCGGCTCGGCGGCCAGCGCCAGCCGCAGCGGCTCTCCCTCGGTGTCGACCACCGTGCGCACGCGGCGCTTGTGCATGTCGCGAACGACGTCGGCGTAGAACCCGGTATCGACCTTGCGGGGCAGGCTGCCGGCGAACACCACCACCTTGACCGCGCCGGACAGGTACCGGATCTTCTCGAGCAGGGTGGCGATCTCGTCGGCCGTCACCTCCGGCCCGTACTCGTTGATCTCGGTTTGCAGGCCGCTGGTGGGGTCGACGACGGCGGTCGACGTGCGCGACTCGGCGCCGATCCGGACGAAGTCGTTCAGGATCCCCTCCTGCGACAGGCCGTCCAGGATGTGCACGCCGGTGCGGCCGCCGGCCAGCCCGGTCGCGATCACGGGGTCGCCGAGCCGCTTCAGCGTGCGGGCGACGTTGATGCCCTTGCCGCCAGGCACGATCAGGCCCTGCTGGGCTCGATGCCGGTGGCCGAGCTGGAAGTTGGCGACGGTCAGTGTCTTGTCGACCGCTGCATTGACGGTGACTGTCAGAATCATCGACGTGCCCGGTGACGCGCACCCGATGCCGGCCGGTCGTCTGAGCCTCGGTCCATCGGACCTGTCCAGTCTACACTTGACGCCTTCGCCGGCGACCGTACGGTTGAGGCATGCTGGCAACGCCGGGACGCTCCATCGTCACGTCCGCCGTGGTGCTCGAGGTGGGCATCGCAGGCTGGTACGCGGGCCACGGCGCGCTGTGGCTGCTGGTGATGACGGCGGCCGTCACGCTGGCCGATACGGCCTGGGGCGTGGCCCGCCGGAGGGCGCTGTGCGACCTGGCAGGCTTCGAGGTGGCCGCCACCCTGTGCGCGATGCTGGCGCTGGGCGCCGACCCCGTCCTCTCGCTGCTGGTCGGGCTGGCCTGCGTCGCCTGGCTGGTGCGCGACCGCCGGCCGGTCGTTCAGGCCACCGGCGCGGCCTGACGCAGCTCGGCCGCGGCTGCCCGCACCGACTGCTGCCAGTCGCCGCGGCGTTCCCGCCAGGCATAGATGACCGAGCGCGCGGCCACGATCAGCCCGCCCGCCGGGTGGTCGCGGAAGGCCGGGGCGAGCGCCGCCGATTCGCCGCCCTGGGCGCCGACGCCGGGAAGCAGCAGGATCGTGCGAGGCATCAGCTCCCGAGCTCGGGCCACGGCGTCGGGCGCGGTCGCCCCCACGACGGCGGCCACGTTCGACAGCCCGCAGTCGCCGACCGATTCGGCGCCCCAGCCGTCGATCAGCTCGGCCGTCCGCTCCCACACCGGCCGGCCGTCCGCCAGCAGCTGCTCCTGGAGGTCGGCGGCGCCGGAGTTCGACGTCCGGCAGAGCACAAACACGCCGCGTCCGTCGCGGCACCAGGCCAGGAAGGGGTCGAGCGCGTCGCGGCCCATGTACGGGTTCACGGTCAGCGCGTCGGCCACCGGCGGCTCGCCGTCGCGCGGGGCCAGCCAGGCCTCGGCGTAGGCGACGCTGGTGGAGCCGATGTCGCCCCGCTTGGCGTCGGCGATCACCAGCAGCCCGGCCTCGGCGGCCGCCGCGCAGATCCGCTCCAGAGCCGACAGTCCGGGGCCGCCCAGGGCCTCGAAGAATGCGACCTGTGGCTTCACCGCCACGGCTTCCCCGGCCACCGCGTCCATCACCTCCAGGCAGAACCGCTCGTACGCCCTGGCCCGACCGGCCCGGCCCGGCTTGAGGCCGCCGATCACGGCCGGCGGCAGCAGCTCGATCCGGGGATCGAGGCCGACGCAGAGCGAGCTCTGCTTCGCGGCCACCGCCGCAGCCAGCCTGTCGGAAAACGTCATCCACGTAAGCCTACCGAGCCGCGCCGCTGTGAGACGGCGGTGGCCAGGTCACCGCCTGTGGCCGGGATCGCCCGGATGCTGACGCCGGGGCGGGCGAAGGCCGCCGCCACCACCCGCCCCTGGTCCGCCTCCACGGGCAGGAAGGGCCGCGGCCGACCCACCGACCCGGCCTCGATGGCGAGCACCAGCGGCGCGATCTCGAGCAGGCCGTCGCCCGCCCGCGGCAGCCGGCGGCGGGCGACCACCCGGCCGCGGGCGCAGGCGAACGCCTGCACGAAGCGATCGTCGGCGTCCGGCGCCAGCAGCACCCCGCTGCGGGAGGCGATCCGCCGCAGCCGGGCCAGCGTGCGCTGGGCGCGATCGAGCGCGTCGAGGCCGTCACGGGCGGCGGCCGCCTCCTCGTAGCGCTGAGCCTCACGGAGCGCGCACATCCGCTGGCGGAGCGCCGCCAGCGGGCGTTCCCCCTCGCCGTGTTCGAGCCAGGCCCGCGCCCCCTCCACCGCCGTGGCGTAGCGCTCGGCGGCGGCGCCGCCGTGGCAGGGGGCGTGGCAGCTGCCCAGCAGCCCGGTCAGGCAGCTGCCGTCGTCGGTCGGCCGGGCCGGGCGGCAGGTGCGAAGGCCGTAGGCGGAGCGAACGGCCTGGGCCGCCGCCTGGGCTTCGCCCCGCGAGCGGAACGGCCCGGCGCTCAGCTCCCCCGGTGCGGGCTCCTTGGTCACGCTCAGCCGCGGCACCGGCTCGGACACCGTCAGCGTCAGGTAGCAGCAACGCTCGGGATGGGCTCCGCGGCTGTTGGCGGGCGGCCGCAGCCGCTGGATCAGCTCCAGCTCGACCAACGCCGCCTCCAGCTCCGACCCCAGCGGCCGGGCCTCGATCCGCTCGGTGGCCGCCAGCGCATGCTCCACCGGCCGCCGCTGGGCGGGGCCCGAGAAGTACGAGCGCACGCGGGCCCGAAGATCGGTCGCCTTGCCCACGTAGAGCACCTGCTCCCGGGCATCGCGGAACAGATACACGCCGGGCCCGGAGGGGACGTCGCGGGCCAGGTTGCGGCGGGCCCGGGCCGGCCGCCGCATGGGCGCAGAGAAC
Organism: Gaiellales bacterium; assembly: GCA_035537595.1. Lineage (GTDB taxonomy): Bacteria > Actinomycetota > Thermoleophilia > Gaiellales > JAICJC01 > DATLLX01. Next base: position 5,158 of record DATLLX010000257.1, on the reverse strand, counting down.
GCCACCGCATCGGCCACCGTGCGCACGCCGTGCTCCTGGGCCATGCCCAGCAGGATGGCCAGGATCTCGGCCGTGGCCTCCGCGTCGGGCAGCGCGCGATGGCAGGGCCGCACCCGGGTGTCGAACCGCTCGGCCAGCGTGCCCAGGTTCATCCGGGCCACCCGGCCCGCCAGCAGCCGGCGGGCCAGCATCACGGTGTCGATCACCGGCGCGGCCAGCCGCCGGCCGTGCAGCCGGGCCAGGTCGGCGTCGACGAAGCCAACGTCGAAACGGGCGTTGTGCGCGACCAGCACCGCCCCCTCGGCGAAGCGGATGAACTCCGGCAGCACCCGCTCGATCCGGGCCGCCCGGCGCACGTCACGGGTCTGGATGCCGGTGATCCGGGTGATCGTCTCCGGCACCGGAAACCCCGGGTTGACCATCCGCTCGAAGCTGGCCACCGGCTCGAAGCCGAGCATGCGCACGGCGCCGATCTCGACGATCCGCGAGCTGCCCGGCCGGGTGCCCGTGGTCTCGAGGTCGAAGACCACGAACGGTGCGTCCTCCAGCGCCAGGTCGGTGAGCGAGGTGAGCTCCTCCCAGGCGGTGAGCGCGACCTCGCCGGCCGACCGCCAGACCAGCCGGGGGTCGGAGCGGATCACCTCGTCGACCAGCTGGCGAACGAGCGCCGACGGCGCCTGGCGGAGGGCGAACAGGCACCGAGCTGCGTCGGCCAGCGGCAGCGGCGCCCGCCGCTCCGTGAGCATCTCGACCAAGCGGTCTGCGCCGTCGAGTGAGAGCTGTGCGAGCGCCGTCTGCCGCATCGAACATATGTTCGCACATCCGCCGGACGGCGGCGGGCCTCACCGCCCGTCGAGCAGGTACGGCGGCTGCATGTAGGGCGGCGTGCGCTGATCGGGCGGGATCACCTCGCCGGCAGGGGCCGGTGGCTGCGCCGGAGCCCGCGGCGGCGTCGCCACCAGGATCCCGAGCAGGATCGCGCAGACGAGCAAGCCGGCGGCACGCATGCGCACTGTCTATCGCCTGGCAGCCGCTCGGCGCAAGCCGGAGACGTCCGGCCGGCGGGCGATGATGGGTGCATGGACGAGGCCGCCAGGGGACGGCTCGAGGCATTCAGCGACGGCGTGTTCGCGATCGCGGCAACGCTCCTGATCCTCGAGATCCGGGTGCCGGACGTCGAGGGAGCCGACCTCGGCGACCAGCTGCTGCACCTGTGGCCCTCCTACCTCGCCTACGCCACCAGCTTCCTCACCATCGGCATCATCTGGATCAACCACCACGCCTGCGTGTCGTGCCTGAAGCGGGCCGACCGGACGCTGCTGTTCATCAACGTCGTGTTCCTGATGGTGATCTCGTTCATCCCCTTCCCCACCCGGCTGGTCGCCGAGCACCTGCAGCACGAGGGCGAGCGGCCGGCGGTGTACGCCTACGACCTGACGCTGCTGGGGATGGCCGTGATGTTCAACATCTTCTGGCGCTACGCGCGGCACCGCCGCGGCTGATCGCCGACACGGTGCCGCAGTCGCGGGTGGACGCCATCTCCAAGGCCTTCGACCCGGGGCCGCTGCTGTACCTCGGCGCGCTTCTGGTGGCGATCGTCAGCCCGCTGATCAGCGTCGCCCTGACCTTCGTGCTGGCCGCGTTCTACGTGCCCGCCCAGGCGCTCTTCGAGCGGGGCCAGCCCTGGCAGACTTCGGGAGGTGGAGACGTATGACCGCATCGGCACCGGCTACGCATCGGCTCGCCGGGCCGACCACCGGATCGCAGCCGCCATCGGTCGCGCCCTGGGGAGCGCCGCCACCGTCCTGAACGTCGGCGCCGGCGCCGGCTCCTACGAGCCCGGTGACCGGGAGGTGACGGCGGTCGAGCCGTCCCAGGTGATGATCGACCAGCGGCCGCCCGGCGCCGCCAGGGCGATCCGGGCGGCGGCCGAGGCGCTGCCCTTCCCCGACCGCCGGTTCGATGCCGCGATGGCCATCCTCACCCTGCATCACTGGGCGGACGTGCCCGCCGGGCTGGCGGAGCTGCGGCGGGTGGCCCGAGACCGGGTGGTGATCCTGACCCGGGATCCCGCCCACGTGGGGTTCTGGATGACGTCGGACTACCTGCCCCAGGCGCTCGAGCTCGACCAGGGGCGGTACCCCACGCTGGTCGAGCTGGCGCGAGGCCTGGGCCGGGCCGAGGTGCGCCGCGTGCCGATCCCCGCCGACTGTACGGACGGCTTCTTCGGCGCCTTCTGGCGGCGACCCGAGGCCTATCTCGACCCGGCGGTGAGGGCCGGCATCTCGACCTTCAGGCAGCTAGACCCGGCGGTCGTCGAGCGCGGCCTGCGGCGGCTGCACGACGACCTGGCCCGGCGCCGCTGGCACCAGCGGCACGGCCGCCTGCTCGATCTGCGGGAGCTCGATGTCGGGTACCGCCTGGTGATCGCGGGACGCGGGGACGGCGCCGGGCCGTAGACCTCCGAAGCGACGGAGGAGGAGACCATGGCACGCGGCAGCCGGATCGCACTGGGAGCGACGGCGAGCCGGATCGCACTGGGAGCGACGGCGATCGCCCTGCTGGCACCGGCCCCGGCGGCGGTGGCGGACGGGCCGGTGGTGCCCAACCTGACATTCGGGGGCAGCGGGGTGACCGACGCCGACGGCTCGGTGCGGTACGTGACGCTGCCGGGTGCCGCCGGCTCGACCACGGTGGTCAAGATCGACGCCGCCGCCGGCAGCGTGCTGGTGCAGCGGGTCGTGCCCGGCCGCTGGGGGGTGACCATGGTCAGCGCCGACGGCGTCACCGACGGCCTGTCGGGCGACGGGCGGACGCTGGTGCTGGCCGAGTTCCCCCGCGGCGACGGGCCGCGGCGGGCGCACACCAGGTTCCTCGTCCTGGGCACCGAGCGGCTCAGCCCGCGGGCGACCATCCGCGTGCCCGGCTGGGACGGGTTGGATGCGGTGTCGGCGGACGGGCGGCTGCTGTACCTGATCCAGGCCAGGCCGCAGAACCTGCTCGACTACCGGGTGCGGGCCTACGACCTGGCCGCCCGGCGGCTGCTGCCCGAGCCGGTGGTCGATCCCCGCGAGCCGGGCGAGAAGATGCAGGGCTATTCGCTGGCCCGGGTGTGGAGCGACGACCGGACGACCGCCTACACGCTGTACTCCGAGGGCACCGATAAGGGCTTCATCCACGCCCTGCACACCGACTCCCGCTCGGCCGACTGCATCGACCTGCCGGCCTGGGTGATGGGTCGCAACCCGGCCGGGATCGACCTCGCGGCGGACGGCACGCTGGTGGTGCTCAAGCCGGCGGGCGCGCGGATCGCCACGATCGATCCGGTGACCCGGGAGGTGTCGCCATGGAGGGAGCCGGCGACGGCGCCGGAGGAGCCGCCGGCGCGCGAGGGGGGAAACGGCCTGCCGGTGCTGCCGGCGCTGGCCGTGATCGGCGTGATCGGGCTGGCGCTGATCGGCGCCGCCGTGACCGTCAGGCGGCGGCCGACGGCCGGGTGAACGGTGCCGTTAACGCGCGGCGCCCGCCGCGCCCACGTGGGGCGGCGGGCGGCCGCGAGACACCTCGAGGAGCCGGAGTTACTTGACGGCGGCCTTGAGCTGGCTGCCCGCCGAGAACTTCGGGACAGTGCTGGCCGGGATGGTGACCTTCTGGCCCGGGTTGCGCGGGTTCACGCCTGTGCGCGCCTTGCGCTGCTGGACGCTGAACTTCCCGAAACCGGTGAAGACAACGTCGTTGCCGCTGGACAGTGCGTCCTTGATCGACTCGAGTGTCGCGTCGACGGCAGCGGTGGCGTCCTTCTTGGACAGGCCGGACTTGGTTGCGACCTTGTCGATGAACTCGCTCTTTGTCACCCTGGTTCCTCCTGGTCTGTTCGGGGTCGGGAACGGGTTAAGCGGTGGCACCTTACCACCGTCTGCGGACGTCAACAATCGGCTTTTCAAGCGAAAAATCAGGCATTCGCGGCCGGGCTGCCCACGCCGAGCGACGAGCTCGTGAACAGCGAGGCGAAGGTGATGCCTGCTGAGGCGATGGCCTCGGCGCCGCCTTCTTCGCGGTCAACCACGCAAATTGCAGCGGAAACGTCGAGGTCCGCCTCGCGCAGGGCGTCCACCGCCTGGAGCAGCGCGCCGCCGCTGGTGACCACATCCTCGACCACGCAAACCGTCTGCCCAGGCTCGAAAACGCCCTCCAGCCGGTTTGCTGTTCCGTACTCTTTTGCCGCTTTTCGCACCAAAAGGTACGGAAGTCCTGTCTCGATGGACGTGACGGCGGCCAGCGGCACCGCCCCCAGTTCGGGGCCGGCCAGCAGGTCGACACCCGGTGCGTGCTCCCCCACCATCCGCGCCAGCTCGCGGCCGATCCCGGCCAGCAGCGAGGGCTCGGTCTCGAAGCGGTACTTGTCGAGGTAGTAGCGGCTGCGCCTGCCCGATCGCAGCAGGAAGTCGCCCTCCAGGTAGGCGCGGTCGAGCAGCCGCTGCCCCAGATCCTCCAGGCTCATGCTGCGCCGGCCTGGACCTGCGCGAGGATCTGCTGGGCGGTCGGCAGCAGGGCGTCGGCGTCGGGCGATCCCGCCGCCAACGAGACCATCGAGCCGTCGTCGAAGTAGACGTCGACGCGCATCCGGTTTCGCACCGTGCGCCGCCGGTAGAGCAGCGTGCCGGCGAAGGAGCCGGCGCCGACCACCAGGAACCACAGCCGCCGCCGCTTCACGTGTCTCCGTTTCCTTCGCTGGAAACGGCAGTCGACGTGCCGGAGGAGTCGGCGGTCTGCCGGAGCAGCGTCTTCAGGTCGTAGAACACCAGGCCGACGGTGGGATCGCCGCCGGTGGTGGCGATCGCCATGCGGGCGTCGTCGACGACCACGAACACGCTGCCCTCGGGGGTCGCCGCCTGCACCTGGGCGAGCGCGTCGCGGCCCAGGTCGGCCCGCAGCTCGTCTGCGCCGGCGATCAGCTCCCGGGCCGCCGACGCCACCGCGGACGGCGCCTGCCCGCTGAGGCTGGATGCGACGACGGTGCCGTCGCGAGCCGCCAGCGTGACCGTGTCGATCTGGGTGGAGAGCTCCTTGAGCTCTGCGATCGCCTCCGCCGGGTCCACGTATTCCTCGCTAGCACAGGAGGTGTGGCGGGTATTCTCAGCCGGATGGCGAACAGCTC
>DATLLX010000256.1:0-2365 GCA_035537595.1 Gaiellales bacterium | reverse complement strand
TGAAGTAGCCGACGAGGTTCTCCGGGTTCATGCCCGGCGCGATCTGCACCAGCTCCCAGCCGTCGGAGCCGAAGTTGTCCAGGATCTGCTTCGCGGCGTGCGTGAGGATCGGCGCCGTCAGGTATTCCCACTTGGTCATGGCTCGCACCCTACTCGCGGCCGACAGCAGCAAGAATGGGGCCATGGCCTACGACGAGGAGCTCGCCGATCGGGTACGCGAGGCCCTGCGGGGAGCGGGCGAGGTCGAGGAGAAACGCATGTTCGGGGGCCTGTCGTTCATGGTCGATGGCCGCCTGGCGGTGGCGGCGGGCAACCTGGGCGGGCTCCTGGTGCCGGTCGGCACGGGGCAGCGCGAGGCCCTCCTCGCCGAGCCCCACGTCGAGCCGATGGTGATGGGTGGGCGCGAGTCGCGCTCCTGGGTCCGCGTCCTCGACGCTGGTGTCCGCACCGAGGAGCAGCTCCGGGCCTGGGTCGCGCGCGGCCTGGCAGCCAGCCGCCCTCCGGGCTGAGCCGGTGGCACGGCGGCCGGCTGCGGGGACTACCGGAGCACGCCGTACGTCGTGTGGACGGCGTACGCCGAGTGGTGCACCGAGCGGATCTCGAGGTCGAGGTCACGGGTGAAGCCCTCGAAGAGACGCTTGCCGCCGGAGAGGACCACCGGGGCCACCGAGACGGCCAGCTCGTCGACCTCACCGGCGTCCAGCGCCTGCCGGATGACGTCGGCCCCACCGGCGATCGAGACGGCCCGGTCTCCCGCCTCGGCCTTCGCTGCCGCCAGCGCCTCGGCGAACCCGTCGACGAAGGTGAACCCGGTCGAGGCGTCCGGCGCGTCCTGCGTCCGGTGCGTCACGACGAAGAGCCGCCCGCCGAACGGGTTGGAACCGCCCCACGCCCCGGCCGCGTCGTACATGCCGCGGCCGCAGACGCCGGCGCCGAGCTGGCCGATCATGCCGTCGATGAACTCCTTGTCGGCGCCCTTCGCACCGTTGGTGTCGTGCTCGCCGTCGTACGTCCACGGCCCGCCCATCACCCAGTAGTGGAGCCGCTCGCCGCCGATGCCGAGGCCGGCGTCGGGCCCGTCGTCCGGTCCGGTGACGTAGCCGTCGACCGAGGTGGTGATCGATGCGATGACCTTGCCCATGAGGTGCCTCCTGGTGGTGGGTTCGTGATCAGGATGACCGGCTCCGGCCGTCGTAGTCATCGGTGCGCGACAACTCAGTTGACTTCAAGTCCGCTTGAAGTCCTACTGTCTGTCGACATGAGCGCACCGACGGCGAGCCCGCCCCATCCCCACACCGAGACCGTGGCCGACACCCGCCTGCTCGGCCCGGCTTACGCCGCCACCACGATCGGCATGTTCGCGCTGATCGCGTTCGTGGCGTTCGAGGCGATGGCGGTGACCACGGTGATGCCCACGGTGGCCCGGGACCTGGACGGGATCAGCCTCTACGCGCTGAGCTTCGCCGCACCCCTGGCCAGCGGGGTGGTCGGCATGGTCGCGGCCGGCATGTGGAGCGACCGCCGCGGTCCGGTGACCCCGCTGCTGGCGGCGCTGGCGCTGTTCTCGCTCGGGCTGCTGGTCTGCGGGACGGCGTCGTCCATGGAGGTGCTGGTCGTCGGCCGCGTGCTCCAGGGGCTCGGCGGCGGCGCGCTGACGGTCGGGCTGTACGTCGTGGTCGGCCTGGTCTTCCCGGCGGCGCTGCAGCCCGCGGTGTTCGCCAGCTTCGCAGCAGCCTGGGTGCTGCCGGCCCTGTTCGGCCCGGCGCTGGCCGCGTTCGTGGCCGCGGCGGTCGGCTGGCGCTGGGTGTTCCTCGGCACCGTCGCCCTCGTCGTGCTCGCCGCACTGCTGATCACCCCGGCGCTGCGCGGACTGGCGCAGAGCGGCGACGGGGAGCGCGCGCCCCGCTCGCGCCTGGTCTGGGCGGTCGTCGGCGCGACCGCCGTGCTGGCCCTCGAGCTGCTCGGCTCCGCTGGCGGTGCTCCGGGGGTGGCGCTGGCCGTCGTGGCGCTCGCGGTGGTGGTGGTCGCCCTGCGCCGGCTGCTCCCGGTCGGCACCCTGGTCGGACGCCGCGGGCTGCCGGCGGTGATCGGCACCCGCGGCCTGATGAGCGCCGCGTTCTTCTGCGCGGAGGCCTACATCGTCTTCGTGCTCCAGGACCGGTGGGGGCTCACTCCCGGGCGGGCCGGGCTGGCGCTGACCGGGGTCGGTGTGGTCTGGGCGCTGTCGAGCCAGCTGCAGGCCCGCCTGGGCGCTCGGGTCTCGCACGTGACCGCGATGCGCTGGGGCGCCGCCCTGGTGCTGGCCGGGACCGCCGCGCTGACGCTGGTCGTGGCGGTCGACGGGCCGCCCGCCACAGCGGCGGCG
>DATLLX010000255.1:0-2262 GCA_035537595.1 Gaiellales bacterium | reverse complement strand
CCACTCCCAGCCGGTCGCTGCAGTGCTCTACGGCCTCGGTCTGGGCGCCGGGTTCGGCACGTACCTGCCGGTCGCGACGCTGGTGGTGGTCGCCGCCGGGGTGCTAGCCTTCGCCGGGCCGTGGACGGGAGCGGTGGCGCTGGCGGCGTTCGGGCTGGGGCGGGGGCTGGTGCTGGCCGTCTCGACGGCGCGACTGACCAGCTACGAGGGCGCCAGCTGCCGGGTGGAGTCGATGATCGGCTGGGGCGGGCGGCTGCGGCGGGTGAACGCCCTGGCGCTGGCGGCGCTGGCGACGCTGCTGCTCTTGGCGGCGCTGGGCGGGACGGCGCAGGCGGCGACCCGCCTCGACCTCGGCTCGGACACCGTCGCCGACCCGGCGCCCGGGGACGGCGGGATTGTGGCCTTCAACCAGGTCAGTGGGGGCACGGTGACGGGCCGCCGGCTGGACGGGGCGCTGCCGTCCGACGCACTGCCGGGCACCCACCCGGACATCGACGGCGGCCGGATCGTGGTGGACACCGGCCCCGCCTTCCAGATCCTGAACGCCGCGAACCTGAACGTGCAGCGGACGCTGCCCGTGGCCGGCACCGACCCGGCGCTGTCCGGGGACTGGCTGGTCTACCGGCGCCGCACCGCCACCGAGAAGCAGATCGTGCTGCTCGACCTGACCGGCGGCGACGTGCAGGTGCTGGCGCGTGCCAAGGGCGGCGTCGACCTCGGCCCGCCCGACATCTCTGAGCCGCGGATCGTGTGGACGCGCACCGACTCGCGCACCAGCCGGCTGGTGGTGCACCGGGTCGACACCGGCGGCCGCTTCGTCCGCCGCCAGGCGACGCGCAGCGCCTTCGCGTTCGCCTCCATCGACGGCATCCAGGTCGCCTTCGTCCGCTTCACGCTGCACGAGGAGCAGGTGCTCCGCCTGAACCTCTCCAACGACCGCATGTTCGTGCTGGTGCACGTCCGCCGCGGCAGCGGCCGCCACCTGTGGTCGACCGCGGTGGACGGCTTCCAGTTCTACTTCACCCGGTACACGGCGACGCAGTCGTTCATCTACCGCGTGTAGCCTGGCCTCCGTGAGCGTTGCCGGCCCCGACCCGGAGGAGGTGCGGCGGGCCCTGGCCCAGGCGGCCGACTGGGCCGCCGACTACCTGCGCGACGTCGGCGAGCGACCGGTGCTGGCCCAGGTCGAGCCGGGCGCGATCGCCGCGTCGCTGCCCGAGCACCCGCCCCGCGAGGGCGAGCCGATGGAGCGGATCCTGGCCGACGTCGACAGCCTGATCCTGCCCGGCATCACCCACTGGAATCACCCCGGGTTCATGGCCTACTTCGGCATCAGCGGCTCCGGCCCGGGCGTGGTCGGCGAGCTGATGGCCTCCGCCCTGAACGTGAACGGGATGCTGTGGCGGACGTCGCCAGCGCTGACCGAGCTCGAGGAGCGCACGCTCGACTGGGTGCTGGAGCTGCTCGGCCTCCCGCCCGGCTGGTTCGGCCAGATCACCGACTCGGCCTCTAGCTCGACGTTCTACGCGCTGGCGGCGGCCCGGGAGGCGGCCGGGCTCGACATCCGCGAGCGCGGCATGGCGGGCCGATCCGACCTGCCGCCGCTGGCCGTGTACACCTCCGTCGAGGCGCACTCCTCGGTCGAGAAGGCCTGCATCGCGCTCGGCATCGGCCGGGAGGGGCTGCGCAGGATCGAGGTCGACGAGGCGTGCCGCATGCGAGCCGACCGGCTGGCCGAGGCGATGGCCGCCGACGCGGCCGGCGGCGCCCTGCCGCTGGCTGTGGTGGCCACGGTCGGCACCACCTCGACCACCAGCGTCGACCCGGTGCCGGCGATCGCCGACCTGGCGGCCACCCACGGGGCCTGGCTGCACGTCGATGCCGCCTACGGCGGCGCCGCCGGGGTGGTGCCCGAGCTGCGCCCGGCGCTGGCCGGGTGCGACCGCGCGGACTCGCTGGTCGTGAACCCCCACAAGTGGCTGCTGACGCCGATCGACTGCAGCCTGCTCTACACGGCTCACCCGGACGTGCTGCGGGCAGCCTTCTCGGTCGTGCCCTTCTACCTCACGACCGGCGAGCAGGACGTGGTCAACCTGATGGACTACGGGCTGGCGCTGGGCCGCCGGTTCCGGGCGCTCAAGCTGTGGATGGTGCTGCGGGCCTACGGCGCGGACGGGCTGGCCGAGGTGATCTCCGGCCACGTGGAGCTGGCCCGGCGGCTGGCCGGGTGGATCGAGGCCGAGCCGGGCTGGGAGCTGCTCG
>DATLLX010000254.1:0-2869 GCA_035537595.1 Gaiellales bacterium | reverse complement strand
CCACCGGCAGACGCTGGGCGCCCGCCGCTCCCCCCGCTACTGACCGGCGGCTAGGAGCCCTGCAGCCGGCGAGCCTGGTCGATGGCGCGCATGGCGATCGGGTCGAGCGTCTCGATCGGAGCCCACACCCCCGCCTCCCCGCAGCCCGGGCAGCGCGTGGGCTCGACGGGGAACGAGTCCGGCTGCGCCAGCTCGGCGCGGATCAGCCGCGTCTCGACGTCGAACGGCGCCTCCCCGGTCGACGCCGCGATGGTGGCGGCCTGGCGATGGATGTCGACGGCGTCGTACCCGACGGCGATCCGGTGGCCGCAATACCCGCATAGTGCCAGCCGCTTGATGCGCACGGGAGGCGGCGGTTCCGCCCTGTCGGCCAGCCGCGCCGCCTTCCAGATCGCCCACAGGATCAGCAGCAGCGGAAGCTTCAGGACGACCGCGAGGAAGATCACCATCCAGGCGTCGGCCGTTCCCACCCCCTCAGCGTATCGCGCCGGTGGCGTCTGCATCTATAGGGATGGCTATCTGCGGCCGATGAGAGGGTCGATCCATGTCGGAATCGAATCGCGAACAGCTGCTCGCGCTGGCCCTCGGCGTGCTCCCTGAGCTCCCCGGGAGCGTCGACGTGCTGTCGGCTGCCGGCGGCGGCCTCACCGTCACGCTTTCGCACCAGGAGGGCGACCTGCTGCACGGCTTCGTGCCCGCCGGCACGGTCAGCCCCGACCTGCAGCTGCTGGCCCGCGTGCTCGACCAGTCTCGGGGCCGCTACGAGGTCGAGTTCCTGGTCGCCGATGCCTTCTTCCACACTGCCGCTGAGACGCTGGTGCACCTGGAGGTCACCTCGGTGACCCGCCGCAAGGCCCGCCGGGCTTCGCCGCGGGTCACGGTCTCCGTGCCGCTGGTGGCGCGAATGCTGTACGGCAGGACGCTCGCCCGGGACGCAGAGCTCGAGGTGCGGCTGGTCGACGTGTCGGCCACCGGCCTGGCCTTCGTGTCGCAGCGCGAGCTGTCGGCGGGCGACCTGCTGCGGCTGGTGTTCCCGCTGGGCGGGCGCCGGCTGAAGGTCGAGGCCCGGGTCGTGCGGATGGATCCGGCTCCCTACGGCCGGCACCGGATCGGCTGCGAGATCACCGAGATCGGCGACCTCGATCGCAGGACCATCGCCCAGGTGGCGGAGGAGGCCGAGGCCGCGGGGTCGGAGCAGGAGCGCCGGCCGGAACGGCTGGCTGCCTGGGCAGAGGCCCGCGAGCGGCGCTCGATCGAGCGCCGGACATCCGACCGGCCGGCCTGACAAACCACGCCTTTGGGTGATGCGGCCTCGGCTCGCGGCAGCCGATGCTTCCCTATGGCGCACGGGGGTCGTGCGCCGGTGAACAGCTTTCCAGGCTCAGGGGGTCAGAGATGCAGCGGTGGTTTGGCGATGAGCGCGGAAGCGTCGTCGGCGAGCTGACGTTCGGCGCAACTGTGGTCGGCATCCTTGTGATCGGCGGCCTCTGGGTCGTCGCGCAGCTGGAGGGCGTGTCCTTCCAGGTGCTGCTCGAGCAGCTTCGCAACGGCGGCTAACCGGCTTCCCGCTACATTGGCGGAGTGACATTCCGCCGACTGTTGGGCTTCCTGCAACCCTACCGCGGGCAGGTGGCGCTGTCCGCCGTGCTCGCGATCCTGTCGCAGGCCAGCGGGCTCGCCATCCCCTACCTGACCGGACGCGTGATCGACGCGGCGGACGGCGGCGAGAGCCGGCAGCGGATCATGACGCTGGCCGCCCTGATCGTGGCCGCCGGCGTGGTCAAGGGGATCCTGATGTTCTTCCGCCGGTGGCTGGCCGGCCGGCTCTCGATCGCGGTCGAGTACGACCTGCGAAACCGGATGTACGCCCACCTCCAGCGGCTCTCGTACAAGTTCTTCGACCGCCACCAGACCGGTCAGCTGATGTCGCGCGTGACGGTCGACCTGCAGGCCGTGCGCGTGTTTCTGAGCTATGGCCTGATCTTCTTCTCCCAGCATGTGATCACGGTGACCATCGTGCTGGTGGCGCTGTCGCTGCTGTCGTGGCAGCTGACGCTGATCGCCCTCGCCATCACACCGCTGATGGTGTACCTGGCGTACCGCTACTCACAGGTCAGCCATCCGGTGCTGAAGGAGGTGCAGCAGCGAGTCGCCGACGTGACGGCGCAGGCCGAGGAGAATGTGGTCGGTGTGCGGGTGGTCAAGGCGTTCGCGCAGGAGGGGCGGGAGACGGCACGGTTCCGCCGGGGTTCGGAGCGGATCTTCGACATGGCGATCGTGGCCGCCCGCCAGCAGGCGACCTACGTGCCGCTGCTGTCGGCGCTTCCCGGCGCCGCCATCGCCGGCGTGCTGCTGGTCGGCGGCTTCCAGGTGGTCAACGGCAGCCTGTCATTGGGCGACTTCTTCGCCATCAACGCCTACCTGCTGCTGCTGGTGATGCCGCTTCGAATGATCGGCATGTGGGTGGGCCAGTATCAGAGGGCGATGGCCTCCGGAGAACGCGTGCTGGAGGTGCTCGACGAGCAGCGGGACGTGGTCGAGGCGGCGGATGCCAGGCCGCTGCCGGACGGCCCCGGCGCCGTGCGGTTCGAAGGCGTCGGCTTCGGCTATGACGCCGAACGGCCGGTGCTCGACGGGATCGACCTCGACATCCCGCCCGGCTCGACCGTGGCCCTGATCGGCCCCACCGGCTGCGGCAAGACCACCCTGACCGCGCTGATCCCCCGCTTCTACGACGTCGACCGGGGCCGTGTGATGCTGGACGGTGCCGACGTGCGCGAGCTGACGCTCGACTCGCTGCGCGCGCAGATCGGCATCGTCAGCCAGGACACGTTCCGGTTCTCGACCACCGTGGCCGAGCACATCGCCT